>CAZUJC010000019.1:0-8891 GCA_964620245.1 uncultured Pseudomonadota bacterium | reverse complement strand
TAATTAATAAATGATCGTTGTTGTATTCAAGCTTTGAGCAGATTTCTGGAGAAGCATTCTCGATTTTTGAATTGATACGCGTTATTGTTTTCTCTAAGAGACAGTTTTGTTGATAAAGACCATTAGCAAATTCGGGTGTATCGGTTAAAGCAAAATTGGTATACAATTTTCTTGGAGCCATTCTTAAAAGCCAAGTAACTAAAGATTCTTTTTGTTTTTCTTGTTGGTGAATTTTGGATGCTTCAATAATTTCTTTTGATTTATTTTCGATTGCATCAGTGGTTTCTTTTGTATAATCAGTCAAACGCAGAAGATCGTAATCCATCAATGATGGACCATCATGTTCTCTAACCGAGTTAGCCCACGAAAGATTTTTTTTCTTTTTTTGTGTTTGGTTTAGATTTTGCAAATTTATATTTTGATTTAAATCTTGATGATTTTCGTTTTTCTCTGATTTCCATTCAATTGATAATAATGGCTTGGCAGGGTTAGGTTTTGTTGCTCGATAATTACCATGATTATAAACCAAAAATTTGTGAGTCAAGGCACCAAGTGATGAACCAGTTAATTTATTTAAATTATCATTAATAAATGGAGTAATTTCTGAAAGCTTTAAGGTTGCTTGTTTTCTCTCAGGCAAAGAAAGATGATTAATTTTTTTGGCCTCTTTTTTTACTGTTTCGTTCCATTGTGAAAAAGATGGTAGATCAGCAAAAACAGGAGCAGTCAGGAATACTGCAAAAAATAAAAGAAAAACTTTATTTATACTATACATCATAACCTCCATAAGTGCTTTTAATAAGCATATTCTTATTTTACCCGAAAACGACAAATCGTCAAAAGGCAGAGAAAAAATTGAATGTTGCATTTTGGACAATTTTGTTAGTAAGGTATAGAAAATGCCGTATGTTAAGAAATTAAGGAAAAGTATGATTAAAAGATTCTTGCAAGACACAATTGCGCGCGAATTGCCGTCAAATCAGCTTATTTGCATTCAAGGTCCACGGTATGTGGGTAAAACAACGCTGGCCAAAGCACTTACTCCTCAAGCTGCCTACGTTTCGTGCCGTGATTTGCAGTCGCGCAGAGATGCAATTCGTGACCCTGAAAAATTTTTAAGTGGGTTGCTCTCTAATTTTCAAGGCGCGATCATTGATGACATTGAATATGCACCAGTCTTAATGGAAAAATTGCGCAATTTTGTGCTGCCACCGGAAAAACATATTATTGCCACAAGTAGCCTGCTTTCGCTTGAAGATAAATCGATTGCAGACTATTTTGGGCAGCGAGTGAAAATATATACGTTGTGGCCACTCAGCATTGCTGAGCGCGAACAAGCACAAATGTTGCCAGCTTCTGCCTCAGCAGCAATCATGCGCGGTGGATTTGCATTGGGTCAACGAGAAAGTGATAGTGCAAGTTGGCATGCGCAATATGTTCGCACCTACTGTGAACAAGATGTGCGTGCAGCAAAAAGTTTGCACAACGAAACAATTTTTTATCGGTTTTTGCAGTTGTGTGCGCAAGCGATGGGCCAACCGGTGAACTATTCTGCGTTGCGCAGAGCGTGTGATATTACTATTCACACAGCAAAGGCCTGGATTGAGCTGCTAGAACAAACACAATTTATTTTTTTATTGCAGCCTCATGCGCATGCACATGGCAAACGCATTATCAAAAGTCCAAAATTGTATTTTGTTGAGCCAGCACTTGCATGCGCTGTTTTACAGATCAATTCAGCTGAGCAGTTAAAGCAACACCAATTGTACGAACAGATTTTAGAATCGTTTATTATTGCCGATTTTTACAAACAAGCGTTTGGCGAAGGTCGAAAAGCAAATGTATCGTTTTGGAAAGACAAAGCGGGGCATGAAGTTGAATGTTTGATTGATAAACAAACTGCTTCAAAACCGGTTGAAATTACCACAGATAATCAGTATGTACCTGCGGCTTTTAAAAAGATTGCCTATTGGTATAAGGTCAGTAAGCCAGCTATGCGCGATGGTGCGGTTATTTACGAAGGGGACAACGATCAAGAATTTGCTGAAGGTTCACTTTTGAGTTGGCGCTCAGCTAAATCGCTTAATCGATCATAAACATGTTTTATTGCGGTGTTCCGGGGCCAAGAATTTTTTGAGTCCAGTAATTTATGTAACCTATGGCACGCTTAATCATTGTTTCCTCTTGATAGGCAAATTTTTCTGAATAATCAATCGGGCTTAAAGGATTTCCTTCGTTATCGAGTTGATAAGATTCAGTTATTGTTACGGTCGCCCTTCGTTCTTGTTTTGGATCGTAGCCATAGTATACCGTTCTGTATTCTTCTATATCAGGAGAAATTTTTGATGAATAATTTTTTATTGAGCGAATTTCAATTTCTTTGCTTGTTTGATCATGGTCAAAAGTGTAGGTTTGGCCCACACTCCAATTTTTAGGATTTAGCGGGGAATCTTTAAGCGAATAAACTAATTTTTCAGAAGATTTGATCATTTTTGATGCATTTCCGCGATTATCTAATTGATATTCATCTACCACTGTTATAGTTGCATTTTTTTGTTCACTGGGTAAATAAACTTGATAAATGGCCACATATTGTCCAGTGCCAGATCTCGTTTTGGTAGCATAATTTGATAGCCCTTTTACTTCGACTTGCTTCATGACATTATAGTGTTTATATTCCTGCGAGCTGTCGACACACCAATTTTTTGGGTTAAAAAATAGGTCAGTATCTGCAGTAAGTGCAAGAGTATTCAATAAAGTGACAGTAAGTAGACAATAAGGCATTTTTTTCTTCATGGTTGCATCCTCTTTTGTATTTAAGTATGCGCTATTTCTCAATGCAAATTCAATTATTAATACAAATAAAAAAGCCTCATCTGGTTAAATGAGGCTTTTTTTATAATTATTATATGATTATTTTTTTCTTTTACCAAAAACCGAATTCCAATACACTTGCAATCGCTCGTAAACTGTTTGAGCAGCGTTGTGGGCTGATTCAACGTTTAACCTTTGAGTTTCGTCTATTGTGCGTTGAAATTGTGCTTTATTTGCAGCGCGTGCTTGAGCCAGTTTGGCTTGATATGCATAGTAAGCAATTGCTGCACAACCTACCGTTGTTCCAATTACAGTAGCAACCGGATGATTTTTTGCTGTTTGTGCAACTGTTGCAAAAAATCCAGCGTGCGCACCAGTGTTGATTCCAAGAATGAATAAGAAAGTTATAAATATACGTTTCATAATATGCACTCCATTTTTTAATTTTTTCTTATTTAAACGATTTCGTGTAAGCTTTAAAAGCCCAGAAACTCACTATAGCTGTTGCTGCTAAAATTTTACCTAACGTTTTTCCCCAAGAATTTGAATCTTGATAGGTGAACGTTTCTGATTCGTCCACACCATCTTCCGATTGTGTTACCGTTAACTTAGCAGATGCATTCTGACCAGGAACAAATAAATTGTAAATTGTCTTAGATTCAACCCCAAATTGAGTATCAGAAGGGAGATCTTGAATTTTTGTTACTCGTACAGGAACACCATTATAGTCCTGCAAGCTGTTTAATTCCCAACCCTTTGGATTCATCTGGGGCTTGTTTGCTGATGCAACAAATGAGTTAATGCTCAATGCTGCAATCGCAACTAAAGTTATTAATTTTTTCATAAGAGAGTCCCTCTATTTTTTAGTTCGTTATTAATTAACGATTCCATGCCCAATAAAGGCCACCAAGAACTGCGGCAACACCAACGGTTGATAATGCAATTTTTGCATATTTTTTTATGGTGTCCATGCGTTCAATTGAACGGTGCTCATCCCATACTTTTTTAAGGGGATTGTTTTTTTGCCAATTTGAAGCAATAGAAAAAATTGGGTTTTTTGTGGAATAATTTACTTTTAGTGGCTCATCAAATTCACTAGCTGGTTTGAGAAAAACGTCAACAAAACCATTTTTTAAATCGACCACTTTTTCAACCGTGTAGCCCCATAAAGTAGTACCAATTTCAGCGTTGCACAGTTTTTGGTATAAGCTTTCATCACCAAAAATTTCATTTCTGCCGGCTTGGGCTTGAGTAAAAAGTCCTGCGATTAAGAGTATTGAAAGTAATTTCTTCATGTTTATTTCCTTTATTTAATTCTAAACCACCATTTCTATAGATCAGTTTACGCTAAATACAATTAATGTCAAATTGTAAATATTGTCCGGACATGATTTATATTGCGCTATAATATGTGCTTAAATATATTTGTTGATAATCCAGACTGAGCTAGCCGCAACTGATAAAGCGCTTAAAGCGCTGAGTGCGCAGCGCTTTAAATCGAGAATATAGCCGCAAGGCAAGAACAGATTCGGTCGCGAGCAAGGCCCGGTTAATTGCATGAAAATGTGGGTACCAAAGAAGTTTTTATGCTCATAGACCGTTCTTATTCTATTTTTATCAGTAATGGTATAGGGCTTATTTTTAATCAAAAAAATGTCACCAACTGAGCGGTTAAGCGGATTGGTTTCATTTTTAAATTCATCTTTGGTGGGCTGTTCAAAATCAAAAAAAATGTTATCTCGGTTTTTTGTATAGTTGGCTATTAAATAAGTTGTATTTGTCGCGTCTAGGGGCTCAAGGTATGCGTTGGTCCAGTTTTCTTTGTTAATTTGTTTTTGGGTAATTCTATAGCGATTGTGTTGGATTTTCACACAATCCCCGGCATTCGCATTATGTAATGTTTTGTATGCCTGATTAGTTTCTTCAAGAGTCATTCGGTCATTAATGACAATTTCGTTGCTCATTGAAAATGATTGATTAGTGATGCAGGCAAAAAATAAGAGTGGAAAAATATATTTTTTCATACTTTCTCCATTCGATTTTTAGCAGTTACTTTTTATGCGTATAGTGATAAATGCCAAAAATTGCACCAAATGTTACAAGTCCAGTTAATGCGCATCGAGTATAATTAGGTTCAAACGACCATTTGTGTGCAATTGAGTTTGGTGTAAAATCTTTGCGAAATACGCGATTACCAAAAAACAAATTGTTTTTATAAATGAGTGCTCTGTTTGCAGGTTGGTCTGGAGTTATTTTCTCAACTAAATTCATGTTTTTCCCTGCGATAGGATATGAGTTGCCAATTTTACGTAGAAAGTGCGCATTAGCGATTTGATTATAATCAACTGTCTGTGCGCATGAAGTTACGTTATTTAGTTGGTCAAACCATACAACCTTGGCCGTAATATTTTGATTTTTGGGTTGTAAGCAAAGTTTAGTTTCTTGAGCCGCACCTAATTCTGGCTGCTTAACGACTGCTTTATCAATTACGAAATATTGTGAATTATTGAAATTAAATAACGTGCCTTCTTGAGCTTCAAAGGGCGTAAGAGGTTTACGGTTAAAAATTGAAGGCCATGCACCGATTGTATTAAAACCTGATGCAATTGTTAATGCTAAGAATAGTAATTTTTTCATAAACTTCTCCATTATCTAAGAAATGTTATTTACTAAAGAGTAAAAAAAGCCCGGTCATGCCGACGGTCATGCATGCTAAGCGTTTATAGTGTGAATAATCAGGGTGTGGCATTAACTTTTGATTTACAAACGTGCCAAAAATTATTTCAGGTTCTTCTGTTAAGCTTGGCTGAACAGGTTTCGCTGCGCAAGGAGTTGATTTGGGCGCAAAGAAAGAAATAGCTGAATTGTATTTATTGGTAAAATAACCCTTAAAATCAAAAATGGTATCAGCGCATTGTGCGTTATTGCAAAGCATTCCAGCTAATAAAGCTATGATAGCTAATTTTTTCATGATACTCCATTCATTTTGCAAAATAAAATTATTACTAATTAATCATAGCAAAATGAAATAAATTGTCAATCTGAAAATGTTGCAGGTGGGTTGGCGATTTGTATAAAAAAGAGAGATGATGATTAAGTATCTTCTTCCTCTTGTTTGCCTTCTTGCCCAGAAATCGGAGGGGTTGGCTTGGCAGAAGTGACCATGTTTTTTCTGGGCGGCGTTTCTTCTAATGATCGAGCGAGTGCTAATTGAAAGGCTTCTTCTTCGTTGTAATTGATTGGAACATGTTGATTGACCAATGGGTTTTGCTGGTCAAGTGATTTTTTTATAGCAAGTTTTATTTGAGATTCTTCATCGAAAATGGTGTTGCTATTTTCCATGCCAGAATAGGGAGTAAGTTTTGATAGAATACGTTGCTCTTTTTCGTGAGCTAAAAATGGAAATTTAAGTTCTTGCTCAGTAAGAAAGTTCGTTTTGTTTTTGAGCCATTGGCCATTAATGTTGTTTTGCTTTAAATAGTCTATTTTACCTTTGTGATCTAATTTAGAATATTCTGTTCCTGGGGCTAAGTAGAACATAAAGTTAATTGGGTGTTTTTGCACGAATTCTTCCATTTTTTTGCGTTCGATAGCTTTTTTCTGAAGCGCCTTGTAGCCAATAACTGCGGTTATACCCAAAATGCCGCCAAATGCTGCAAAAACAGTCGATTGATTCTCTTTTAATTTGTTCCAGAGTGAATTGAAATCGATTGTAAGCGTTGATTGAGTGTAAGAGAAAATCGCCAGGAGTGTTAACAGTAATGCGCGTTTCATGGTACCCCTATTTATTTTGTATGATATTTTTTTGCAACAATTATTTTTATTATTAGAGTATCAAATGTATTTAATTTGTCAATCTGAAAATATTTGGTGCGGCTGTTTACAAATGTTTCTTTCGTTTCGTTAATGAAAATTATAGTTTATCAAGCAAATACTGTGCTAGGTCTAAATTGGTAAAAAAAGGAGACTCTATGAATGTTTGGTTGATTCCACCGCTCATTATTGCCGTATATATGACCATTTTATGGGTCATTGCCCATTTTAAGCATGATAATAGCATTGCAGATGTTGGTTGGGGTATTGGGTTTATATTAATCGCACTCAGTTCATTTTATTTGTCACCCGACCGGTCTGTTCGTAGTGTGATAGTTACTGTATTGGTGCTAATCTGGGGCGTGCGTATTTCGTACTATTTGATACAACGGTCCTGGGGCCGGGCAGAAGATTCGCGCTACCAAGCATTGCGTGCTTCATGGGGAGAGCGTCAAGCACTGAAAGCTTTTTTTGTGGTATTTGTGCTGCAAGGAATATTAATGCTGATTATTGGCTACCCAATAATGCTGGTGAATTTGATGCGAGCAGTTTCGGTTGGCATTCCTGAGATGGCAGCAATCGCTTTGTGGTGCATTGGCATGCTGTGGGAAGCGCTTGGCGATTATCAATTAGCGCAGTTTATGCAAAACCCGATGAATCGTCGCGGTGTGATGAAAGAGGGTTTGTGGCGTTATACACGGCACCCAAATTATTTTGGTGAAAGTTTAATGTGGTGGGCAATTTTTTTAATTACGCTTCCTGTTGCCTATGGATGGAGTGCAATTGTCAGTCCACTTGTGCTTACGTTTATATTATTGAAAGTTTCGGGAGTGCCGTTGGCTGAAAAACCGTTTGAAAACAATCCTGAATATCAACAATACAAACGTGAAACGAACACTTTTTTTCCGTGGTTTGCTCGAACTGAAAAATAATTGCTTGCAAACAATTATTTAAAATAGGTGTTAATTTTTTTGATTAAATCTTCTTTGCTAATGCTGCCTACTTCTTTTCCTTTAACTTGATTATCTTTGATAAAAATAAAGGTTGGAATTGAAGTTACACCATATTGTATTGCCAGATCGCGCGATTCATCGACATTTAGTTTTGCAAATTTGTGAGTTGCGCCCAGCTCTTTTTCTAGTTGTTCGACAATTGGCATCATATATTGGCACGGTCCGCACCACGTAGCAAATACATCGAGAATGACGGGAAGTTTTGATTTTACTATTTCTTGTTCGTAATTATCTTTAGTAATGAGAACTGGCATGAAAGCTCCTTGCACTGGTGTGCAAAAAAATAAATTTCGTAATAGATTCTTTATTAAAAATTATAACATTCGTTTTTCTAATCAACAAGTAATCTGATTACTCGTGCGACTCGTTATTTTTCTTTTTGTTGTTCGTTCGTGCTTCTTCGCGTGGTTTGTAACCTCTGATTATAATTTTATTGACTGCTTCAAATGAAAGTTCTTTTTCAATTGGACCAGCATCGCTTACTTCATCGCAATAGAGTTTGCGCGATTTTTCGATAATATAATCGTTTCGTGTTTGTTGTGGATCATTCAGAATTATTTCCACGGTTATATATTCACGATTTTTGAACGTGGAAACGATTGCTGATTCATCACGCGTTGGTACAAGAATTTCCATAGTTTCTTTCAGATCAATCCGTGTTGTATTTGTTTCTGGGCTCATTGATGTTTTTCGTGGTTTTTTGTAGAACGGAATTTGTCGATACATGCCAGAAATGGTAATGTTTTCTACGTTGTATTGCCTTCCTGTTTGATCGTGTAGTTCTCCATAAAAATTTATTTTGGGTTTTTCTTTGCCGTCAACAGAACTATTTTGTGAAAAATGTGCACAGCAAACGAGTGCGCTTATTGCTATTGATAAAGAGAAAAAATGTGAATTCATGCAAGCTCCTTGGTAACACCGTTCTTTTTCTATTTTTGTACTACAGTAGTTCAAAAAAGTGCAAGTATGTGGTTGATTCTACTTCGCCAGCAAACCCAAGTTTTTAAACTGGGTATCAAGGCAAATAGCCCTTGCATAGATTTAACCCACTAGGGTAGAACTCTTCGAAACTTTTAGCGCAGTAGAGTTGGCTTGCCAGAATTGCCCGCGATACAATGACTTTCAAGCCGTTGAGCGCTCCACTGATTAGGAAAGGGGCGGTTGCTTAAAAATAAAGTTTGTCGTACTCTAAAAACGTACAATTGAAACAGCCCAGGAGGATAAATATGATCAATCAAAGAAGTTATTCAA
>CAZUJC010000018.1:0-18974 GCA_964620245.1 uncultured Pseudomonadota bacterium | reverse complement strand
TTTCCCGCAATGGGTACGTGATTGGTCAATTTGAAAAAAAGATTGATACAAATCCGCTACATTCTATTGTAACTCTTTATAACATCGCAAAAAGACGAATACAACAAACAATTGAAACGGCTAACTCGTGTGAGGGAGTAGCGCTTTTTGGAAAATCAAAAAACATGTTGATTAAAGATGGCCACATAATTAAAATTTATCATCATCTGAGAGAAGAACCAATCGAATTATTCCCACATTTTCCGGGCAGTTTTGAATTGAATGATGATCAAAATACTATGATCGTTCAGCACAACAATGGCAATCTTCACTGGGCAAATTTAAGGCCTGAAATGCCGGAATGGAAACTGTATCGATCATTACAAGTAGTATACAAAGAAGAACAAGAACGAGGTACGGGAGACAAGGAACTTATGAGACTTTTGCAAACTCCATCTGAACAAAATAGTACAGATCTTTCTGGGCAACATGGAAAAGCAGAAGAAAAAACAAAATAAAACAGTAAAATATGCACAGAAAAAAAGCGTTCAGTTCCTCTGGAAGCTTTTTTTTGGTTTAATAGAGAACGTTACTAACTATTAAACAAGAGTTTTGAAAGTAGTTCTATGCAAAAAAAATGTTTTTCTTTTATCTTACTTTTTGTTTCGTTGAATATGAGCATCGTTCAATCGATGGAACCTGATTCAATTGAAAGTGCACATAAACGAATGTTGTCGCAAGAATACATGCGAATGTCTCGTCCAAAACCACCTAAAAAAAATTTGTTAAAATTTGAAGCAAATGACGCATTAAGAATTCCTTTAAGAACAGTGAGTGAATGGGAAAGAAACCAAAGTTTTATGACGAGTGATCTAACGTGTGTGAAAGATTTAATTGCGCGTTCAGCTGATGACAAAAATAATGCATTGCACGGCATCTATAAGTTTTCGCATTTGAGCAGATCGCAAGTCAGAACAATAATAAATTACTGTTCATCTCCCGATCAATTTCTTCCAAAAATTGTCGATAAACCTTTTGAAACTCTGTGTGGATTGTGGGTTGCGGCAGATTTCCTTCAACCGAGAGAATCCAAGATTAATGAAAATAATAATAATGCAGCAAATCTTGACGAAAAAAAAGATTTACTCTTTTTAAAAAAACAAATTGAAAAAGCTATAGCGCAGCAATTGAGCGAAAATATATCTGATGAAACAATTGAAGCAGTCGAAAAATCACACCTGCCGTCAGCTCTGGAAGATAGCGTAAAGGGGCACCTTAATCGGACCATACAATCGTTTACTGGAAAATTAACAGATAAGCGACTGTTTGGATCAATTCTGCCACTCGAAGTGCACATAAGTGATCGGGGTAATTTCGTATTCACTACAAAAAAAGATTCATCTGAAATTGGTATCTTTACAGTTGAGGGTAAGGAGCTTGGGCATTGCTTGGGATACAGAAATAATCCGCCAATTAGTATAAGTGGCAATGAACAGTATTATGCATTTGCAACTGACCATGAAACGATAACGATGTTCGAACTGCCCGGTTTGAATGAAGTTTGTGGTATTAAAATTGATGATACAGAGGGTATTGAAATTATCAGGATTAGCAACGAAGGCAATTATGTTGTTTATGTGGAAAAACCAGTGTATGGGATGACGGTTGGCAATCCAAACAAACTGCGTATTCATAATACTGGAACGAAAAAAACATGCTCTTTAAATTTATATTCTCATATCCGAGCTATTGAATTCAGCAATGATGAAAAGTATCTTGGCGTATTATTGATGAGTCGTCGTACAGCTACGGAGGATAGATTTATTTGGCTATTGGATCAAGGAAGAACAGAGAGAATTTTGGACTCGAAAACGGATGCTCTTGCATTTCGTCCAAAAAAAAATGGTTATGCAACATATGAAGAAAATCGCACGGTGTGGTTGAGTGATTTTGATCGAACACGGAAAATTTTTGAATTGCAGGATACCTCAAGTTGTGCCCTCTCTTTTGACCAGAGCGGCGATTATTTGATTGCTCAATGTTGCACAAACTATCCAGATAAATCAAATGTTTCAATTTTTAGCTTGTTGCTAAACAAAATGATTAAAAATGCTATTGTATGCGATTCTGACTCACCTGTATCAATAATTGGTGATTCAGTACTCGTAAAAGATAATAAAAAATTGATTGTTCATTCTTTGACTAGTAATGAAACAAGAATAATACCTGACGATTTTAAATCAATTGTTGTAAGTAAAGATGGAAAAATGGCAATTATAGAAAATTATTTTAATTTTTTTGTAACGAAGCTGGAACAAGAATTGCCAGCAAACCTCAAGCTGCATGAATTATTAGCGTGTATTAAAGCTGATAAAGAAAAACCGGGTAGTGGTGCCCAGTTATTAAAAAAAATTGAAGCAAAAGAGCAATCAAAAAATCAGAACTCTGAAAAAAAAGATGCTTTTGACCCTCAACGAACGGTAAAATATAGTCGTCCCATTTACCCAGCAAAACGGCCACAAGAAAAGTATGTCTCCTCTA
Source organism: uncultured Pseudomonadota bacterium (assembly GCA_964620245.1). GTDB lineage: Bacteria > Babelota > Babeliae > Babelales > JACPOV01 > JACPOV01. The sequence goes on along the minus strand of CAZUJC010000018.1, from coordinate 16,454 downwards.
GTTTTGATATAAATTTAGATAATGCAGGAAATGAAAAAAAATCGGGCAAAGATGAAGAAAAAGATGGTGAATTATCTTGAATGTATGCTAAAACAGCTGCGGCTCTATTTTTGTTTGATAGTTGGCACGAACATTGGTACAATTGCGGGCCTGATTTTTCATCGGGAGCAGCAGCAAAATCCTTTTCCGATTTATAATATTTTTTTTGTCACATCTTTTATTGTTATCGGTTCTGCAGTACGTTATTACATGCATGATCAGGATGAAAGTGCCAATGAGAAGCGATCTTGAGAAAGAACATTGTTCGAATAGTGCAACAAATGTATAATGAGAAATAAAAATCTCAGTTAAGGTTACGATGAATCTCAAAAAACTTTTTTTTGTAATTGTGATCACGTGTGCAATTTTTAATGCTGGATTGTCTGCGATGGAAAATGAGTCGAATGGATTCTTTGCAACAATCCGAGGTTTTTTTCGAAAAAACGATACTGCCAGCAAAGCCAATTCCAGTAAAATGGAAAGCGATGAAAATAATAATGTAGATCTGGATCAGAATACCTGCGCTATTTGCTGTGACGTGCTTGATGGTAAATATCCAGAAATTTTTAATTTATGTTCAATTGAGAAAAAAACAGGAGGGCAGAGTAGCTTTCTGCATCACACTTTTCATTTTGAATGTCTGGTGAAATTGAGGCAGAATACACCCGCCAGAGAAGAAATGAAATGTCCTCTTTGTCGAAATGAACCTGATATAGATAAGGGAATTGAATTTCGTTTTGCGCAGCTTTTAAATAAAGATAGTTTACTTCAAAATGAAGAAAAAATGCCTCTTGAAAAAAAAATTGAAGACATAGGAAACTATGCAAAAAGAATACTTGATATGCATAAAGAAATTTGGGAGGAAGAAGAGAGAGATCTCAATAGTCAGCTAAAAATAAGCAAAGAAATGATAGATGAACGCGACAATAGAATAAGTGATCTTAGATCAAAAAAAAGAATACAAAAACAAGATTTTCTCAAACAACAACAAATTGTCCAACGAAATTTTAAGATTGCCGTTGGTGCAGTAATCGTCTTCGGTACAACAACAGCGATTTTGACCACAAAGTTATTTTTTGCTAATTCAAACAAATAGATTATTAAAGACTTTGGCCGCTCAGCAAAGCATGACGAATTGTTTGTCATCTGATAAATATTTAAAAAATAACATTTTAGGATACAGTGAATTTAAATCAATTTTTTTATTCATTAATTATTTATTTTTCACTCACGAGCTCATTGTTATCAATGGAATCTAATCTTCAAACAAACGAGGTCGGAGAAAAAAATGTACAGGGGTGTGCTCTGTGTTCGAATCATTTAGAAAGCCAAGATACTTTTAACCTCTGTCACCAATTTCATTTTTTATGTTTATTTGATTGGTTGGGAAAAACCAAATGTGCGCTTCATTGCCCCACGTGCGGAAAAATGCCGACATTTGGAAAAGAATGTGAATTTAACTTTTATTGTGATTTCTATAAACATCACACATCGCTTACAAAATCAATCGAAAATCTTGGCAAAAAAATCGATTTTCATATTTCCTTGCCTTCAACAGAACATGCCCATGAAATTATGCTCCTCAAAGGTGAGAAATCAGATTTGAAAGCGCAATATGAAAGAACGATAACAACATTGAAAGATCAAATCAGTGAACTTAATGGAGAAAAAGAATTGGAAAATAAGAAATGGGAAAATAAATTGAGACTGGATCAAATAACGACAGAACAATTAATGAATAGTCAAAAAAGTGCTCAGAGAAATTTCAATCACGCAGTTGGGTCAGCAGTTTTTTTCGGTGTAACGACGGCAGTTTTGGCGACAAAATTATATTTATCTAATCAAAAGCAATAAGTTTTTTGCACAGTTTTTCAATATGCTGAAACTGCTTTTCCAGTTGCTTTGTTTCAAGACTCGTTGAGTTTCCAACGGTGTGCATAATCGGTTTAATGCCCAAGAATTTCAACGTTAATTTTACTTGTTCACGTGCCGGGTCACCCAAAAACAGCCAATTGTACCAGCGGGGTGTAATAGTCAGGTTGATTGCGAGTGCTTTTTTTATGTTGTGCAATGGAAGTGCTGGTTTATATTGACCCTGAAATTTCCATGCAAACTGATTAATTAAATCAAACCAGCATTTCAAAATGCCAGGTGTGCTGTACCAATAGGTTGGAAACACAATTAAGAGCCGATCGGCTTGCATAAACCGTTCTTTGTTTTCTTGATAAAATGGGTGCGCTTCCAGTTGGGCACGATCGCTCATATAAAATGGAATTTCAGCAGCACGTTCATACAAATCAAGCACATCAATGGTGCATTGCTGAGACTGTTTGAGCGTTTCAAGAGCATGGTGAAAAATGCGTTTGGTGAGCGATGTTGATTTATCGTGTGCAACAAGTGCTAAAATTTTCATGAGATGATTTTCGTATTACCAAAAAGGATTACAAGCAAAAAGTTGACGCGCAATTGAGCGGCAGGCAGGCCCAAGGGGTAAATCGTTCAATTGTATAAGCGCAAAATTGCCACAACTAATCGGGAATTTGCATGAAGCAAAACCAAAAAGAGGGCGCATGGTAGTCAGAAGATTAATTAACAACCATTTTAACGCCCGTTCAATCATGAAGTGACTGCTTTGTGCAAATAGTTTGCGAGCATTGCAAACGAGAATTTAGCAGCGCCGGGTGAAGTAAAAATCAACACATCTTTTTTGAACTCATACAATCTTTGTTCATAAAAAATTGCTTTGAATCGCCGTTTGATGAGATTGCGCTGCGGAGCAGTACCAACGCGACGCGGCACCACAATCAAAATACGTCCAAACCCTTTGTGTGCGGGTGCGGTTCGAATTTCGATTGATGGTACTTTGAGAGCCAGCCGTGCTTGTGCAAAAAGCTGGCGAATTTCGGCTGTTTGAAAAACAGAAAGTGATCGTACAGCAGGGGTAGCATTACTCACTGACGGTAAGACGCTTTCTACCTTTTGCGCGACGACGATTGACGATTTTTCTACCATCATGAGTTGCCATCCGTTTGAGGAATCCGTGTTTTCTGGTTCTTTTACGGCGACTAGGTTTATAGGTAATTGACATAGGGTGTCCTTGAAACAAAAAAAACTATTGTAAGCATTGTTTGAGTTAATAGTGTACGGATAAATCGAGTTTTTTTCAAATGGAGCTTACTTATTAATTTCTTTGAGGTAACGGTCGGCATCTAAAGCTGCCATACAACCAGTTCCGGCTGAGGTAATTGCTTGGCGATAAACAGGATCAGCAACATCGCCCGCAGCAAAAATACCAGGTATAGAAGTGTGAGTATGATTTTTGACGACCACATAGCCATAATCGGTGAGCTCGATTTGGCCTTTAAAAAGCCCGGTGTTTGGCTTTAAACCTATCGCAACAAAGACCGCATCGACCCCGAGTGCCGATTTTTGACCTGTTTTTTGGTCGGTAATGGTTACCTGGTTGACATGGTTGCCATCGCCTTTGACCTCGGTTACCGTGCTATTATAGAGAATTTTGATTTTGGGATTATCGATAACTCGTTCTTGCATTGCTGCTGATGCAGTCAGTTTATCCAAAATATGCACGATCGTAATTTGGTTGGTGTATCGTGTCATGAATGAAGCATCTTCCATTGCAGTATCACCGCCGCCAACAATGAGTACCGGACGATCTTTATAAAAAGCACCATCGCATACAGCACAACTGGTAACTCCTTTGCCCCAATACTGATCTTCACCCGGACAACCAAGTCGTTTTGGTGTTGCGCCAGTAGCAATAATCAATGTGTGGCTTTTAATAATTTGCTCATCGGTGCTGATGGTAAACGGGTGCGTTGAGCAATTGACGGCTATTGCTTCGTTTTGTAATAAGGTGCATCCAAGGTCTTTGGCATGTTCTCGCATGTTGAGCATAAGGGTGGGGCCTAAAATTTCACGATTTCCCGGCCAGTTTTCGACTGCGGTGGTGCCCATGAGTTGACCACCGGGTGTTTTGCCCTCAATAATGAGCGGCTTGAGATTGGCGCGTGCTCCATAAATACCAGCGGTGAGTCCAGCAGGACCGGAACCAATTATGACAATTTGATGTATTAATTCTCGTGTCATGGATGTTATTTCCTGGTCAAATGATAAATCATATGATTGAGTGTTTTTTCATTCAAACAACATTTTTTTAAAATCTGTGCCGGAAGTGGCATTTCGTGACCCTGAATTTTAGTTGATGGTGGGTTGAAATAAATAAACTCTTTTGTACGCGGCCGTTTTAATAAATTGAGGTAACTTTTAATGTCATCCATATCAACTTTAATATTTTCGTGGTAAGCAAGTTGGTCAATGAGTAAGAGTTCTTTTGCTTGTTTTAGTGCTAATTGTTTAATCATTTCCTTGAACGTATTTTCAGTTTTATAGACATGGTAATCAGGATTGTTTTGTACCGATTCCAGCACCGCTTTTTGTTGTCGCAGCACTAAATAATGGGGAACTTCTACATGATGTTTTGAGAGCAACAACTTCAAAGCTTCTTCGGCCATCATTCTGCGTTGCGAAATGTCGTTTCGGTATGAGAAGACCTCAATGAGTTTTTGGTGCATTTCTTTTAAGTTTTTGAGACGAAAATGATGTTTGAATTGGTCAAACGAAAAATGTGAAGCCGGAATTCGTTCAATAAGAGTAATGCCAAAAATGTAGTGTGTATCAAGTTGAGTGCTAAAATATTCTTGTAAACAACTGTTCGAGCTTACAATTGATTCGCCAACCTTTTTTCCGACAAAGAGATCTTGAAATGGCAAATCGGCTTCTTCATTACCAATTTTGAGCCATACCGATTCTTTATATTCACCAAAAAGTGGCTGGTTATTTTTATCAAGTAACAAAACATCAAAGCAGACCCAATCGCCAATTGCAATGGTGTCAGTAGCTTGTTGCTGGCTTAATGCCTCTTCTTCTTTTATGAAGAGCTCAACTTGTCGATCAATATCTTTATAATTTTTGCGTTTTGGTGCTTTAAATGGAAATGTCGTCCAATCACGAAACTCAATTGGTGTAGCAAGTGAAAGTTCAAATAAAAATTGTGCAGGTGCTCCTGGTTGTATGACAATATCGTACAAACGGGGTTCGCCAGCAATAGCTAAATGATGTTGATGTAATTGATCATAGAGATGGCTTAACACACAATATTTGAATAAAAATTCTTTAAGATGTGCAGTCAGATTACTTTTATAATGTTCTTTTATGTAGGTAAGGGGAGTCGAACCTTTTGCGAATCCGTAGGTGTGAGTGTCATGCTTTTGATCAAGAGCTGTTTCATGATACAACGTATTGACCAGTCCTTGATCAATAGTAATTGTGGCAGTGCACAAGCGCGGATTCACCTGCTGGATCGTACACGAAAGAGTGGTGCTTACATTACGACTTACCATCGGCAAAATCTCCTTTTTTGGTGCAAGAGGGGGGAGTCGAACCCCCATTCCCTTTCGGGAGCTGGATCCTAAGTCCAGTGCGTCTGCCAATTCCGCCACTCTTGCACGCTATTTTTTTTGTACTCTGGTGGGCCGCATTGGAATCGAACCAATAACCTGCAGATTAAGAGTCTGTCGCTCTACCAATTGAGCTAGCGGCCCAAACAAAAGATACAACTAAAGTGTATTAAAGGAGCTCGAAAACGTCAATTAAACGCTTTTAATCTCTTTTTCTTTTGCCGTAGACATTGTTTCGGCACGTTTGATAAAATCATCGGTAATTTTTTGCAACAAATCTGACAATCTTCGTGCGTGATCTTCAGAGACCGATTTTCCTTTTTGTGAATCACGAACTAAATTGTGAAAATCTTTGCGTACATTGCGAATACTGATGCGTGTTTCTTCTAGTTTTTTTCCTAAAATTTTTACTAATTCATCGCGGCGAGCAGTTGAAATTTCAGGAAGTACAATGCGAATCAGTGCACCGTCATTTTGTGGGCTAATGCCAAGATCTGAATCATGAAGCGTTCGTTCAATGTCAGCTAAAATTGCCGGATCCCACGGTTGAATAACGATGAGTCGAGCTTCCGGAGCTGAGATCGAGGCAGTGTCTCGCAAACGCATTGTAGTGTTTCCGTAACAAACTACTTTCAAATCTTCAACGAGTGCTGGATGTGCACGACCAGTACGAATGGTGATAAGCTCACGTTCAAAATGTTTGATTGGTTTATCCATTTCGGCGTTTACCGCCTTTTCAAACTCTTTGATATTTTGATCATTTAGTTTTAATTCTGTCATAGTGCGATCCTTCCAAAAAAAAATTTAACTCATTGTGCTGCCAAATGATTGATCGTTTGCTGCACGTATGATTGCTTGGTCATCAAAAATATTAAACACTTTAATTGGCAAGTGATGTTGCCGTGCAAGTGCAATTGCTGTTGCATCCATAATACCCATTTTTTCCATCAGTGCTTTATCGTAAGAAAGTGCTGAAAGTCGTTGAGCGTGCCGATCTTTTTTGGGATCGGCGGTATAAATACCATCAACTGTTGTTCCTTTCCACACATGCGCTGCATTAATTTGCAATCCGCGCAAAATGGCAGTGGTATCGGTGGTAAAAAATGGATTACCGGTTCCACCAGTAAAAATGAGCAATTTTTTATTCAGCAATGCATTTTCAATTGCCTGATGCGAAATCGGTGCACCAATTTCTGACGCTGGAACTGCGCAAAAGAGAGTACTGGGCAATCCTTCTTGCTCAAACAAATCTTTGATAATAAGCCCGTTCATCATTGTGGCTAGCATACCAATTTGATGACCGATCGATGGTGTTAATTTGAGTGCCGCCCCTTGGACGCTACCACGAAAAAAATTGCCGCCACCAATAACAATGCCAAATCGATGAGTAGATTCCAATTGTTTGATCTGTTGGGCGATTGACCGCACGAGGCAATCGTTGAGTGTGTGGCTAGAGGGGTGCAGAAGCACTTCGCCAGTGAGTTTTAAAAGAATTGTTACTGGGTTCATGAGCGTTCAATTATGAAGCGCCAATTTCAAATCGAGCAAAACGTTTGATCTTAATGCTTTCACCAATTCTGCCAATTAATTCTTTTAATAATTCATCAACGGTGAGCTGATCGTTTTTGACAAATGCTTGGTTGAGTAGGCAGACTTCGCTGTACATTTTTTGTACTTTGCCTTCAACAATTTGTGCAACGATTTTTTCAGGTTTACCAGCATCGAGCAACTGTTGCTTGAAAATATCTTTTTCACGTTCTAAGAATTTAGGATCGACATCTTGAGGTGCCAAATAAAGAGGTTTCATTGCAGCAATGTGCATGCACACATCATTAGCAAACGTTTTTAAATCTTCGGTTCGGGCAACAAAATCTGTTTCGCAATTAATTTCGATTAAAACGCCAACGCGCGCACCAGGATGAATATAAGCATGAACAAGGCCTTCGGCGGTAACGTTAGAGCCACGTTTTGCGGCAACAGCTGCGCCTTTTTTGCGTAAAAGTTCAACTGCTTTTTCAATATCACCATTTGTTTCTTCAAGTGCTTTTTTGCAATCTAACATGCCAACGCCGGTGCGTTCACGTAATTGTTGAATAAGTTCTATGCTAATTTTTGCCATACAAGCTCCTGTACTTGGGAAAAAAAGAAATCAAATGTTATTCTCTAGTGTGCCAGAAATAGCATAATTGGCAACGAGTGGGCAGATACGATCCCTTACATCTTTTCTGGACTGCTAACACCAAGCAAATCCAAACAGGTCTTAAATGTATTTCGCAGAATTATAATCAAGAGCAAGCGAGCGCGACTTTGATCAATTTTGTCTGGATCAATGACTCGATTTTTAGCGTAATAACTGTGAAAAAGTTGCGCTAATTCAAGAACATAATAGGTCAGCGAATGTGTCTGATCTGAATTACTAATCGATTGAAGCAGGTTTTTAAGAGAAATGATTTTTTTAATGAGCAATTGTTCTGATTGGCCTAAAAATGTTGCATCATGTGGACTAATTTGCGCTAACCCTTCTTGGGTGTGTCCTTTTTGAATGATGCTTCCGGTTCGCACATAGGCATATTGCACATAATAGACCGGATTTTCTTCAGTTTTTTTAAGTGCTAAATCTATATCGAAATCAAGATGTGCGTCCGCTTTGCGATTAAGATAGAAAAAACGAGCGACATCTTTGCCAACCGTGTCAATAATATCGCGCAGCGTTACAATTTTACCAGCGCGTTTTGACATGCGCACCAGTTCGCCAGATTCCTTGAGGGTGACTAACTGGTACAGGATAACATTGAGCATTTCTGGCTGGTACCCAAGTGCTTGCAAGAAACCTGCCAAACGTTGTTTGTAACTGTGATGATCTTGCCCAAGTACGATGAAAATTCTATCAAACCCGCGACCAATTTTATTTTCTAAGTACGCGATATCTGCTGCCGCGTAGGTCAGTTCACCATTTGCTTTGCGTACAACGCGATCTTTATCATCACCATAGGTGGTTGAGCGAAACCACAGTGCATTGTCTTGCGTGTAGGTTTGTCCGCGATCTTCAAGATGCTGCAAACTTTGCGTAATTGCACCAGAATCATGCAACGTTTTTTCTGAGAACCACACATCAAAAGCAATACCGTAATCGGCTAATGTTTTTTTAATTGCTTCTAAAAGTTCAGTTTTTGCATATTGGGAAAAAAACTCATCAGATTTTTCTGGTAATCCTGAACCATACTGTGCAACACAGCGCGCAGCAAGTTCTTTGAGGTATTCACCATGATACCCTTCTTCAGGAATTTGAAATGCAAGCCCCAGTTGTTCTAAACAGCGTGCTTTAAATGATGCTCCAAGTTTTTGGATTTGTGATCCAGCATCGTTGATGTAAAATTCTTTTGTAACTGAATGCCCCAAAAAACGTAAAATATTGCCTAACACATCACCAATAATGCCACCGCGTCCATGGCCTAAATGTAATGGTCCGGTTGGGTTGGCGCTCACAAATTCGATGTTAATAGTATGTTTAGGTGCTGATTGTTCTAATTTAAAGAATTGATCTTGTTGCTCAAAAAGAGTCTGTGCAAGGGTAACATAGGCTTGCTCGGTCAACCAAATATTTAAAAAACCGGGACCGGCTATTTCTATTTTTGAAATGAGTGGATACGAAAAGCCGCTTTGAATTTGTTGCGCAATTGCTCGTGGTTGCTTCCCAAGAGGCTTTGCCAGCAGGAGTGCAATGTTACTTGAAAGATCACCAAACGCCTGTTTTTGTTCATCGACATTAAGTGTAAAGATCCCGTTTAGCAGAATCGATTTATCGACCACAAAAGTTGTTAAAATATAATCGGTGAATGCATTTTCAAGATGGAGCAACAAATTCATACTGATACCTATTTAAATAATGGTGTTCAGTCAGTATAAACAGAATGAATTTTCTTGTCACTCATCTCATTAATTTAAAAAGATTTGTACAGACTCAACAGCTTTTTCTTTATCTGCGGCTCATTCTTATTAACCTGCTTGCGTAGTTTTAGATTTAAGCGAATTTAAATCTTTTATGATGCGAGTAAGTACGCCTTCATATGCCGAAGCTTGAGCAAAAATGATCATTTTGCTTTTATCGGTTATTTCAATAAACCGTTGCGTATCAAGTTTTGATACGGTGAGTGGATATGCCTCTTTAATTTTTTGAACAAACACTTTTGAGTACTCGAGGTCTTTACTGTAATCTTTCCAGTCAAACCATCCCCGGTTTTTTGATAATTCGTTTAAGCGATAAGTAAGTTTTTCGAAACTATCAAGAGCGTTTGCGATGGTAAATTTATTATCAATATACTTTAAATAAAGGAATCGTTTAAACCCTTCAGGTGTTAAATTTTTGACTGCATTGATATCTTTAATGTCTTTGAAAAATTCTTCATACGTAAGTTGTTTTGGAACAAATATTTTTTCGCCTGGTTTTGCAGGATCGAGTTTGATGACAATTAATTTAGGATCGCTTGGAACAGCTGAAGTCCAGCTTTTAGGATAGGGAAGTTGAGATAAAACATTGTTGCTAATCTTGAGAGTTTCTTTATACCATGATTCTGCTTGAGCTAAGAGTTGATTAATTTGTGCTAAGTTTAACTTGTTTTTTTGCGTATTGAGTTGATTTATAGTATTTTTGCAAAAATTAAGAATCGTAAAAAGTTGACCAATAATATCAATATAATTTTGTGGAGCTTTACCATTCTTTACCTGGTTAAGCACAAAATTATTTGCATCTGTTGTGAGCGAAATCCATTTATTTAATTCTTCTGCGGGTAGTGGCTTTGGGATAAATGAATCGACGGCAAAGGTTGTAATTTTTACCGCATCGATGATTTGATATATCTGCTGTGGGCTCGTTTTATCACTTGCAATTATATTGTATTGCGCAGTATCAGCCAAACTATGGCGAGTGGTTATTGCCAGTAAAACGAAGAACGTTTTCTTGAAAAATGTCTTCATTGAATAATCTCCTGTTTTTCATTCAAATCATTTATATATAAGTATATTATTTTTTATTTGCAATCTGCAATAATATTTTGAATAAGTGTAACGTGATTTTTTGGCAATTTTGTCGTATACTTAAAAAAGATTGGAAATAAGGAATATTTAATGAAAATTGCTGTGCTCGTTTCGGGTGGGGTCGATAGTTCGGTTGCTTTGCATTTATTAAAAGAACAGGGGCATGAGGTAACCGCATTTTATTTGAAAATTTGGCTGGAAGATGAACTTGCTTTTTTGGGGAGTTGTCCATGGCAAGAAGATCTTGAATATGTAGAGCAGGTATGTGCAAAATTGCACGTTCCGCTTGAAGTAATTTCTTTGCAAAAAGAATACTGGCAGCAAGTAGTTTCCTACACTATTGCACAAGCGCGATTAGGCAATACCCCAAACCCCGATATTTTGTGTAATCAACGGATTAAGTTTGGTGCTTTTTATTCAAAAATTGACGAATCATTTGAAAAAGTTGCCACCGGGCATTATGCTCAAGTGAAAGAAGTTGATGGTAAATTTTATTTAGTACAATCTCCCGATCCCATTAAAGATCAAACCTATTTTTTGTCTCATTTGACGCAAGCACAATTAGCGCGCGCTCTTTTCCCTATTGGCCACTTAGAAAAATCACAAGTGCGTGAACTAGCACATCAAGCAGATTTGCCAACAAAAGCACGAAAAGATAGCCAAGGAATTTGTTTTTTAGGCAAACTCGATTTTGCCGCATTCTTGCGGCATCATTTGGGTCAGCAAGAGGGACCGCTTGTTGAAATTGAAACAGGCAAAAAAGTAGGGATTCATAAAGGATTTTGGTTTTACACGATTGGGCAGCGGCAAGGATTAGGATTGGCTGGAGGGCCGTGGTATGTGGTTGATAAAGATCCGGCGAAAAATTGGGTATACATTTCGAGAAACTATTATGAGCCAGACAAAGAAAGAAATAGTTTTTATCTTGGTGAATGTAATTGGATAGTGGCGCAACCAACATTGAATAAATTTGGCGTTAAAATACGGCATGGGCAACAAATGCACGATGCAACAATCGATTTTGGTGCACAACCGGGACCGCTGGTAACATTGCAATTGCGCGATCAAGGAATTGCGCCCGGACAATTTGCAGCATTGTATGATGGCACTACTTGTTTGGGTGGTGGTGTCATTGCACGAGCAGGGCGGTAGGATTTTTTACATGATTAACTTTTTTAATACTTTGCCTGCTCAAGAAAGAAAAATTACGACTGCTTCACTGTTTACGTTGTTGCGAATCGGATTAATTCCATTTATTGTGTACGCATTTTTGTATCAGTACAAAACGATCGCATTGTTCTTAATAGCAGGTGCGTTGGTGACCGATCTTATTGATGGCATGATTGCGCGTTTATTAAAACAAAGGACCGTGCTTGGTGCATTGTTAGATCCACTTGCCGACAAATTATTGATGGGTGCACTGGTGACATTGTTCACTTTTAGTAAACATATTAGAATAAATTTACCGTTATGGTTTTGGGTATTGTTTATGTGCAAAGAGCTGTTACTTATTGTGGGTACCTACCTAGTTATGAGCAGAGCACATGCAAAAAAAATTAAAGCGCAACTAGTAGGGAAAATGGCAATGGGTGCTCAAACACTCTTGGTTTGTGCGTTGTGTTTACAGCTACTTAATGTGGCACTAGATCAATTTATCATTGATGGTATGCTTGTTTTTACAACCGTGACAATGCTCGTGGCATTTTATTCATATGCTGCGCAAGCATTTACATTCAGGAGATCTTCATGCGTTCAATCATAATGATCATGTGTGCAACTATGATGTTGATCAGTGCAGCACCTGCTCCGCAAAAAAAAGAGCGCGTTGGTGTACTGAAAGAAGAAATTGCACATTTGCAAGGGCAATTGATTGAAATGCACAATGAATTGAGTACGTTGTGTGGATTATCAAATAAATTGATGATTCCCAAATTGTACGAACTGGTTGAAAATAATGAAGATGGTTTTTTTGCAACGGCAGATCGTGCTTCATTGCAGCGGTGTCGCGACATCTTACTTAATCTTGTTGCCCAAATCAAAGAGAGCCTCGAGAAAAGTACGCAGATGTATAAAAAAATGCAAAATGAACTGTGGCATTGCACATAATTAACATAATTTTTTTCTTTGTTTGAAAGGATACTCTCGTGGCTGGCTATAACCGCATTATTATTATGGGAAATTTAACGCGCGATCCTGAATATCAACAACTTCCTTCAGGGCAAGCGGTATGTCGATTGGGACTTGCATCAAACCGACAATACAAAAACAAACAAACCGGTGCAATGGTACAAGAAGTGTGCTTTATCGATGCCGATGTTTTTGGTGCACAAGCCGAAAGCAGCCGTCAATTTTTGGCAAAAGGGCGAGCGGTACTTGTTGAAGGCCGTTTGAAATTTGACACCTGGGAAACACAGGATGGTCAAAAACGAAATAAATATTCGATCGTTGCTGATCGTGTTGTGTTCTTGTCAGCTGGCGGTGCAGTGGCAGAAGAAGGCAGTGAGCGACCAGTAAACTCACGTGCATCAAAACCAGCAATGTCTGCACAAGGTGCAGGTAATGTTGATGACATTGATGTTGATTACGATGAAGCACCACAACAAAAAAAATCAACGACCAAAAAACCTGGTGAACTTGAATTTAAAGACGAGCCACCATTCCAAGACGATTTACCATTCTAAAAAAAATTGGTAATTAAAAAAGAGCGGCCGTAAAAAAGCCGCTCTTTTTATTGTTCAACTAAACCCAAATGTTTTTTGATTAAATCATCAGCATTTTCGATGAGAGCGCGCATTTCAGGTCGTTGATTGAAAACCTGATTATTTTTGTGCCACACCGCAAGACCCAAAGCCTGCGCAAGCGTTACTGAATGGGTAATTTCTTTTCGTAATTGCGGTATTGTTGCAAGATCAAGACGCTGGTGAGTTGGCTTTTTTTCTTTTTGGTAAATGAGCGCGTGTGAACCGTGGCGACTCAAGCGCATATCGGGTGATGAATTATATTTTTCGCTGATAGGTAATCCACTAAAAATGACATGTCCATTCCACTGATCGTCAGTTTTATCTATTGATACTATGTGTGTATGCAATGTTTTGTGTACGCAGGTTAAATGATTGCCATTTTTTGACCACCGTATTTGAGGTGATCCTGAAAATGTCCGATCAGTTTGTTTAGGTTTACAGGTAACAATTGCTTTTTTTGTTTGCTCCATTTCATAAATGATGGCAATTGATTGTTGATTGAGAGTCGCGATAAGATCTGCGTTTGGGTGAAACATGACTTTTTTAAGTGGTGATGTTTGTGTAAATCGATGCTGCACTATTCCGGTTTCTAAATCCCAGAGGCAGACAGCTTGATCTTGGCCGCCTGTTGCCATGAGAGAACCATTGTGATTAAAATCAATGTCGTTAATTGCACTGGAATGATTATGAAAAAGATGTGGTTTTTCGTCAGTTGTTTTCCATAAATAAACAGCACCATTTGCGTGGCCTGTGAAAATAAATAAATTATTGGGATGTATTTTAATGGCGGTAATCGCAATATTTTTAGGAATTTCGTGTAGAATAATCGGGTAGCCCGTTCGTAAATTATAAAGCAAAAGATACCCAGCAATTTCCGATTTTCCTGCTAACAGTTGTTCATTTGCACTTGTATCAAAAATAGATATTGGTTGATGAATAGCAATTGGTTCGGCATCTGCATTAATTAAATCAACAATACGTAATTCATCATCTTCTTTGCAAATTAACAACGTATCTTTCTGGGAAAAAAAGCACGGGAATCCCAACCACTGCGGAAGTTTTCGACCAGATTCGGGCAACAGGGTGTTTGTCAAATCTTTCAACATTATTCCATCAATCCTTTCAATAGCGATTTTGGTTTCGCTATTATTCATAACATATTTCTTTGAGAGATCTGGATGGGTGTTGAAGCAAGCCAGCTGAGCAGATTTTATTTTCTCGAGAAGCAATGCATTGGTTACGTGATGTTTATTCATATAGTTTGGTCCAATAAGAGCAGTGAGGGTTTCGGGTAAGTTAAGTTTTTCTAGGTAAGCGCTCGGGTTTTTTTCAAATGATCTGATCTCATTTTTTTCTAATAGTTTCGAGCAATAAGTGTCGAGGCATGCTTCTAATAATGGCGGGATGTGTAAAAAATCTGCTAAGTGAGTTATTTTATTCAGCTCCTCTCCCGATTTTTCGTGGAGAAGTGTCACAAGATTTTGTTTAGAACTTTGTTTTGCTGTATCAGTTGTTTCGCTGTTGATAATTATGAGATACGGCTCGAGCATTTTTTGCTCGTCGGGTGAAATAATTCTGTCCAAGTCGCATTCTTGGTCTGTGCCATTTAAATGTTCGCACAAAGATTTAATCATTTCAGACGAATTTTTTAGTTTTTTTTGCATGCACTCAACCGTGCCGAAAACAATGAAAGACAAAAACAACAATATATTTTTCATTACGCCCTCCTTAGTTACCTATCTCTTTACTAAAGAAAGTAGCTTACACCTGTTTCATCCGCAAAAAAATAATTTCTGTGAATAAAATATCGATATAAAGAAACAAATAGAAGAGAATTGCTTTGTATAATTGACAAATAGAAAATAAATGAGTCATAGTTAACAATGAGTGAGTACCTTTGGTACATGGATTAGCGAGGAAAACTATGAAAAAAAACACTCAATTAGCTCTGATTTGCTCTTTTTTTTTGTTACATAGAGTGCATTTGTGTTCTGCGAGCAATCAAGAGACGCCATCTGTCCATTTGTGCGTCGATTATTTGTATCCGTACTCGAGCTTTCATAAAGTTGAATCGATTTGCAAAAATATGTGGAGTGATTTAGATCTTTTTTTAACGCATGAACCGTTTGAGCAATTATTGGAA
The DNA here is from genome assembly GCA_964620245.1 of uncultured Pseudomonadota bacterium. Lineage (GTDB taxonomy): Bacteria > Babelota > Babeliae > Babelales > JACPOV01 > JACPOV01. The sequence continues at coordinate 1,020 of CAZUJC010000018.1, read as the reverse complement.
AAAGCACCGTTGTTATGCTCTGAAATTGAACAACTGCTAGCGGCAGTTAAAAGTTTGGCCCGTAATGAAAAAGAAACCGAAAGTTATTTACCAGAAGATATTATTTATATTATGCGCCTTATTGGCGTTTTGGCTAACAAATATATGTTAGTGTGTGAAAAAATTAAACATTATGTACCAAGTGTAGAAGGCAAGCAGCACATAACACTTTTTCATCAAATGTGTGTTCAACTTGAAGCATTGCGCGCAGCTCGAAACGAAATTGCGCTTGATTGATGCATGTTTTAAAAATGCCACAGGCATTCCAATCCAAATAAGCTATCGTACAAATGTGCGTTAAAAATCCGGTGGCCACTAACGATAATATTAAACCACAAGCCAATTCGTGGTCCCCAATTGACTAGTGAATTGGCAAAATCATATTCCGCACTGGCATGAAAGGTATGCATGTCCCAGCCCTTAAATCGTTCATCATGATTAATAATGTCGACATCAAAATTATTATTTTCAAGCTCTAAGTATGAATCGTCATGCTTGGTGAACGAATAACCTGCATATAAAGAAAAACCGCGCACAATATGATCGGCTTTTGCATAAGCTCCAATTTCCCAAATCGTGCCCGGATCGAGTGTTGCTTTATTGTGGGCAAGTAATATAAAACCGTTTTGTTGCAGTGAAGTTTTTAGTGCAATTTGCTCGGTGCGTTTAAACAAAAAAAGCGCTCCCTGGTGAAATCCTAAGGTAAGCCAGCCGTAAGCACCAACTGAACAATCAAATTTAAGCGGAAGGCCAAAATGACCGTTATAGCCCAATGGCAATTCAAACGGTTTTCTGAATGACGCGGTTGCTGCAGTTGGAAACAAAACGCCAATTTTTGCAGTGACATCAATAAAATCAAGAACTTCAGTGTTTTGGTAGGTGCATGCCCACCCAGCGAGTAATGAAAGATCACCAATGCCAGTGCGATGCATAGTATTGGGAATTGAAATCTGGTATCGACTCAAGATTGTTCCAAAACCG
>CAZUJC010000017.1:0-19001 GCA_964620245.1 uncultured Pseudomonadota bacterium | reverse complement strand
AACCATTGCAGCACAAAAAATAACTGTGATACGCTGCTGCCAACGAGAAAAATTTGTTACCTGAGTGGCGGGAGAGTGTATGAAAAAGCATGGTCTGAAATTATCACTACTAATTTTATTTTTTGCAATTATACCACTACAGCTCAATGCTATGGAATTTGCCGGCGAAGCGATTGAAGAATCGGCGGGCAGAGCTTTTGGTGAAGAAGCTGCCGGAACATTAACACCTGAAGCGGTGGAATCAATGGCTAAATCGGTTGCAGATGGAATGGGTGTAAGCGTTGAAGATATTGGCAAACTTCCTGAAGAAACTCAGCAAGCGTTTAAAGACCAGCTGACAAAAGCGTTCGAAGATTCAGGAATCTCAATTAAAAACGGTCAATTTGAGGTTAACTTTCCAAAAACGTTACAAAGTAATCTAGGTTCAGCAAAAATAAATTTTATATCCGATGTTAAGACTCTTGCGCAAGAGCAAGGTTTTTCCCCGCTCAAACAGGAAACACTGGTCAAATTTGGTGCTGAAGCCGATGTATTGTCTAATTTTCCCGAAAAAATAACGGTAGCAGAACCAACTGGATTCTCCGCGCCAACTGAGATTGAAACTCCAGGCGAAAAAGTAATTACCGATGCTGAAACTGCTGTGAAAAATGCTAAATCGGATGTTGAATATGCTCAAACGCAGCTTAAAGACGACACAGCAATTAAAACAGCTCAAGACAATCTTGTAAAAGCACAAACGCAACTCGATTCAGCTCGTGATGCTGATATTACTCAAAAAGAGACAACTCTTAAACAAGCGCAAAGTACCGAATCTACTGCGCAAGAAAAATTGAAGACCGATCAGGCTAAAGGTGCTGATCAAAACACGATTGAGCAAGATAAACAAAGCTTGAATCAAGCGCAAGATCAAACAACTGCTGCTAATGAAGAAAAAGTTGTTTCAGAACGAACAAAAGCGCTCAATAAATATAATGAAGCAACTCAAGATTATAATAAAGCTCAAGAAGATGTGAAAGTTGCAAAAAAAGAGCTTGCTGATGCTCAAGATCAACCTGCAAAAGATGCAGCCCAAGAAAAATTAAAGACTGCGCAAGAACAAGAGCGAGTTACAAAAGACAATTATGATGCGGCAAAAAAAGAGTGGATTGAAAAATCGGATCGCTTTGAAGCGCTTGGTCTCAAGTTTAAAGAAAAAGCTATCACCATAATAAAAGAACAACTCATTTCCAATCTGATTGCAGGGTTTACGTTTGCTATTCCAAACTTCGTGATCGGACCAATACAAGAAGAACTGAATCGAAAAGCGCAATTAAGTCAATTACAACGACCGCAACGATTTGGTAACATTTGGATGCAAATACCGCAAAATTTGTTGAACTATTGGGCGCCGCTTTCTTCAAAACCTTTTTATGTTGGTATTAACCAACCATCAACTGCAGAAGTTTCGCAACGAAGTACGGATGGAGATACCGATACTTTCTTGCAAAATGCAAACTATTATGTCTCAATTACCGATTATGATGATTATGCAACAACAGCAATTACCGACCCAAATTTTAGCAATCAAATGGTGCATTTAAACACCGGCTACCATTTTATTGGTGATGGACTTCCTGCTGATGCAAAAAGTCAAACGATCGCTTTTTTAAATGCTGATGATCGCAGTCGATTGAAACCGTTGCAGTATCATCTTGATGATATGGCAGGTTCGGTTCGGCACGGCGTGAGTGGCGAGGTGTATGAAGAAAATCGTGATCAAGAAACCGGCTACAAAGGAAGTCAAACCATTGCTGATCAACTTGATCAAGAAAAAAATATGACATCTTTATATGCACTGCCAAGTGGGTTTATGTATGGAAAAGTGCTTGATGGTGCAATTGCATTATTTGCCAATTCAACCGCATTTGGTCCTTATAAATTGAGTGGATTTAAAGCACTTAGTGATGATCAAATGAGACAAATTGCAAGTGGTCAATCGGTGCAAGGAGCAAAAAATTATCCCTATGTTGCATGGAGTGTTCCGCCAAAAGGATATGTTTATCAAACGCAAGATACGCCAGATATGCAAGCGATTATTAAACAATTAGGTGCCAATAATCCCTTGAGTAAAATTGCAACTGATTATGTTGTCTTATATCAAGATGCACAAGATCCATTGGTTCCGTTGCTATTGCCTTCTGGAACTGGTTCGTCTTTTGGAACACCAACGTATCAGCTCAATGCAAATGCTAAAGATTTCCAAATGGTGAGTTTGTTGTCCGGGAAAATGTACAGCATTGGAGGCAAGGTAACGGTAGCAACGCCAGATTTTGTGAAAAATATTATTTCATTTATTGATGGAGACATTGCTGAACAGGTTGCATGGATGCAAAAGTTTTACCAAGATCAGTGGGCGGTTGTTTCGCAGCAATTGAAATATGGACCATTTAAATTTGGCAACACGCAATTGTCAATCGATAAAGCTTCGGTTGATAAAGGTGTTTTCATTTATAAAGTCGATTCGCCACTTTTAGAAAATGGTGCGAACGATTATGTGGTAGCAATTGGCCTTGATGAAAATCAAAAACCGATTGTTGTCCAACTGCCCAACGATAATGTGTTACTTTTTGTCAGTGTGATTAGTTCACGTTTTTACGATATAAGTTTTGCACCATTTAAAAAGAATGTAACATTTTGGGTATACAAAACACCGCTTGGCAATTTTGTGCTGGCAACTGGACCACAAGATACACAAAAAGGTGAACCACTATTCTCCGGTACTGCGCCACAATATTCGGTGTTTATGGATCCTGAAGTAAACCCAACTCAACCAACACCAGACCAGCAAGCGATTTTAGTAAAAGCGGGTGCTCAAACAGCACAAGGAGATCCAACGGCAGCAAGTAAAGTGTTACCCCTTCCCGAACAGTGGGCACTGTCAAGTCAAGGGCTTTTTGTTGATCGGACCAATAATATTCATTTAGGAGATTTCTTAGGAACAAACGCGCCACTAATTCGTGCGATGCTTGATCAAGCTCATACTGCGTGGAAGACTGTTGTTTTACAAGATCCACAATTAATTAAAATTGAACTTGGGCCGTATCGATTTACCACTGATCTGGTGCGCAATATATTATTGAACGCAACAAGTATGGCAGATATTAAAAATGGTAATTATATTTATACCTCTGCGCAATACCCGAATGAGTTTCTTGCGCTTTCAAGCGATACCGATGGAACATCGGCAGATTTTGCCACCGAATATAATCTTTCTTCCCCGCAGCGGTATGCTATTAGTTTATCAAGTGGCAATGTGTATGATGGGCAAGCGCAGGGACAGTTAGTAAAAAAATTAACAACTATTGATCAACTGGTGCAAAAAGCGCAACGCACCCCGTTTTTACCGGCATTGTTGAGCAAAATAAAATCATCACAAACAGCCTACTATGAAACATTAGCGCAACAACAATATGGTCCTGACACTGAATTTGGCAGGTTCAAGTTTTATATTAATCAAGATGATCTCAAGAATGGGTATTTTGTGTACGGTGACGTCACCAACATAAAAAATCCATTGAGCATGGATCCGAAGGCATTGGCAAGTAGCATTACCAACTATTTTGTTGCCATTGAGGGGCCGGTCGATGATGCAACAAGGTGGGTGTATGGAAATAAATTAAATCCAAACACGACGCTTGTTTTAAGTTTGATTACCGGTGCATTATATGACCGTGGCGGTTCTTTCCAACAAAACTTACGCATGTTTGGCCAAGGACTTGATATTACGCAAGGATTTATTGAAAAAATATTTGCGCTCCTTGAAAAAACATGGGGACAAAGTTTTGGTAATAGTGCATTGCGATCTCGCATTGTTTCATTAACACAAAGTGCATACGATACGATTCAAAAAGAACGAAAACAAATCGCAGATGAACAAGAAGCTGAAGCGAAAATTTTTGCACCACTGAATGCAAACTTAAAAGCGAATCTTGATAGTGCTGCATATATTCAAGATTTAACGTCGATGACACCTGCGCGTTATATTAAACTTTACAATAACAAATATTATTTCGTTTCTCCCGATGCGCCTAAAGTGTATATCGATTACAATGTTGGTGATGCTGGTAAAGATAATAATGTTGGCATGAGTTACGATGCACAAGGAAATGCAGTTGCTCGCTTGCGCGGGTGGTCTCTTGCAAACTTGCGCGCGTATGCTGGCATTGTGGTGAATCCTGATGGTTCTCAAAAACTTGATCTGGCTACCGATCATCCTTCAATGCCGATCGATTCGATGGTTAAAGTTGACGCAGGTGGATTACAAAAAGTGATAGAACTTGCGCGGATTAGTATGCGTGGTGCTTATAACGCTTATCTTAAGAATCCAGCCAATGAAACCTTAAATCAGGCTTATTTAAATGCGGCAATTTATTACAACACACTCAAGCTTGTCGCAGAGAGTGCGCAAGCGGTAAAAAATGCTAATTTACCAACGTCACCAAAATTAAGTTACGAATTTTATTACAACACAAAAATAAGCGCCTATTTTGTTAAAGTGACGATGGGTACAAAACAATATTACATCGATCTGGTTGCGGGCTATGTATTCAATCTTGATGGTGCACCTCGCTTGCGCGAAAATCAAACATTTATCAACAAAGATTCAACCAAAAAAGATCTCTTTTTTGTTGGGCAAGATTCGCAAGGGCTGTTTACTGCAGCATTTATAGGCAATGATGGACTGTATCACAGCTGGACGACAGCAAATGTGGTGCGCGCAGCTGACGGAAAAAGCTATAAATATACAGTGGGAAACAACGATGATGGAAGCGTTGCGTATATTGTGCAATCGCTTAATGATGATGGGAGTGCAAAACAGTATGATATTTGGATTGAAGATGCATTAACTGATCAACTTGAGTTAGTCAGTTCCTATTTGCCGGGTGTGTTATTTGATTCTCAAATGCGTTATGCCCGAACAAATGGTACGTATGTTTCAACAGATAACCCTCTTAATCCTGTGTTAATTGTGTGGGATGGAAATCCAGATTTAACCCTGCAAATGATTATGTATAAACAGAATTTGATTTCACTCAAATCGTCTGGTGCAAATCAATACACCGGTTCCTATACAAATGCTGATGGCACAACTGGGCAGATTGCCGTTACCAAGCAACAAAAAGCATATTCACCGCTGATTACCGCTCATTGGTTGTCAATTGTGGATGGTGGCAAAACGTTTGATTATCTCTATGATACGAGCATTTTAGAACCGGATGAACCAACAACGTGCCCGGTAGGTGCAAGTGCACTTGAACGAACAAAGTTAAATTATTGGAAACAATGTGCGTGGAAATTAAATGCGGTTGTTGATAGCAGAGGATTAAATCGTTTAGTGAATAATGTGCCGACGGCAGATAATTTAGCGCCGATTGATATTAGTATGGTTAAAGGTGTGCCAAATAATAATGATGTTAAAAACATTCTGCAATCATCATTGAGCCGTTTGTTTTATGATCCAGCACACAATCGCTATGTGTTCTTACTAGCTTCAGCTCAAGATAGTGGCTGGGGATATTATCAAGAACGATTAAATAATTGGTATGTTGATTTGGCAACCGGTATTCTTTTTGATCCAACTACTGCATCGGTGGGTGCGTATCCAACCGTTTCGCTTATGCCAAGCCAACTTGACACGTTGCTTGCACGTTTGGGCGTTTCGGTAGCGCCAGTACCGGATCCTAATGGCACACCGGCGTTTGATCAATTTGGTAATCCAATTATGGTCAACAAAGTTCAAGTAAAATTAAACCCTGGTCTGGTTTATAAAGGTGCAAGTAAACAAACAGCACCTATTTTGCCTAAATAATAAAAAAACACACTGCAAGCAAGAAATGATACATGGCCGAGTAGAAACTCGGCCATTTTTTGGTATACTGTAACTGTTTTGAAAAAAAAAATTGCTGAATGAGTTAGGATCGTTATGATTACGTTTCGTTTTGCAAGCTGTTGCTTGGCCGAATCAAAAGCACCAAGTCTTGCGTTTTTTTTAACAAGCGAACAACCGTTTTCAAAAGAGTTGGAAGAAGTTTCTCGCCATTATTTTCCTGCGTTGGAAGCCTATTTAAAACAGGTTGATTTTTCTGGACAACAAAGTAAAGTTGCTCCGGTTGCAATCTCGGTTAACGGTCAACCAAAAACAATTTTTTGTGTAGGTCTTGGCAAACTCAACAAACAAAATAAAATTGAAATTGAACAATTTAGAAGAGCATGTGGATCGTTAGTACGTGCCATGCAAAGTCGCAAAATCGATGCGTGCGCCGTTGAACTACCATCGGCAAAATTATTTGGCGAATCTGACTATTATGTTGCAGAGCAAATGGTTATTAGTGCGTCGATGGCTGCGTATCGATTTGACGATTTGATTTCTGACCACAAACAAAAAGTACACAAAGAACTTTCATTTGATTGTTGCGTAGCTGCTGATACAGACCGCAAAGAACTTGAACATGGCATTGCGCACGGTTCAATTATTGCGCAAGCAATTAACAAAGTTCGTCATTGGGTTGACACACCACCATCACGTTTGACACCAACTATGTTGGCAGGTTTAGCACAAGATGTGGCGAACGAATATGGTTTAAAAGCAACCGTGTTTGGTGAAAAAGAAATTAACCAAATGGGCATGGGTGGATTATCGGCAGTTTCCGTTGGTTCGCACGAAGACTGCGCATTAGCAATTCTTGAATACCGCACCACCAAAAAAGATGCGCCGACAATCGCTTTCGTTGGCAAAGGAATTACGTTCGATTCTGGCGGCTTGAGTATTAAACCGGCGACAGCAATGGAAACGATGAAAGATGACATGGCAGGTGCGGCTGCAGTTATTGGTGCCATGCAAGTTCTTGCACAATTTAAACCTGATGTGAATATTGTTGCGTTGATGCCAACATCTGAAAATTTACCAAGTGGCACTGCAACAAAACCTGGTGATGTTATTCGTTTTTATAACGGAAAAACTGCAGAAGTAAAAAATACCGATGCAGAAGGTCGATTAATTTTGGCGGATGCACTTGCCTATGCGGTAAAACATTACAAACCGGATGCTATGATCGACATTGCCACTTTAACTGGTGCGTGCGCATATGCTCTCGGGCCATTCTTTACTGGATTAATGACACAACATGATGAATTAGCACATCGAATCGAAAAAGCAGCGCATATCACGGGTGATCGTGTGTGGCGTTTGCCAATGGACAATGATTATAAAGCAGCAGTGCGCGCAGATGTTGCCGATTTGTGCAATAGTGGTAGTGCAAAATATCGCGCCGGCGCAATTACTGCAGCATTTTTCTTGCAATCGTTTGTTGACGAAACACCGTGGGCACATTTAGATATTGCAGGATCAGCTTTTGCCGTGCCCGATATTAGTTATTATGATACCGGTGCAACGGGCGCAGGAATGCGTTTGCTTGTTGCGTTGGCAATGAACTGGAATAAACAATAAATAATTTAAAAAGTGGAAAAAATGATTATGAAGCTGAAAATAGTAGCAGCGCTGCTTATTGTTGGGGCAAATGTGTGTGCATATGAAGAAGAAAATTTTATGCAACCGCATTGGGATGCTCGCATAACGAAAAAAAATAACAATAAGAATGAATTTAAAGATGAATATAAAGTTATTCATACTCCAAGGCAATTAGAACTAGAGATCGCAAAAAAACTTGAAGAACGTGCACTGATTCAAGAGCCTACGATTGAAATAAAAAAAACGGAAGCTAAAGAAGAAGATAATGAGCAGCAAAAAGAAATGGTACAAGAAGCTGTTGTGGTTGAAATGAGTCAACCCAGCTGGTGGAGACAACATCAAACAGAGTTGATTGTTGGCGGTGTTGTGGGTGGACTACTTATTTTTGGTTATTTAAAATCTGGAAAAGGGTCTTCAATAGACTAAATTCATTATTAATATTTATCACTTACATAAAGGATATGCTCATGATGCATCATGGAGTAAAAACAGTAAAAGAGAGAGTAATGAGCCTTGGATTATGTGTTATGGTGTCTTTGGGAACTATTTCATTGCATGCAATGGATGAAGATTTCAAAAAGCCAGAAGCTGAAAATACGCAAGTACCAACAACTAGTATGGGGAATGAAGTTAATAAAGGTATGTTTACCACTTTCTATGATGCCTTAGCAAGCATTTTCCCTCAGCAAAATGGAAATACCCAACCTGCTAAACCCCAAGTTGACCCGGCACTGGTTGTGCCACTTGTTGAGCAAGAAGTGAATAAAGACGTTCTTCCAGTTTTGAAAGACGTTAATGTTGCACCTGTTTCAGTAGCTCAGGTTGAAGATGCACCAAAAATAATTAGATCAGAAACAACGGTCATAAATAATAATTCGATTGAAAGCGCGCAAATTCAGGATAAGGCGGCAATTGCAGCGTCAACGATAGTTGTTGAGCAACAATCACAAGCAGGTACAAACATCACTAATCCTGAAGCACCTTTATCAAAAGAACAAGATCCAGTCCAAAAACAAGCAGTTCCTTCTGAAAGCTTCTGGAAAAACATTACATTCCAAGGTTTGGCACAGAACGAAAAGGTATTGTATGGCATTGGAGCAGTTGGCATCTTGACAATCGGTACCGTCTGTTACGTGCTGTACAAAAAAGGTGTGTTCAAGAAATTGTGTGTTTCTATGAAGAAACATCCATGGTGCACCGCAGCAATTACCGGTGTTGCAGCATTGTCGGCGGCAGCAGGGGCGCTGTATTTGTCTGGCGCGGATAAAGAATCGGTCATGAATTTCATGAACGGTATTAAAACGCAAATTCAAAGTTTGCCAGGTACGATCAAAAATTCGTTACCAACATTTGGTCAAGCAAAAGCGGCGTAACAACGCATTTTTTTGCATAAATAATCAAGAGCGGAGCAAAAAACTCCGCTCTTTTTTTTGTCTTTATATGTCTGATAATTCAAAATTATGTAGTGGAAAACAGTGCATAGCTACAACGTTTGTTTTCTACGTTGAAAATAATTGTCTTGTGCGAGTAAAAAAAGGTATGAAGACAATAATAAGAGTTATAAAAATGAGTAATGAATTAAGCTTTATGAAAAAAATAATACAAATCATTGGAATTGGATTAATAATTATCGGAGTACCAAATACAACAATGGCTACGAATAAAAAAAAATTAACCAAATACCAATCGAAACGTGATTTTACACGCACAACAGAACCGATCGGAAAAAAATCAGCTATAAAGAAAAAAAATAATAATCCAATTTTTGTGATTCAAAAACACGCAGCTTCGCACCTACACTACGATTTTCGCTTGGAAATTGACGATGTGCTTGTTTCCTGGGCCATTCCAAAAGGTCCATCGACTAAAATTGGTGAAAAACGACTTGCAATTATGACCGAAGATCATCCTCTAAGCTATGCAGATTTTGAAGGAACAATTCCACAAGGGGAATATGGCGGTGGTACGGTCATGGTGTGGGATTATGGCACCTTCAACAACATAAAAACTCATAACGGTAAGCCAGTACCCATTGAAAAATCACTCCAAAATGGCCAAGTTGAAGTGCATTTAGATGGCGCGAAATTAAAAGGCAATTTCGCACTCATCAAATTTAAAAAACCGGACACAAAAAAGGAATGGCTTTTAGTTAAAATGAAAGATGAACCAGGAACACCAAAATCTAAAATTACACAAAAATCGGCACTGACCAACCGCACGCTGGAGCAAATTGCGCGTGAAAGCAGAAAAACATGAAACTTGTTTTTCTGGGTACGCGCGGGAATATTTTAGTTAAATCGAAACAACATCAACGCCACACAAGTACATTGGTGACAGTTCCTGATGCGACCATTTTAATTGATGCAGGCATTGATTGGCAAAAAAAAATCAACACTGTCAAAGCAGACGCGATTTTCATTACTCATGCACACGAAGATCATGCAGGCGGCTTAAAAAAAGGTTCTCCGGTTCCGGTTTATGCAACACAAGAAACCTGGCAAATTATCGATCATTATCCCATTAGTAAGCGCAATGTAGTAACGACCGGAAAATCAATACGTATCGGTTCACTTTCTATTAAAGCATTTGAGGTGGTGCATTCACTTAATGCACCAGCGGTTGGTTATCGCATTTCGCATGAAGATACCAATTTTTTTTATGTACCCGATCTTGTGAAAATAAAAAAAGAAAAACAAGCATTGCACAATATCAATTTTTATTGTGGTGATGGTGCAATTATTAAACGCTCATTATTGGTGAAAAAACGCAATTCAATGTTAATTGGCCATACTTCAATTAAAACACAACTTGAATGGTGCAAAAAAAATCAGGTTCCAGCAATGATCATTACACACTGTGGTACTGAAATTGTTTCGCAAAGGCACACTGATGCACAGAGAAAAATTGATGCACTGGCAAAAAAAGTTGGCGTGATGGCGCTGATTGCCACTGATGGCATGGAATTTGTCGTGTAGAAGGAGCACAAAAAATATGTCATTTATTTTTGCAAATCAGCACAGAATAGAAATTACTCATCCCGAAAAAGTCCTTTTTGCACCAACCAATATTACTAAAGATGAATTGGTACACTATTATTACGATGTTGCCAAATATATTCTGCCCTACTTGAAAAATCGACCGCTTACCATGGTGCGCTATCCCTATGGGATACAAAAAGAAGGATTTTATCATAAAGATGCACCCGATTATTTTCCATCATGGATCAAACGAGTGAAAGTAAAAAAAGAAGAGGGTGGTTTCACACATTATGTGGTGTGCAATAACGCAGCCACGCTTGTTTATTTGGCAAATCAAAACTGCATCACACCACATTTGTGGCTCAGCAAAATTAACAATCTTGATTATCCTGATCGTATGATTTTTGATATTGATCCTTCAGATGTAAAAAATTTTAAGCTGGTCAAAGAAACTGCTCAACACCTTAAACAATTATTAGACGAACTGGGGCTCAAATCATTTGTAATGACAACCGGATCACATGGAGTGCATGTGGTGGTACCGCTCAATGCAAAAGAAAATTATGATGCGGTCCGTGATTTTGCGCGAGAAATTGCGCAAATAGTAGTTGAACGCTATCCACAAACAACAACGCTTGAACTACGAAAAAACAAGCGCGGCAAAAAAGTATTTATCGATTATTTGCGCAACGGATTTGGCGCAACGGCAGTTACTCCTTATGGTGTTCGCCCCAAACCGGGCGCGCCCGTTGCAACGCCGCTTGCTTGGAAGGAACTTGAATCGGCAGCACTCGATTCATCACAAAAATACACCATCAAAAATATCATGCCACGATTGAAAAGAATTGATGATCCGTGGAAAAACTTCTTTAAAACAAAACAATCACTCACCAAAGGCCGCAAAAAACTAGCATCGTTCTCGTGTATGATTGATTAGCTTTTTTTGTTGCTGCTGGGTTTAATTGCCCCCATTTCAACTAATGCTTCATACACGTGGTTAAAGTAATTGTTTTTGTACTTTTTTCCCACCGTTGCAGCCCAGAGTAATTCCCATTTATTACGAATTAAGTTTGATTTCTGAATATGACAAAGAATTTCTCTTCCTTCTTCAATTGATCGATTTTCATTGTGTATCCAGGTATACGCTTTATTAATAAGCCACAAAGCAGCTGGATTATCAACAAAATAAAAAATCATTTTTTTTAAATCTGCATACGATTTAACCTTGATTTTGTGATTTTTTTTTCGTTTTGTCAGATGGGTTGATTGGTCTGAAGGAGCAATCGTATACAATTGTTTTCGATCAAAATCATACAGTACATAACTGGGAAAACTTAAAAAATCGTGCACGGTAATTCGTTGATTTATTCCAACTTCAACTGAAAACTTTATTTCAACAAAGCGGTTTGTTACATGTAAATTATTGAGTGAATTAACCAGAGGAGCAGAACGATTACCAAGAGAAGCAATAGTAGTGTTTTCTGGGGTCGTATCATCATGTTCATTCATTTTAAACAATGCCTGATAGTAGCGTACCGCATTCTCAAAAAACTTATTTCCCTCTGCATCCTCATTGATCCATTTTGTAAGATCAACCTCGTGGTGTAATTGATTATTTTGAGTGTTATAAATGGTCAAAAAGCTTTCAATAGATGACGTTTCGTTCTCCACGAGAGATTTGGTTGATAGTGATTTAAAAAGGTAGGCAATAATACTGTTCTGCGGGCCCCACCATAATCCTTTAACAATAAAATCTGGTCCGAATTTGATTTTTTTCTTGTGCCAGTTACGATTGTCATCGAGAATATGCACATTAACCTGATCACTTTGTTCAGGGTCGAGTGAAAGAGTTGGAATCATTTCATGAGAAGGTGAGATACCGGTAACCAAATATTCATCACTCTCGAGTGGAACCCGATATCCTCGGTTTTTCAAAAAAAAATCTTTCATATAACTTGGCAAATTTTGTTTGCTTTTTTTGTCAACATTAATCAAATAGACAGTTTGACTGCGATTATCGTCGGTTACATGCACATTAAGTGGTACGAATCCGTTATTATTGATTAATGTCCATACTGGTACCGGAAGATAGTTTGTGTTTGTTGAAAATTTCCGTTTTTCTGAATAAAGAGGAGTCGCGGGAAGGTTGTTTTCATGCAGATAATAGGTGCGGTACTTTGTGCGCGTTAATTTACTCAATGCCTTTCCTGGTAACCCAGCATGGATTTCGTATAACCCATTCCTTTGGTGCGGAAATTGTTCGTAAGGCAACGATGATTCAAGATAAGCATGAGATTTACCTTCTTGAAAATAGTAATCGGGCGGAAGAATCTGTTTACCTGACAACAATTGGTATTGATGAAAAACTAAATGACCAATTTCGCTGGGCAGTTGACAGAATGGAACATTAAGAAGGATTGGTAAATCGGTTCGTAGTTTATTCGGTTTTTTAGATTCTATTTCTAAAGTGCTGTTATTGTTCTCCATTGCGCTTATTGTTTTACAAAAAAACAAAAGCATCAATGGCAACACACATGTGTCCCTTTTCATTTTTTCCCCCTTATCCCTTGCAATCTAGTATAGAAAAGAGGGGGAGGCTTAAGAAAGAAAAGACTATTAATGAGTGTTATATGAAAAAGAAAAGATTAATTTCGCGCATCCGTTACGCAATTCATCACCAAACCAACCATGGCCAAGCTACAAATAAGTGAAGAATTACCATAGCTGACGAATGGAAGGCCAATACCCTTGGTGGGCAGTAAACCGGTGGTAACGGCAATATTAATCGTTGCTTGCAAACTGGTCATGATGACAAATCCGAGTGTGACAATGATGCTAAATAAATCGGTCATTCGCCACGCAATGCGAATGCCAACATACAAAAAAAGTACGTAGAGAAAAATCAGAAAAAGGGCACCGATAAAACCGGTTTCTTCTGCGATAATGGCAAAAATAAAATCGGTGTGCTGCATCGGCAGATAAAAAAACTTTTGTCGTGAATTGGCGATCCCAACTCCCCACCAACTGCCTGAACCAATTGCAATGAGTGATTGAATGAGTTGAAAACCGGCACCTTGCGGGTCGCTCCACGGATTAAAAAACGTCACGATTCGTTTCCAACGGTAACTACGCAAATAAATGAGCGCAATACCCAGTGGAATACTCAGACCCAGGGCCGACAATAATAATTTTGTGTTGATCTGCATAATAAAAAACACCAAAAAAACAGTGAGCGCTATGGTGACGGTCATGCCAAAATCGGGCTGTTTAAGAAGCAGCAAACAAGCAACACTCAACAATGCAAAAAAGGGTACATAATTTATCGCCGCACTGCGTGAGCGTTGTTTGCGTTTTGCAATGTAGGAAGCCATAAAAATAATGAGTGTTATTTTAAGTAGTTCGCTGGGTTGAAATGAAAAAAAACCAAAATTCAGCCACCGGTGCGAACCATGAATCGATGGGCTTAATGCAGGAATTAAGGTGAGAGCAGTTAAGCCTAATGTGCCAACAAAAAGCGCAGGGCTCACGTGCTTAATAAGCCATAAGGGCACAAATCGCATAAATAATAGTGCACAAAACCCAAGAACAAGTCCGAAAATTTGTTTTTTAATAAAAAAATGCGCCGATCCGCATTTTTCAAGCGCAAAAACCGAACTGGCTGAATAAATGAAGATGAGGCCTATAATAAGCAACGTAATAACAATGCCAACAAAAATGCGAAGATCGGTTTGTAATTTTTTGTGTGCTGAAAACATGAAAAGCAATCGATTCAAGGTGATTTCTATTCATGCAACATGGTACACGAGATGCATTTTCGCTGTCAAACAAAACACTTTTTTGTTGAATCGCAAAAAAATATAATGAATGCACTTTTTGCTGCAATTCACCTAGTGCAATTGCAACTCATTTCATTACTTAGTTAGCGATGAATCAATTGTGCAAGCAAATAAAAAACTATCGTTTTTTTGCTTCAAGTTTTACTTGCAAGCCTAAGGCATCAACCAAAGAATGCAAATTATTCCAACGTGGATTGCCTTTTTTGGAAAGCATGCGATAAATATTTTGACGATTTAGATGCGATTCTTCAGCAAAAGCGGAAATATCTATACTTTGCGCCGTAAGTACATCTTTTAAAGCAAGTAAAAAAACTCGTTGATCTTCATCCATAAGAGCTGCATTAAGATAGGCGAGGGCCTCTTTGGGGTCTTTTAATCCTTCAAGCAAGCTTTCTTCATAATCTCTGTGTTTTCTTTTCATGATTTTTCTTTCTTATATATAAGCCAATAGCGTTTTGCTTTTTCGATATCTCGCTCCTGGCTTTTTTTAGGCCCACCCATTAAAATGATAACAAAAGCATTTCCCTTTTTGCCAAAATAAATTCGGTATCCGGCTCAATAATCTATGCGCAATTCCCATATTCCCTGGCCGCCTTTTATTTGTTTGCAATCACCAAAATTACCCAGACGAACCCGGTTTAACCGTGCACGAATGATAGATCTGGTAGTAATGTCCAGATCAATAAGCCATTCGTTAAATGGTTCTTTATTAGAACTTGTTATATAATTAACAATAGTGATAGTGCTCATAATTTTAATGTAACATATATGCGACACGCAATCAAGATTTGATATCCCCGGTAAAAGTAGCAAGAGATCCCAATGGATACTTATCCAATTGTTATAGAAACTTCGCGATTAATAGTTGCAAAAACAAAAAAAGATGATGCGCCTGCGCTCAATAATGCAATCAACGATTCATTTGAAGCACTGAATGCATGGCTTAATTGGGCAACTCATAAACCCACCATTTCAGAAACCCAAGAATGGCTTGAGCAAGCAGAACAATTGTGGGCAGGAAAAAAACAATTGTGTTTTCATATTTTTGATAAACAGTCAAATAAGCTAATTGGCGCCTGCAGTTTTCACCACATCGATTGGAAAAATCAAATCATGCAAATAGGCTATTGGTTGCGCTCTGATGCTACCGGAAAAGGGTTTGCGACCGAAGTTGTTACTGCGCTTACCAACTATGCATTTGATCATCTGGGTGCAAAAACAATTGAAATTCGTTGTGATGAAAGAAATAGTAAAAGCAGAGCAGTTGCGCAGCGAGCTGGCTATGTTCTTAAAACAGTTCTTAAAAATAATGAAAAAGAAGCGCGAAGCGAACAATTACGAAATACGGTTGTTTATGAACGTGTTTTGATTTGATGATTCTTTTCAATATCTATTATCTCATCTAAAGATAGAACCGTATTTTTGTTAGAAGCTATAGCGAAGCCCTACCGTAATTGGGAAGCGAACTTCTGTTCTAAAAGTAGTTGGCAACATAATCAGCTGATTAACATCGCCGGTTCCAACTACAATGGGAGAATTGGTTTCAGGTCCCTGGCTTGCGACAATTTCTCCCATAAATACAAGGCTTAGATTATGCCCCAAATCAACATCAAACCCTGCATTTATTCCTGCACTTACGGACATTGAGCTTAAAAAAAACGGTACTCTGTTCGTTTTATTTATAAATAGTGCTGGTGGATTGCCGGGAATAAAGCTCCCTAAGGTAAAATTAATTCTATAGTGACGGGTTAATCCTATTTTTGTGCCGGCAAAAAAAGAAACTCTATCTAACCAGCGATGTGAGTAAAGCTGTGTGCCAAAATAAATTTCATATAATCGAAAGCGTTCAAAACCAAAATTAACAGTTGATCCTAGGGGGAGTTGTTCACTTAATGAAAAAAAGCGTGTATCAGTAGTGCTTTTTGGATCTGCTTGAAGATAGTTTAATTCAAAATAAAATCGTAAAAAATCGGTAAATGCATATCCCAACTGACCACCGACCGTCCAGGGAAGATGATATATTGTGTCAAATTTTGGAACATCAATTAATTTTAAAATTCTTACGGGATCAATCTCTATATTTCGAGTTTTTTTAACATCATTCCATATTATTGGCGCGATTCCACCATGAACTGCAATATCAAAAGAACCACAGGTAAGGGGTGCCTCCACACATGAATCATTACCAACATCGTTATAGCTATGGTTAATATACTCATCGTTTGCAGTCAAGGGACGTACAGACACCAGAACTGAAAAAGTCAGAAATATTCGCTTAAACATGTGCTTCATGCCTCTTGCTTCCATAATGGTTAATTACTAATAAAAGTAATCTAAAAAAAATGACTGTCAGGCGCAAGAAAAATAGAAAACATTTCCTAAATTATTTCTGAATAGATATTTCTTTATCCAACCAACTTTCATGAAGCAAAAGTGGATATCCGCGCTGGGTAGCATAATAAATAGTACCCTTTAGTTCGACATAATCAGGAAAGGTATACTCTTTTCCGTCTAATGCATTTTGATACGCAGAATCCAAATCCTGTGCTTTTTTATAAGCATTAATGAGATCAAAAAAGTAATCAACAACTAATTGTGAACGCAACGTTTGTAGATCGGTAATATTTTTAATATCTGTTTTTTGTTGCATCGTTCCGTGCACAATCACCTCAAAGCCCACTAATCTTCCGGTGGTGATTTTTTGAATAGTTCCAGTATTCATTGCTACACTATTCTTGCAAAATAGTAAAAGCATTAATAGAAAATAATTAATCATGAGTTTGTTCCTCAAAAATATGGGGCAACATTGGAAATGTAGCTGCCGATGGTTGCGCAATCTGCAGTAGTTCAGAAAGAGTACAGGCAACTTGCTGTAGAAAAACTGGTTTGATAATTTTCTGTTTAAATAATTTCTCAGCTTGATACACAATTAATGGCACATGAGTATCATACGCATAGGGTGTTTTGTGCCCGGTACCATTACTGTATTTGCTCACATAAACATAGGGATATACATGAAAAATCAACTGGCCAGACCGATTCGGGAAAATTTGGTTTTTATATACAAACGCTTCATCGTCCTTGGTAAAACAACCATGCATTAATTCGTTGTAGGTCCATACAGTTTTTATACCCGGTTGTTTTGTTAAAAATCTCTTAAGTATGGTAATTATTTTTTGTTGCACTGTTGCATCAAATTCGCACCATTTTTGCTGATTAAAATAAATATGTGGTGTATCAATTGCATAAACTAAATTAACAATTCCCAATTTTTTACCGAGATACTTGTTCATGCGTTCAATCAAGGTGGTTGTTACAATTCGCCGTGCAAGAGAAAAGCGCTTTTTTTGTAACAATTCGACAATTGGCATACTGCCATGATCAGATGTAAATAAATAGAGAATATCTGATGAACTTATTTTCTTTTCAACCCAATCCATGAATGTTTTAAGATACTGGTCAAGCTGATACATGCTGTCATTATATTCATAGCTATCAGGTCCAAACAAATGCCCCATTTTATCAACAGCGCTTAGTCCTACAAAAAGCAGAATTGTTGCATGAGCGTTTTGGTGCCAATAATGTTCAAGTGCTGCGCGAGCAGCATCAAGAACAAATTCATGACCTTTTGGTGTTTCAATAAGAGCAGTGTAAAATTCTTTTGTGCTTGTTGTAGTTAACTCAAGTTCTTTATTCAGCAATGATTCAGTTCGTGCATATGAATAGGTAGCAGGATTAACAACTGCATAGGCACGATTTTTTTTTTCAAAGAAGAGCGTCCATCTATAGTTGGAAATTGAAGCAATTGATTTGTTATATTCGTTCATCCATGCAGGAAATTCATTAAAATATGCTTTGCTTGTTGTAAATCTTCCGGCTTTTTTGTCAAACCAAAATGGTTTTCCCAGTCGTCCTGCCATCGGGATTGCTGAACGGCTTTTGAGCGTAATTGAAATTACTTCAAATGGTGTGTTTATAGAGCTGGCAAGTATTGCTTGATCGCTCACGGTGTCAACCATAATATTACGCGCAGATTTACCGTAATCATACAATCCATTTGCAGAAAATACTGCCGCTTGTCCAGCTGAATCACTGTCGCACGCAATTTCTTTGCCATACTGATCAAACCAATCATTGTTAATAATACCATGAACTGCTCCAAGAGCTCCCGTTGTTAACCCTGTGTGATCAGGACCAGTAGCCGCAAGTGCACTGGGCCACGAAGCGTTATCATATACAATGCCATTGTCGAGCAATTTTTTTATTCCACCACTCATAAATGGCGCAATGCGTGTTAAATTTCTATGCGAAAGCTGATCAACAACAACGCAAACAACCAATTTGGGTTGAGCGTTACATATAGCATGCAAAAAAAATAATAATGCATTTATTTTTGTAAAATTCATTACGTTCCCTTTTTGATTATTTTTAAATAATCGTAAAATGCTGAGCAATTAATTTTTTAAATGCATTTCCTCGTTCTTGGTAGTTTTTAAATAAATCGTAACTTGAACCACTGGGTGAAAAAATAATCGGTGTTGTTTTGTGTGCACAGTTGCAAGCGGCAATAAATGCATCGTCTAATTTATCATATTCTGAACAACAAATGCCAACTTGTGTGCATGCCGTTGCAAGCAGTTCTTTTTCTGCACCAAAACAAATAACATGCGCAACTGTTTT
>CAZUJC010000016.1:0-20073 GCA_964620245.1 uncultured Pseudomonadota bacterium | reverse complement strand
TCTTATGTTAATACGGCACGTGGCAAGTCGGTTCTTGCAAGCGTTGCAACAACAGTATTTCCTTATGTAGTTGGAAGTGCCTTAGGCGCGGCAACTTGTGAACTATTAAATAAATAAATCTATTCAATTTCTAACAAAAAAAGCACTCATGAAAGTTGAGTGCTTTTTTTATTTATTTTTTCAAGTATTTTACTAAATCACGTTGTGCAATTTTTTCTTCGGTGCCGGTTACCATTGTTTTTACGGTAATGGTGCCAGTTTCTTGTTCGGTTGGGCCAATAATGAGTGCAAATTGTGCGCCCAGTTTATTTGCTTTGCGCATCATGCTTTTTATCGAATCATCTTCAAGCATCACTTCAACGCAAATTCCCGCATCAAATAATAAATCACCAATTAAGAGTGCTAAATTTTGTTGCTCACTACCAAGTGGCATGACAGCACTTATTGCTTCTTTTTGTGGAAGCACTAATTGATCTTGATGTTGTTCTAGCATTAAAAGTACGCGCTCAATGCCGATTGCAGCGCCGATTGATGGAAAATCTGTTTTGCTTCCAAGCAATGTTGCTAATTGATTGTAGCGGCCACCGGAGCAAAAAGCGTTTTGTGAACCAAGAGATGAACTGACAAATTCAAAAACTGTTTTATCGTAATAATCAAGACCACGAACAAGAGTTGGTGAATGTGAATACGTAACTGAAAGAATTTCGAGCTGATCTCTTAATTGTTTCCACTCTTTGGTGCAGCGCGCGCATAAATGCTGCGTAATTTCAGGCGCAGTGCGATAGAGTTGTTGGCACGTTGGGTTTTTGCAATCAAAAATGCGCATGATATTTTTTTCTTTGCGTTCTTTGCAGGTTGCGCAAATTGTTTGTTCATGCATGGTCAAAAATGCATACAATTGTGGTTTGTATTCAGCGCGATCTTGTAAGCACCCTAAGAAATTAATTAAAAGAGCATAATCATCAAATTTGAACGTATTTTGAAATAATTGATCAAGCAAGCCAAGTAGAAATGCATCTTGTGCAATACTTTCAGTGCCAATAATTTCAAGATTAAATTGATGAAATTCACGAAAACGTCCTTTTTGGGGGCGCTCATGGCGAAACATGGGACCGTATGAAAAAACTTTCCACGGAGTTGGTAGGTTGCCATGTTCTAAAAAAGCGCGCATGGTAGATGCGGTAGCTTCGGGGCGCAAACAAATTGCGTCACTTTCTGTTTGTGATTGAATAACAAACATTTCTTTTGAGACAACATCGGTATGCACACCAAGCGAACGTTTGAACAGTTCAAGTGGTTCTAAGATGGGCGTCATAATATGTGAAAAATGTGCACGCTGAAAATGGTGTCGCGCAGAGCTAACAATAAAATCAAAAAGGTTAGTTTCTAAAGAATCGTGAGTACCGCGAACTTTGGTAATCATCATATCACCCTTACTATGAATGGATCATTTTTTTTCAACGTAGCATAGTTCAAACATTAGGTATAGTCATTATTTTGTTGCAAATTATAGAGCAGTTAAAATATGCTGTGCGATATCTGGTTTTGATCCAAGTGTAAAAAATAGTTGACTTCTTTTTAAATGTCATGGTAGAAAGAGGTCAAATGTCTAAAAAAACAACAATTGCGGAATCAACAAGGAGGTGAAAAACACAAAAAAGATTGACTTGTGTGTTCTCAGCATGGTAAGACTCAAAATAAGTGTAAGGTAGAGTGTAAAGATGTTTAATGTTTTCAAAAAAGGAGTGTCCATGAGAAAACAATTTCTCATTCCTCTCTTGTTATTAGTGGTCAGCGCATCAGTATTAGCTGATGTTACGAGCCATACGTTCTTCTCAGTTCGTCCTAATTTCCAATCTGCATTCCCAGAAAAAATAACCATGTTTAGAAATAACCGCGCGAAAGTAGCGGAAGATGGTTGGATGGGAGCAATGGAAGCAGTTGTATTTGGTGGCGAATCAACCAGATCAAAAAAACTAGCACGCTTCTTCTTGCCTTTTGGTAAAGATACGTTAGTTTTTGCTGAAAACAACGCACCAGCTGCTGGTGGTTTAGTTTTCCCTAACGTTGATCCACATTTTAGAGATGTAAACTCAGTATTTTTCAATATTCAAACAGTTGGTGGTAACTTCCAAAGTACGGTGGCTTTCAGACCGCGCCAAACATATGTTGGTGGTGGATTTGACTGGATTCAATATTTTGGCTGGGGTTGCGATCCATGTGACAAACGCTGGTGGTTTGAAGTTTCATTCCCAGTGGTCAATGTACGCAATGAAGTTCGCTTGACAGAATCGGTGCAAAGCCAAGGTGTAGCACTGAACGCAAACGTTAACGCAAATGTGATTGAAGCGTTCCAAGGCTTAAAGCCATTTTTTAGCCCAGTAGCTGGTGTAGCGGGTCTTGTGACCGGTTCGCCAATCTTATTTGGTAAAATTGATGGCCGCAAATCAAAAACTGGTGTAGCCGATGTTGAAATTAAACTCGGTTATGATTGGGCTTGCGAAGAATGCTACCATGCATACAGCTATGTTGGTGTTGTAGTTCCAACTGGTAACAAACCAAAAGGTGAATTTGTGTTTGAACCAATCGTTGGTAACAACCACCATGTGGGAGTAATGTGGGGAAGCGCATTCGGCTTTGAATTATGGCGTGGATGTGATGGCAATAAGGCGCTCTGGTGGGAAATGGAAACCAACGGTCGCTATTTGTTCCGCAATACACAAACACGTTCTTTTGATTTGATCAATAAAGAATGGAGCCGCTACCAATTAGTATTTGTTAGCCAAGCTGATGCACAAGCTGCAACTGCAACTGAAGGTATCAACGTATTTACACAAAGAGTGCGTGTAAAACCTCGTTTCTCATTCGACTTCAACAGCGGACTTGTGTTCACTGCATGTGGTTTTGAAGGTGAATTAGGATACAACTTCTGGGCACGTCAAGCAGAAAAAGTATCTCTTAAAGAGCCATTCTTTGATACAATTGCTCTTTCAGCAGTACCTGTTATTGCTCCACCAGGCGCAATCAATCGTGCAATCACAATTCGTGAAGAATTCACCGGTGCAAACGTTTCATTGGCTGCCAATGCTGCACAACGTTACACCAACAATCGCGTTCAAGAACAAGATCTTGATTTGAGCTCAGCTGCTCATCCATGTGCTCTTTCTCATACCGTTTATGGTTCTCTTGGCTATAACTGGGATTGTCTCTGCTGGCCAGTATTTGCTGGAATTGGCGGATCATATGAATTCGCATCATGCAATACCGCTCTTGAACGTTGGATGGTATGGGGCAAGCTCGGCATATCTATTTAAGTTAAGCTGAGGAGCACAAATGATGAAACGTAATTTAATATTAACATTAGGATTTTTACCATTGCTTGCAGTTAATCTGCAAGCAATGGAATCACAAGAGAAATTTGTTAGTGTTGAATCTGCACGCGGTCAATTCGTTTTTTTGAAAAACGAAGTTATGAGAGTATCGAACAATATTATTAATGCTCTCAAAAGGAAGGATCGCGTTACTGCTGATAAAGAACAAAAAGAACTTGATACAATAGTAACAAATGCCGATCGAATGAAAGAACGTCTTCGAATGTCCTCAGCAGCGATTAGAACTAAAGCGGTTATGGATGTTGTCAATAGCTTGGGTCAAGAAATAGCTAATGCTAAAGACATGATAGAAGAAGCACGCTCTGGTAGAAGAATTGGCGAAGGTGGCGAAGGCGAATACACCGGTGGCCAGTATACCATGGATTTTGACGGAGCAATGAAAATTGCTAGTGAAATCAAACAGCAATTAGCAGCTGTTAGTGCAGCAGGCAACAAATCTTTGAATCCTGATCAGAAGAGGCAACTCAATAGTGCAGCTGGTATAAACCTTTTTTAATTAATAATTAAGCAAATCTTTAACAAGAAGAGAGTTAGCAATAACTCTCTTCTTTCTTTCTAAGGGTATTTTTTATGAACAAGCCCACAGTGTTGATTACCGGAGGCGCTGGGTATATCGGTTCACACATTGCTCATGCATATGCGCGAAATGGTTATCAGGTTATTGTTCTTGATTCGTTTGTTCATAACAATTATTTTGCACCAACGTGGGCTACCGTGGTCAAAGGTGATTATGGTGATGCGCATTTATTGCACACCATTTTTTCTTCGTATCCAATTGATGCAGTAATTCACTGCGCCGCTTTGATTGAAGTTGGTGAATCGGTGCGTAACCCACTCGCGTTTTACGAAAACAATGTCAGCAAAACGGTAACGCTTTTGCAGCAGATGATCGACCGAAACGTGCGTAATCTTATTTTTTCTTCAAGTTGCGCAGTGTATGGACAACCGCAATGTCTCCCACTTACAGAATCTCATCAAATACAACCAATGAGCCCGTATGGTCAGACGAAAGCAATGATCGAAAAAATGTTAGAAGATGTTGCACAAGCTCATGGGCTGCGTTTTGTTGCTCTCCGCTATTTTAATGCAGCAGGAGCTTTTCCTGAAGAAAACTTGGGTGAGCAGCATCTGCATGAAACTCATCTTATTCCATTGATGCTTGATGCATTATTGATGAAAAAACCATTTACTATTTTTGGTAATGATTACCAAACCAAAGATGGCACGGCAGTTCGGGATTTTGTGCATGTTCGAGATATTGCGCAAGCACATGTGCTTGCGCTTGAACATTTACATGCAGGCCATCCGTCAGATTTTTTTAATTTAGGAACGGGTGTTGGCTATTCAATTAAAGAAATTGTTGAAACGGTACAACGCGTTTCAGGTAGTGCGCTTAAAACAATTATAGCTCCGCGCCGTGTGGGTGATCCTGATGTGTTAATTGCCGATTCTCACAAAGCTCAAATGATACTTCGATGGAAACCATATTATTCTGATTTAGAATATATATTAAAATCGGCATTTGTTTTCCACAAAGAATTAGTGAACAAAAATGAAGCTTATTATTCAAGCGCAACGGTAATTTAAAACAAATAATCTATTAACTATGTAATGATGATCTATCATTGACTTTCAAGTGCTGTCTATCTTAGGTTAACAGAGATTTTAAAAAGTTTTTTATAATACCCATGTGCAATAAAGGAAGCATGATGAACAAAATATGGGTTGGTATTGTTTGCATAATTATTGCAGTAAGTAGTAGTGCATACTGCAGTAGTCAAGATGTTAACAGTCATTCTTTCTTTTCTATTCGTTCACCTTTTCAGTCAGCTTCGCCAGAGCGCGTAACCCTGTTTCGAGATGCTGCACTTAGAAAGTGCGATCGATATCAGGGTGGATTACAAGCAGTAGTATTTGGTGGCGAGTCAACCAATTCAAAAGCATTAGCGCGTTATTTTTTGCCGTTTGATAAAGACACCTTAATTTTTGCAAATGACAATGCGCCAGGTAGTTTGATAAACGGATTGCCCAATCCTAATTTTAGAGATGTGAATGCATTTTTTTTCAATATCCAAACGACCGCAATCGATTTTAAAAGTAGGGTGAAATTCAGTCCACGGCACAGTTATGTTGGTTTAGGTCTTGATTGGAAAAAATATTTTGGTAGCCGTG
Source organism: uncultured Pseudomonadota bacterium (assembly GCA_964620245.1). Taxonomy (GTDB): domain Bacteria; phylum Babelota; class Babeliae; order Babelales; family JACPOV01; genus JACPOV01. Next base: position 14,509 of record CAZUJC010000016.1, on the reverse strand, counting down.
AATGTGGGCCAAAAAGATGGTGGCTTGAAATTTCATTGCCAATCGTGCATGTGCGTAATGAAGTAAAATGTATCGAAACAATTGAAAATCTGGGTGTCGCAGGAGCTTTTTTGGGTGATGATACGGGTGAGCCGCCAGTTGGTGCCAGTTTGGTTAACAGGAGTGTGTGTGAAGCATTTCGTGGTTTAAAACCGTTTTTTGTTGGCGCAATGAGCGGAGGAGCGATTACTGGGTCAGGTTTTAAATTCGGCAAAATTGATGGAGCAAAAAGCAAAAATGGCATAGCGGACATTGAATTTAAAGTTGGTTATGATTTTGCACAAGAAGAATGTTATCATGGTGACCTGTATGTTGGTGTGGTAATTCCAACCGGTAATAAACCCAAGGGTGAATTTGTTTTTGAACCAATTGTTGGTAATAATCATCACTTTGCATTAATGTGGGGTGGTTCGTTTGGGTATGAATTGTGGCGCAGCTGTGATGATAGGCAAGATGTGCGTTTTGAATTTGAAATTAATGGTCGATATTTGTTTCGTAACACACAAACGCGTTCATTTGATTTAGTTGATAAATCATGGAGCCGATACATGCTCGTGTTTCGTGAATTTGCAAATTCCCAAAATGTAACACCTGAAGAAGGCATCAATGTATTCACTCAAAAATTACATGTTACTCCGCGGTATGCGCAAGATTTTAATTGTGGCTTGGTATACGACATTTGTGATTGGCAAGCGGAGCTTGGATATAATTTCTGGGCACGACAATCGGAAAAAGTAAAACTCAAAGAACCGTTTAGCACAACAATAACCATTCCTGATGTATCAGCTACGATAATTTCTGCTGATGTAATCAATCGCGCAACCACCGTTAAAGAAAACTTTGCTGGTGCAAACCTTATTTTGGGTGGCAATGAAGCTTTATATAATTTAAATGCATGGCAAGAATCTGATCTTAACTTACACTCAGCAGTAGCTCCATGTGCCATTTCGCATAGTGTCTATGGTTCATTTGGTAGATACTGCGATATGGATGATTGCTGGTCGCTGTTTGCAGGAATGGGTGGTTCATATGAATTTTCATCAGTTAATACGGTACTCAATCGTTGGATGGTGTGGTGTAAAATTGGTATAGCGATTTAATCGTTATTAACGAAGCGTTTGGTTGAGTAATTTGTTGTACAAAAAAGCATCGTTGACATTAAACAAACCGTGTCGTAGGTTAAAAAACGCATTTTTAGAAAAATTGTGTTAGTACAGCTCATACAAAAAAGAGGAGTTAGGTATGAACAAACTACGGATGAGTAAAGTACTCTATGCATGCGCTGCATTATGCGGTGTTGCGTATGGTAAGAGTCAAGATGTTAACAGCCATTCATTTTTTTCTATCCGTTCACCATTTCAATCAGCTTCACCCGAGCGAGTGACGCTTTTTCGTGATGCACCGCTAAAAAATTGTGATGGTTATCAAGGTGGTTTACAAGCAGTTGTGTTTGGTGGTAAATCAACTAATTCAAAAGCATTAGCCCGTTATTTCTTGCCATTTGATAAAGACACCTTAATTTTTGCAAACGATGATGCACCAGGCAGTTTGGTCAATGGATTAGCAAATCCTAATTTTAGAGATGTAAACGCATTCTTTTTCAATATTCAAACGGTAAACAACGATTTTAAAAGTATTGTAAAATTCAGACCGCATCATAGTTATGTTGGGTTAGGTCTAGATTGGAAACAATATGTTGGCAATTGCGAATGCGGCCCCAAAAAATGGTGGTTTGAGGTTTCATTTCCCATTTTGCACGTACGTAATGAAATAAAATGCACCGAAACAATTCAAAATCAAGGTATTACTGGGTTTGGTATTGAAGGTGATCTTGTACCAGGAACCGAGCTTCTGGTGAATGACAGTGTGTGTGAAGCTTTCAAAGGGTTAAAACCATTTTTTAATGGTATTGCAGTTACGGGGTCTGGTTTCCAATTTGGTAAAATTGATGGTGCAAAAAACAGAACTGGTGTAGCAGATATTGAACTGAAAGTTGGTTACGATTTTGCACAAGAAGAATGTTATCATGGTGATCTGTATGTTGGTGTGGTAATTCCGACCGGTAATAAACCTAAAGGTGAATTTGTTTTTGAACCAATTGTTGGTAACAATCGTCACTTTGCATTAATGTGGGGTGGTTCGTTTGGCTACGAATTATGGCGCAGCTGCGATGACACGCGTGACTTGCGTTTTGAATTTGAAATTAATGGTCGCTATTTGTTCCGTAACACACAGACACGTTCATTTGATTTAGTTGATAAATCATGGAGCCGGTACATGCTCGTGTTTCGTGAATTTGCAAATTCCCAAAATGTTACGCCTCAAGAAGGAATTAATGTATTCACTCAAAAATTGCACGTTACTCCGCGTTATGCGCAAGATTTTAATTGTGGCTTAATATACGACATTTGTGATTGGCAAGCAGAGCTTGGTTATAATTTCTGGGCACGTCAATCTGAAAAAGCAAAATTAAAAGAACCGTTCAGCACAACAATAACTTTTCCTGAGGTATCAGCTGCGATAATTTCTGCAGATACAATTAGTCGTGCGCTCACCATTAAAGAAAATTTCGCTGGTGCAAATCTTTCTTTAGGGGGTAGTGAATCACTGTATAATTTAAATGCATGGCAAGAATCTGATCTTAACTTACACTCAGCAGTAGTTCCATGCGGAATTTCACATAGTATTTATGGTTCATTAGGTAGATATTGCGACATGGATGATTGCTGGTCGGTGTTTGCTGGAATGGGTGGTTCATATGAATTTTCATCAGTTAATACGGTACTCAATCGTTGGATGGTGTGGTGTAAAATTGGTATAGCGATTTAATCGTTATTAACGAAGCGTTTGGTTGAGTAATTTGTTGTACAAAAAAGCATCGTTGACATTAAACAAACCGTGTCGTAGGTTAAAAAACGCATTTTTAGAAAAATTGTGTTAGTACAGCTCATACAAAAAAGAGGAGTTAGGTATGAACAAACTACGGATGAGTAAAGTACTCTATGCATGCGCTGCATTATGCGGTGTTGCGTATGGTAAGAGTCAAGATGTTAACAGCCATTCATTTTTTTCTATCCGTTCACCATTTCAATCAGCTTCACCCGAGCGAGTGACGCTTTTTCGTGATGCACCGCTAAAAAATTGTGATGGTTATCAAGGTGGTTTACAAGCAGTTGTGTTTGGTGGTAAATCAACTAATTCAAAAGCATTAGCCCGTTATTTCTTGCCATTTGATAAAGACACCTTAATTTTTGCAAACGATGATGCACCAGGCAGTTTGGTCAATGGATTAGCAAATCCTAATTTTAGAGATGTAAACGCATTCTTTTTCAATATTCAAACGGTAAACAACGATTTTAAAAGTATTGTAAAATTCAGACCGCATCATAGTTATGTTGGGTTAGGTCTAGATTGGAAACAATATGTTGGCAATTGCGAATGCGGCCCCAAAAAATGGTGGTTTGAGGTTTCATTTCCCATTTTGCACGTACGTAATGAAATAAAATGCACCGAAACAATTCAAAATCAAGGTATTACTGGGTTTGGTATTGAAGGTGATCTTGTACCAGGAACCGAGCTTCTGGTGAATGACAGTGTGTGTGAAGCTTTCAAAGGGTTAAAACCATTTTTTAATGGTATTGCAGTTACGGGGTCTGGTTTCCAATTTGGTAAAATTGATGGTGCAAAAAACAGAACTGGTGTAGCAGATATTGAACTGAAAGTTGGTTACGATTTTGCACAAGAAGAATGTTATCATGGTGATCTGTATGTTGGTGTGGTAATTCCGACCGGTAATAAACCTAAAGGTGAATTTGTTTTTGAACCAATTGTTGGTAACAATCGTCACTTTGCATTAATGTGGGGTGGTTCGTTTGGCTACGAATTATGGCGCAGCTGCGATGACACGCGTGACTTGCGTTTTGAATTTGAAATTAATGGTCGCTATTTGTTCCGTAACACACAGACACGTTCATTTGATTTAGTTGATAAATCATGGAGCCGGTACATGCTCGTGTTTCGTGAATTTGCAAATTCGCAAAACGGTACACCAGAAGAAGGTATAAATGTATTTACCCAAAAATTGCACATTACACCACGCTATGCACAAGATTTCAATTTTGGTCTAGTATATGACTGGTGTGATTGGCAAGCAGAGCTTGGATACAACTTCTGGGCACGGCAATCGGAAAAAGCAAAATTAAAAGAGCCATTCAGCACAACCATTACCTTCCCAGATGTAGCAGGTGGTACGATTGCACAAGCAATTAATCGTGCAACTACCATTAAGGAAAACTTTGCAGGAGCCCTTCTTAATATTGGTGCAGGAGATCAGGCATTGTATAATTTAAACGCGTGGCAAGAATCGGATCTTAACTTGCACTCAGCGGTAGCTCCATGTGCAATTTCTCATATTGTGTATGGTTCTCTTGGTAGATCATGGGATAACTGGTGCGGATGCTGGCCATTGTTTGCTGGTATCGGTGGTTCGTATGAATTTTCATCAGTTAATACCGCAATCAATCGTTGGATGGTATGGGGCAAAGTTGGCATATCGATCTAAGATCGATAGCATGAACGGAGAACAAAGATGTTAAAAAGAACTATAGTTTTAACCGGTGTATTGGCGATGCTTACATGCATCGCCAATGGCATGAGTTTTGAAACACCAACTCAAGCAAAAGTGCAACTCAAAATGTTTGTCATCGATGAAAAAGATGACAAAAAAGCGATGGAGAGGTGGGCGCTTTTTACGCAGCGCTTATCAAATATGTCAGATAAATTTGTAGAGCGAGTAATAGAAAGCAACGAATTTAAAACGGCGGGAGCTAGAATAAAAACACCGTTAGAAAGAACTCCTAACTCAGACATTAGGTTTGAGCCAGATTATTTTGGATTAATGCTTCTACAAAAAAGATTGCCATCAATGGCAAACAAGCCGACTGATCTGCAAGAATTTGTTACTACTTATGAAGATCTAAAAAATAAAGTTGATAATAAAGAACTTACTGATCCGCAAAAAGTACTCAGAAAATATGACCGCGATTACAAAAGAATAAAGAATCGTTTAAAAACAGAATTTAACATTACCATGAACGAAGTTGCTAAACAGCTTGATGCAATGAGTCATCAAATTGAACAATTGCGAATGGTGATCGAAGATTCATCAAGTAAATGGTCAAAGCCATCTGCAAAACTTAACTAACTATTTTTAGTTAAACGTGATCTAAAAAAAAGGCCCTCGTAATTGAGGGCCTTTTCTATTTACCATGACATTTTTTGTATTTTTTACCAGAACCACAGGGACATGGTTCGTTTCGTCCAACTTCCGGTTGTGATTTTTTTACTGGTGTTTGTACAACAGCACCTGTTGGTTCAGCTGGTCCCGATTCGCCAGAAATCAAATTAAGTTGATTAAGTTCTCGCTGACGTTTTTGTTCAAGTTCAACTTGATTGAACCGTTCAAGATTCAAGTGGAAGATATGATTAATAATTTCAAAGCGAACACTCTTCATCATGTCTTGGAACATATAAAACGCTTCGCGCTTGTATTCAATGAGCGGATTCTTTTGGCCCCACCCACGCAAACCAATTCCTTCTTTCAGGTGATCAAGATTGAGCATGTGTTGCTTCCATGCTTGATCAATTGTTTCAAGCATGAGCCATTTTTCTGCTTGGTGCAGTGCTTCATCTGGTGTGCGATTATGATAGAGGTCATATTTTAATAACAAGAAATCAATAATTTCTGTTGTAAGTGCATCGCTATTTGTTTTATTAAATGATTCTTTTTCAATAATGGTTTGTTCAATACCGGTAATTGCACTGAGTACGTGCATAATAGATTCAAAGCCTTCTTTGGTCAGTGTGCGACCTTGGCTAAATTCGGCAATTAGATCTTGTGCGGTTGCTACAACCAAATCGCGTACAAGGAGTGCAATTTGCTCTTCGCCTTCTAAAATTGAGCGCCGATAACTATACACTACCAACCGTTGTTGGTTGAGCACATCATCATATTCCAAAAGTTGGCGACGAATTTCAAAATTATGTTTTTCAACTTTTTCTTGCGAACGTTCAATTGTCTTTGAGATAAATTTAGATTCAATTTGCTCATCTTCGGTCATACCAAAACGTTGCATGTTTTTTTTGATACCGTCGCCTGCAAAAATGCGAATCAAATCATCATCTAATGAAATGTAAAAACGTGATTCACCAGGATCTCCTTGCCGACCGGACCGGCCACGCAGCTGATTATCGATGCGGCGACTTTCATGCCGTTCAGTTCCTAAAATATAAAGCCCGCCGGTTTCTACCGATTGAGAAGTTAATTTAATATCGGTACCGCGACCTGCCATGTTAGTTGCAATGGTGACGTGACCAACTTCACCAGCATGTGCGACAATGTCTGCTTCGCGAGCATGTTGTTTTGCATTCAAAACATCGTGCGGAATATGACTTGCTGTTAAAATTGAACTTAAAAGTTCCGATGTTTCAATCGCAATGGTACCTATTAAAACAGGTTGGCCTTTTTTGTGCCGTTCTTTAATATCTTCAACAATTGCTTTGTATTTTGCTTGTTTTGATAAAAAGATAATATCAGGTTTATCAAGACGAATCATGAGACGATGTGTTGGTACGCTAATTACATCGAGTTTGTAAATTTTGTGAAACTCTTCAGCTTCGGTCATTGCAGTACCGGTCATACCTGCTAATTTTTTGTACATGCGGAAAAAGTTTTGGAGCGTAATCGAAGCAAGTGTTTGTGTTTCACGTTCGATGGTGACACCTTCTTTTGCTTCAAGTGCTTGGTGTAAACCGTCACTGTACCGTCTGCCAGGTAAAATACGACCCGTAAATTCATCGACAATTAACACTTCGTCATCTTTTACCACATAATCAACATCGCGCTTGAAAAGCACATGTGCGCGCAATGCTTGATTGACATGATGCAAGAGATTGAGATTTTTTACATCATATAAATTTTCAATGCCAAGTGCCGATTCAACTTTATCAATACCAGCTTCGGTTAATTGTGATGTGCGTTGTTTCTCATCAACTTCATAATCAACTGTTGCTTTAAGGCGCGGAATAATAGCATTGACATCAATATAAAGATTGCTTGATTTATCAGCAGCCCCAGAAATAATAAGGGGTGTGCGTGCTTCATCGATTAAAATCGAATCGACTTCATCGACGATTGCATATGATAGTTCACCTTGAACATAATCTTCAAGGCGAAATTTCATGTTATCACGTAAATAGTCAAAACCAAATTCGTTATTGGTACCATACACAATGTCACATGCATAGGCAGCTTTTCGTTCAGCATCGGTCATTTGATTTTGGATAATGCCCACCGTAAGTCCAAGGCTTTGATAAATTGGTGACATCCATTCAGCATCGCGGCGCGCCAAATAATCGTTTACGGTAACTAAATGAGCACCTTTACCAGGAAGTGCATTCAAATATAAAGCGAGCGTGGCGGTTAATGTTTTACCTTCACCCGTTTTCATCTCAGCAATTTTACCTTGATGCAGCACAATGCCGCCCATCAATTGAACATCAAAATGTCGTTGCCCGAGTGTGCGGCGTGAAGCTTCACGCACAACAGCGAATGCTTCAGGTAAAACATCATCAACTGTTTTACATTGAGAAAGCTGTTGTCGAAATTCGTTAGTTTTTGCTTTGAGTTGCTCATCAGTGAGTGCACTGATCGCTGGCTCAAAACTATTAATGTGCCTGACAAGAGGTTCAATTCTTTTTAATTGTCGCGCGTTATTGGTGCCAATAATGATCGATAAAATACGGGCTATCATGTGATATCCTCTGGTAGAGAGAAAAAAGCTTATAAATTCCAATCTAACACAGATCATTAATTGGCACAATAAACCAAAATTTAACGTAAGCAAACGATGGTTGCTTGGCGTTGTGCCGTCTTTGTTTGTCGGTATGAACAAAATGATGTGGTGTCAATAGTGCATACATTATAGGCATCATTAAAAGCAGCCGAAGGAATCCCGCATTGTTCTAAAAGCAATCGATTAAACAATGGAAGATCAAATAAAATCGAATTACCGATTGAAAAAATTACCTGATCTTTAAACCAGAAATTATCAACTTTCTCGATGAGCTCAGGACCGACGCGATAACAGCATCGCTTTGCAGATGGGCCAAAAAAAACACGCATGTCGGTGCCAACAGAACCAAAAAGTGAATGCATGCGTTGAAAAGCAAGTGGAGCAATCTGCGCAACAGAACCACGCCATCCAGCATGTACCAGAGCAACTGCATGATTTTTTTTATCATAGAGTATAATTGGTAAACAATCACCAGCGGCAATTGCAAGACCAATTCCTACCTGCTGCGTGAGCAGATAATCACCTTCATAGCTAAACGGCTTTAAATGTTCAACTTGTTGCCAACTACTTATTGGCAAGCCTTGCGTGCTATGCGTTTGATGAAGAAACACAATTGATTGCAATCCAATTTTTTTAAAAGTAACAAACGGTTTTTGTTCAAGAAGAGCGGAGCCGTTCTGAAAGCTCGCATAATTGCGAGGCAGAAAAGCGGTTCGTTTGTCGCCAAATATAATTGTTAATAGCGGTTCGGAATGAACAATCATAATTAAATTCCCAAAATGATGTTTCAGTTTAGCATCGATTAGAAAAAGTAAAAGAGAAAGGTTTTTAAAAATAGTTATTATTTTTTTAGATGCTTGACAGCGAAAAAAAAATGAATGTAGTTTGGAATCTGGAAGAAAAAGAAGATTTACTTTTTTTAAAAAAAGAGATGTATATGAAGCAAATTGGAAAAAATTGGAGTTTATTCTATCAAGGTTTATTTTTTATTGTCTGTTCGTTTTCTTCAACAACATTAACGTACAGCAGACATACATTTGATATTCCACAAGCACCGAACTTAGGCGCAAATATAACGGTCAAAATTGAATGCCCAGAGCAATTGGCAACTACTCTATCAATGATGATGAACGATCAAGATAGTGAATGTTGTATAAGCCAAGAGCTGTGTGAGTGCATGAATCGTTGTTACGAGCAGCTTATCGCCGGTAAGAGAGATTTAGTTGTTGATGATATGTTAGCAATTATGCCGCTGTTGATTGAATTTGCAACAAAATATGAAGAAACTAAAGCACTAAGACCGGATGCGGAAACGACTGAAAATGGAGCAATAACCGCGTGTTGTGGTTGTGATTTGACACAAGTGCTCGCCATTTTAGCTGCAATCAAATCGCGTATTGCGCAAGAATTAGAAATATTAATTAATCTGACTTTTGATAATTGTAATCCCATCTATTTAACGCAAGCAAATTTTAATGGTGGTGCTACTTTCGTGATTAACACTCCCGGTGTTTACAAGTTTGCACAAAATATTGTCTTTACACCTGGGCCTGGGGTACCTGCAGCAATTCAGGTGAACGTTTCAAACGTTATCATTGATTTACAATGTTTTATTATTTCTCAAGTTGGCGGTGGTTTAGCTGACGGTGTTTTACTTGCGAGTGGTGTAACCAATGTTGATGTTCGCAACGGAGAGATTGTTAATTTTTCAAATTCCGCAATTAATACACTTGGACCAGTGTCGCTTGTAAATATATCAAATGTAACATGCAGAGCACCTGCTCGACGCGGAATTCAATTAAAGGGTACCGCGCTTACCAATTGTGAGCAATGTACTATTAAAGATTGTGTTGTAATTAATGGATGCATTAGTGCGTTGGCTGACCATGCGATTTTTTGCCAGTTCTGCACCGATTTGATGATCGAAAATTGTGACGTAAAACAATGTGGAAGTGTAAATGCGAACATCAATGGTGTTCGTTTGCAAAATTGTACAAAAGCTTCGGTTCTCAATGTTACTGTTGATGATAATCGTGCAGGGAATGTTTTCCGTGGCTATAGCTTGAATGCAACAATCGATAGTATTTTCCAAAACTGCCAAGCAAAACGCGACACATCAAACGGAAACATAGCTGGCTTTTTCTTAGAAAGTGGTAGTGCGAGTACTGAAAATCAGTTTGCAAATTGTATAGCGCTTGTGCTCAGTGGTACAGCAGCGGTTGATGGATTTTTGACCGATACTGGTTGCAATGACAATATCTTTGTTGATTGCAAAGCATTTGCAAACAATTCTTCAGGTGCAGGTGCAACGGCGATTTCTCATGGCTTTAATTTTATTAACAATGTTAACAATACGTGTATTGATTGCCTTGCACAAACAAATGCGGCGCCAGCAAGTGTGGCAGGATTTACCGCCTTCGGTTTTGATTTTAACACGACAACGAGTTGCAGTTTAATTAGATGTATTGCAACCGATCAACGTTCTGCTGTCACTGCAAACTCAATCGGAATTCGCGTGATTAATGGAAATCGCAATTTAGTAACCGATTGCAAGACAGCACGAAACTCGATTGGATTTAGAATTGACCCTAATTTAACAGTCAATCATGCATTGAGTACAAACTTATCTGCAAAAGATGTGACAGCCTATAGTCAGTTTCCTGTGGGTTCAACGCAAATTGCTGGCAATATTACCAACATCAATGCGGCGTTGACCAATCCATGGACCAACACGGCAATAGGTTAAGAGCTGGGAGAGTTATGATGCAAAAAAAACTATGGCTTCTTCTTATTGCATTTTGTGTTTCAATTTCTTTAAAAGGGATTGAATTATCAATTACGCAGCCCGGTTTTTATCTGCTTGGTGATAATTTAACCAGTAATCCAACCGGTGCCGATTCAATAATTAATATTGCATCGAATGATGTTGTTGTTGATCTAGGAAGTTATGTACTAAGCCAAGGAAATGCAACTGCAGGCGTGAATGGTATAAATATCCAACCTGGTTTTGATGATGTTACGATTCAAAATGGCACGATTCGGGGCGTTAGTTTCAACGGTATCCAAGTAGGTGCGGCTTGCGAACGGATTAAAATTCTGAATGTTCGTTTTGAAAACTGTGGAATTGGAATCGCGCTGAACGGTCTGGTTGGGCAAAATATTACCAATTCAGAAATGAGAGGATGTGGTTTTTATGGGTGTGCAAATACTGGCACCGGAGCTGTTATTATTATAACGCAATCGAATAAACTTAATCTGTCTGATATCGAGATTGCAAATACGGTGAGCAGTGCTAACACTAATTTAATTTTAATGTCGACAGTGACATTGTCTAACTTCACCAATATTACTATTCAAAATAATGTTATTACCGGAAATCTAATTGCGATTGTTGATTCGAGCGGAATTGGCAATCTATTTAACAACGTTGTTATACGCAATAATTCAGGCTCCGTTTCTTTTACTGGGTTTTCCATTGGCTCAATAACAGCCAATACATATGTTGATTGTGTTGTGTTATTTAATAGCTCATCAGCAGGATTTCTTCGCGCATTTGATATGCAAACTGTTGCAAATTGTTTTTTTCAATCATGTAGAGCAGCATCAAATACAGCGGTTACATTGACAACCGGATTTAGCTTTATAATTAATAGTAACAATAATACGTTCATTGATTGTATTTCATCAGGAAATATTGTGACTGGGGTTGGAGCAACATGTAATGGTTTTTTGTTGAATGCTGCAAATTTTACCGTAATGATTCGGTGTCAAGCATCATTTAATGTTTCTGTGGCAGCGAATGCTATTGGGCTTTCAATATCGGGAGCTGGATCAAATAATTGTAGTTTCTTGGATTGTATATTTAGTCGTAATTTAGGTGTTAACGCGGTAGTTTCTTTTGGCGTGCAGGTGGGAGTTGGAGCAAATAATTTGTTTGCTCGTACGATTAGTTTCAACAATAATACAACTGCTGGAAATCAACTGAGTGGTCTTCCCGTGGGATCAGTGACAACACCAGCTTCACCAGGTTCAAGCAATTTAGCAGGTATTTTGCCACCGTATACAAACTTAGCGCTTGATTCATAATGATTGAAAGGCGAATAGATTTGATCAAAGGAAATGTGATAATGATAAGAAAAATAGCATTTATTTCATTAATGTTAGTAACTACTTTCTTAATTCAAGCAAGTGAAATCACCATTACGCAACCAGGTTTGTACACACTTGGCGATAATTTGGCCAGTTTGCCGACTGGTCCCGACAGTATCATTAATATTACGGTAAGCGATGTTGTTCTCAATCTTAATGACCACGTTGTAAGTCAGGCAAATCTAACTGCAAGCGTGAACGGTATATTGATCAACAATAATCTTTCCAATATTACCATCAAAAATGGTATCATTCGAAATGTAACCGGCACCGGAATATTGGTTAATCAATTAGCTAGACGCATTGTAATCGATAGTATTACGTTTGAGGGGTGTGGGTTTGGCTTATCGCTTGCTGGGGCAGTTGGCAATCCAGTTTCTGATACACAAATCACTAACTGTAATTTTTTTGCATGTAATAGCGGTGGAAATGCTGTTGTTAACATGAGTCAGTGCACTAGAATTGGTTTGAATAATTGTATTATTGCAAGTACCGGTTCATCGGTCCCAACAGTTTGTGTTCAACTTTCATCTGTTACCGTTTCAACTATTAAAAATATATTGATTCAGGGTAATGCGACAACGGCAACGTTATTTGGTCTGGTTGAATCGGGCGGTTCTCAAAATACATTTAGCAATATTGTTGTACGAAATAATTCAGCATCTGGTCCGGCCGCGTTTTTTGGTATCAGAGTATTAGGATCGACATCAGATATGTTGAGCAATTGTTTGGTTACGTTGAATGTATCAAATGCTGTTACTCTAGTTGCCTATGAAATCAATGGTTCACAAACATGTGTTTTAGATAATTGCCGCGCGAGTGTCAATACTGGTTCTACATCGTGTATAGGGTTTAATCTTATTGGAACCTCTAATCAATTATCGGTAATCGACTGTATTGCTAATGGCAACGTTGCTAATGCTGGCCCAGCGACCGGATTTTTGATAGATAATGCTAATTTCGGCACATTTTTGCGCACTATGGCGATTAATAATGTTTCAGTGACAACTAATTGCGTTGGTATTAGTTTGCAAGGAGCGGGCGGCACGAGTGATGCTTTCGTAGATTCATTTTGTGCTCGAAACTTTGGCGTAGCAGCGGCCAATTCATTTGGTATAAATAGAGCAGCGGGAGTGACTGATATGTTTACTCGTTCAATTTGTTTTAACAACGGTGTTAATACAGCTAATCAGGTTGTTGGTATTGTTGCTGGTTCTGTTGTTAATTTGGCAAGTCCCGGATCAAGTAATATGAATACAACTACATTGCCATGGACCAATTTGGGAGTTAACGCGTAGAAGTTAAAAAAATGAGCCGTTTGTAGCCGAGGGATGAAGCAAAAATGCAAAAAAAAATGTTGACAACTCTTCTGTCAATTTGTTTTTCAATTTCGATTTATGCAATAGAATTGACAATTTCTGCGCCAGGTTTATATAAACTCGGAGATAATTTGACTGTTTTTCCTGCTCTTGCCGATACGGTAATTAATATTACTTCAAGTGATGTGATATTTGATATGAACGGATACTTTATAGCGCAGGGAAATATCACAGGAAATGTTGATTGCTTTGTTGTTAATAGCAATTTATCTGATATTACGATTAAAAATGGCACTATTCGTGATATATCGCGTAATGGGATCTTGGTAAATCAATCATGTACCAGAATTAATGTAAGAAATATAAGATTTGAAAATTGTGGTGCAACAGGTATTACCCTTGCCGGTACGGCAGGAAATTTGATAACAGTTTGCCAGATTGATAATTGTCAATTTTATGGATGTTCTAACGGTGCTTTTGCTTCAAGCGTAATTAATCTGACACGATCAAATGAGATCAAGATAAACAAGGTAGTGATTGCCAATACAGCTGCGGCAACAAGTTTAAGTATGATTGGTATGGATACATGCATCTTAAACGACCTGAGTAATATTAATATTGAAAATAATGCAGTTACGTTGCAATTTATTGCGATATTGGATCTTAATGGGGCAATAAATAAATATTCTGATATTACAATTCGTAACAATTCTTCAGGTGGAGCATTTGATTTTATTGGTTGCAATTTTTTGACAGTAAATGCTAACACTGTTTCAAATTTAAATATAATACTAAATGTCTCTCCCGGGGGAAATTTTGTTGGGTTTAATTTATCTGATAGTGATAATTGTCGATTTACTTCGTGCTTTGTTGAAGGAAATAGCGGAGCGACCAGAAGTAGTGGTTTTGATTTTATAAATAATGGAAATCAAAATATACTTTCTGATTGTTTAGTTATTGCTAATAGTTCTTCCGGTGTTGGTGCTCAAACGGTTGGATACGATTTTAATAATGGAAACCGTGAGGTGCTCAGGTGTTGTTATGCTCTTAATAACTCCTCAATCAACGGAACCGCTATTGGAGCATTTTTGCACGGTGGTGGGGGTACAGGTTGTTCATTCGTGGATTGTAATTTTAATAGAAATAACG
>CAZUJC010000015.1:0-21894 GCA_964620245.1 uncultured Pseudomonadota bacterium | reverse complement strand
TAAGTTTTGTAACATCGAGTTGTGGCTGTGTTGTGCTCGCAATCGCGCTTGTGATATGCATACTCAATCCTACGAGTGAATAAAATTTTTTCTGTGTCATGGCAACTCCTTGTACAGATGTTTGCTTTGACCATACTGCGTTGTATCGGTATAATCAATAAAATGTAGCGCAGAAAAATAAGAAATTGAAGGAATGCTATGGCAAACACTTTTTTTGTAGAACAGAAAGAACTTTTCTCTATTCTTTCATCGATGCAGCCTATTTGCTCAAAAAGAACAACACTTGATACTACTTCCTACGTTTTATTTCAAGTTGGTCATCGTGAGCTTATTTTAAAAAGCACCGATTTAGAAGTTAGTTTGCAATCTACGTGTTTGTTGCGTTCAAGTACGATTAATGACTCAGTTTCATTTTTAGTTCCAGGAAAGCGCATTTTTGATTTAGTCAAAGAACTCGAAGGTGAAATTGAATGTACGCTTAAAAACAATCAATTTTTCATTAAATCTGGTGTGGTAAATGTTGGCCTTCATATTAAAGATGCACAAACATTTCCTCCATTTCCCGAACGCATTGAAAACTTGATGCAATTAGAAGCACCATTTTTAGTAGAGCTTATTGATAAAGTTGCATTCTTAATTCCGCCACATAATGCAAATCCTGCACTTAATGGGTTGTTTTTAGAAATTGACAATACCGGTTTGAAAATGACAACAACTGATGGCCATTGTTTAGCACAAGTGTACACCACTAAATATATGCTTGAAGGATCGTACCGTTGGTTGTTGCCGCGCCGCGCTGTTTTTGAAATTAAAAAGATTTTAGAAAATGCCGCAACAGGAGTGCTATTTCTGGGTACGTGCGGAAATCAACTGGTATTTTCTGGTGAAACGTTTAATTTTTTCACGAAACTACTTGCTGATCAATTTCCACACTATGCTGCAATTTTGGAAAGAACCGATTTTCTGCCAGCAACGCTTGATCGCGCACACTTTTTAAAAACATTGCGTCGTTCTGCTTGTTTATTATCCGGTCAATTTTTGGCAACACAATTTGGATTTGACAACGACCGTTTGTATGTTTCAATGGAAAATAAAGAAGTTGGTTCCCTCAACGAAGAATTAGCACTGGATGCATTTAAAGCAGCGCGCCTTGATATTCGTTTTTATGCGCCGTATCTTCTTTCTGGGCTGCAAGCGTTTTCTGATGACAAAATAACCGCGTATTTGAAAAATTCAACCAAGCCAATTATTTTTCAATCAGAAAAAGATACGTATCACATTACTTATTTGGTAATGCCAATTTCTCCAACACAACATGCACAATAGGTAGTTAATGCAAATAGGTGCTCTTGAACTGAGAAATTTTCGCTGTTTTTCTGCGCTTGAATTGGAAATTAATTCACCGTTGGTACTCATTAGCGGTACTAACGGTTCAGGAAAAACATCACTTCTTGAAGCACTGCATTATGCATGCTATTTGCGCTCTTTTCGAACTCATGTACCGCGCGAATTACTCCTTTTTGATCAAGGTACCTTTTTTATTAAAGTAGGGATGCATTCTGCTAATTTTGAGCATGAATTGCAAGTTGGTTTTTCAGCAAAGAAAAAGTTAGTCAAAATAGATCAGAAGCCCATTAATTCATACAAAGAGCTCATTGATTATTATCGCACCATTACGCTTACTGAAGATGATTTGCTCTTGGTTAAAGGAGGGCCCGATGAACGACGCCTTTTTATTGACCAAGCAATTATGTTGCATGATCCGCAATTTATTAATCAGCTACGTACATTAAAAAATTATGTTCAACAACGAACGGCATTGCTTCATAGGCAGCAGCAAGTTGTTGATGATTCATATGTTTTATGGACCAAACAACTTTTTGAACAATCACAATTGATTCAACAAAAGCGAATACCATTGTTATTCAATCTTCAAAAACGGGTGAATACATTACTTGAATCGTTTAATAAAGATGCTTCTGTTCAGCTGCGCTATCAGGCAAAAAAAAATAGTATTGATTGCCAATGGGATGATTGGTTTGAGCAACATGAGCATCAACTTCCAGCACAAGAATACGCGCTCAAGCGATCACTTTTTGGTGCACATGTTGATGACATTGAGATTTATTTTAATGGGCACCAGGCAAAGAATTTTGCGTCAAGGGGCCAGCAAAAACTTATTTTGATGCTCCTTAAATTGGCACAATTGCAAGAGCTCCAAGCGCTCAAAGGGGATGCATTGCTTCTCCTTGATGACTTTATGAACGACTTTGATAAACCGACCGCCCAAAAGCTTATAGCTTTGATTAAAGAGCTCTGTCCTCAGGTTATCTTTACTTGTCCGCTTGAGGTTGGGTATAGTGAACAGCTCTTGATGGCCCAGGGGTGCCAAAAGATTGAGCTCAAAGATCGCCGATAGCCACAGTGACACGCTGAAATCAATCGCTGAAGATAGCCACTTTTTATATTTAAACCGGTTGACAATTGATGAAAAAATAGATAGAGTATTGGTAATCTAGCTTAAAATTAACGCTGAAATATAAGCTAATTAAATAATTAATAATTTGACATTTGAGCAATTTTATTTATACTCGATGATGCGTTGAGAAAGAGTAAAAATCGATCTCAAGCATTTAACTTAGGCTTCATTACTACTCTCCTTTTTTCCACCGCATTGATTTAACCATCAATGCGGTGGTTTTATTTTATTACGACTTTTGCATTTGAGTAATTTTATTTTTAATTGCTGCTTTTGTTGGTGCTCCGACAGTACGGTGTGTTTCTACTTCTTTTCCATCTTTGAAGAATACAAAAGTTGGAAAACCGTGAACTTTATGTTTTGAAAAGAGACTCATAACTTCAGGATCGCCATAACTTATTGTTAAGAATTTTGCATTTGGTAACTCTTGCGATAATTGTTCAAATGCGCCTGACCTTTCAAAAGCTTTACATGCAGGGCAGGTTGGACTAAGAAATTCTACGACAACTACTGGGGTTGTTTCTAAATGCTGCTTGAGTTGTTGTTGATTTTTAATTGTTATCACTTGCGCGTGTGCTGTTGTTATCATGCACAAAAAAGCTGTTGAACAAATAATCTGTTTGAATAGGTTCATAATACTCCTTCTTTGTTTAAAAGACCCTTACTCTCTATTATTTTACTAATTGAATTAACCACAAATCAATTATTCAAATTTATCTTTTTTTTGTATCATTTTTTCGTTGCTTTTTTTTACCTACCATTTTAGATTGAAGAGCGCACTTAATCGTTCTTATTGCAATGAGGCAACTCTATGAAATGGTTATGTTTTTTTTTACTTTACATCAGCCAACTAGTTCAGGCAACTGCGCTGAACATTTACACAGAGCAATCGATAGAAAATTGTTCGCGCCACCTCATTATTCATTTTCCTGCACTTGTTGAAGGTCACGGAGAGGCTCGCGATACTATTGAACAAGCAGTTACAAAAATTAATAATCAACTTATTGAACAACGTTATCTAAAACCACGCACCGAACAATTAGCAACACAGGGCTGGTTACAACGGGTGAGTAGTTCACTGAAAAATATGTATTACAAACTACGCTATCACACCTATTGCTCTGGGTATCCCGATCAAGAAAATTATGCATTCTTTGTTCGGCGTGATCCGCATTTTGGTTTTTATACTTTATATGTTCCCGACGGAGTTCCGCACGAAATTTTTGCAGCATCGGTTATAACTATTTTTAAAGAACATAATTTGGAATGTTATGTAGATCGTGATATTCCGATCTATTTAACGCAGCATGAACCATCTGTTCAATTGAACGATTCGTTGACCTTAGCAGAAGTTGAAGAATATAAAAAACAACGTAGCAGCCCAGATGTTTTTTGGTGGCATAGCTCTTTTCCAACCACCGGTTTAGTGCTCAAGAAACCGTACTATCCGCCTCATTATCCCTATGTACCCCATTATTTTTCGTTGTGGGATTTGGCGCCACACAAAGGAGCGGGTGTTACTGTTGCGTTGGTAGATACCGGAGTTGCAGCGTTTGAAGTAACCAATAACGATCGCTATTTTAAGCATCGAGACTTAACTTTAAAGATACCGGGCATTGGCCTTGATAATTTTAATGTGATGAGTGCAGCGCTCTATGGGCCCGAAAATCTTGTACAACATCTCAAACCGTATATGAAACAGTCGGATGAGCATCTTGAAAAAAAAATTACTCTCTGGTTGTATCAGCAATCGGTTGATCGTAATAGCTCAGGTATTACTGATTATTTAATTAAAAATGGTACTGCTGAAATTGTTGATGGAACTGGTACTTTAACGCCAAAAGGCACACAGCTTCTTACCTATCTTGCTAATTCACTCAATTCGTACGCTATTGGGTGGCTTGCACAACCGTACAATCGGTATGCAATTCTCAATTTTTTGCCTTCTCCGCATTTTAGTACCGATGCAGCGGGAATAATGGCAACTCACGGAACGCATACAACCGGAATCATTGCAGCATGCGCTGAAAATAGTTCGTGCGGATTGCATGGTATTGCACCACAGTGTCAAGTTATTCCGATTAAAGCATTTGACGAAAAAGGTATGAGTACTAAATCGACACTTTATAGTGCGCTCAAAAAAGCGGCCGAATATAATACTGATATTTTGAATTTGAGCTTAAAAATTGCCGATCATCTTGATGTGAATCATGAATCAACGCAGCTTGTTGAAAAAATGTTAGGACTGGTACCGTATGTTGTTGCTGCATCAGGGAATGATGGTGATCCGACCAAGCCGGGATATCGAGGACCACATATCTCATATCCAGCACGATTTAACACGGTTGCATTTGATGTTGGTGCATTTGGGGTTGAAAAAAACAATGCTTTCATTGCTTCATTTTCGCAATACGAGCCTGGGCAGGGCCCACTCTTTGTTGCTCCTGGATTGCACATTATTAGTACTGGCATTCAACCGCATCAACAAGAATCGTGCGTCTATTTATTTCGTAGTGGCACTTCAACCGCTGCATCAATCATGAGTGGTTTTTTGGCACTGGTGCTTGGAGAATTTAAAGACAAATTAAGCAAAGAAGATATTTTAAAAGCATGTTATCACTCAACGTTTAAATTAGCAGATACTGATGAATGGCGCACAAAAACGGTGCTTGGTGTTATTGATATGCGAACCGCGTTGTTCGTTCTGCATTGTCTTGTGGAACTTAAAAACAAAAAGAGCAATCGCACCACCGATCAACTTTTGGCTGCAATTTTTTATTTGATAGATGAACCGATGAACGAATATGCGCATAAGCATGGTGATTTTAATTTTAAAAAAGATTTTATGAAACTTGTTGGGCTATCTGGCAAAAATGAACAATCTCCGCAATTTGCACTACCTCAATCGGTTGCAGCAGCAGTAGAAAGTATTGTAAAACCGATTTCTCATGCACTCGCACTGCAAGATGGTGCAGAACAGAGTTCAGTGGTCATGAGGCAGCTGCAAAAGATTGTAAATGCGCCTACAAACAATTTTTCATTGCCAGATTATGCAGCGCGAAAGCTTGCTCATTTGTCACAACCGGTCGATCGATGGATTGTGCAAGCGCAAAAAGTGCAACGTAATCTTGTGGCATCGCTTGCTGCAGTTGACAATCTTGTGTGACCAATCTAATAAAATGCAATAACGGTTGCAGCAATAGTAAGCAATAAAAAGAGCGGCCAATACATTAGCTTAGGAATGAGATTGTGCTCATATTGTATAAAATAGCCGCCACGATTGAAAATAAATAACGTGCTGTTAATTGCCATTGCGGTAATAAATAAATAACAAATAAAGTAAAACGATTCCATATAACTGATACCGATAATATCTGCAGTTTGACGCAATGAAATATGGCTCAAAATGAGTACAAACAATAAACCGCTCAGCACTGTTAAAATATTCAAATTAGTAAAGCCAATTAAATTGGTGTACAGCTCATTTTTTGAAAACGAAATGAGCAAAATAAAGAGAATAATCAGACTCATAACAATTAAAATAAGATACGTAACAAATTCGCCAACTAATTGACGCTGACAAACGAATGAAAAATTAAGTTGTGCTACCGGTTGTGCTGAAATAATGTGGTTAAGACCAAACGTAGTTTTATAATTTAATAAGCGATAATCAAAAAAGGAACTGTAAATATTCCAATGTGGAATTTTGATGGTACGAGGCAGTCCTGGTAGCAGGGATGGATTCATAAGTTCATATGCAGTAAAATCGGGAATGAGCAAAATGTTTTCGCGTAATTGCTGTGGATGCATGATGCGTAAATTAAGATGTCGATGATCGAAAGGATAGGTGAGTAGTGTTACCGTTTCGTAAATCTTACACGAGAATTGCCAGCAAATTCGTTCATCAGCACCATCAATAATTTTTGCAATTAGTTGTGTTTGTACATTAAATGCATCGGGCAATAAGAAAGAGCGTTCCAAATTGTCATGGACGCCTTTTGTGTAGCGTTGCCACATATAACCGGTGATTAATGCAATCGGTAAGAGCTCATTTGCTTCGCGTGTAAATTCAACATTTTCCAAAAAGAGGCCGGTAGCAATCATAATGAACGGTTTACTTGTTTGCACATTTTGCTGTTTTAAAACGTTGATGAAAGATTGCAATTGAGTATTATCAACAATCATTTTGTAGTCGACATGTTTTTCGCGTGCTTGAGTAAATCCTACATACCACAAGAATCCAAGTTCGACCATACAGGCAAGAGAAATGAAAATAACTGTCATCCACCATGCAAGGAAACTGTTAAATAGATATCCAATGACAAGAAAAAATAAACAAAAAGCGATGAGTATACTAATACTTACAATAATAATGTGTTGACGCAGTTGATCGGTACTTTGTTGAATAAAATTATAAGGGTAGGCAATCGTTGCAACCAGCCAGGAACTGTTTGCAACTGGCATGGTTGCGAGCCACAATGTTTGCCCAATAGACGGATCTTTGAAGGTAATTAATTCGGGTATATTTTTTTTCAAATTCTTGGCAATAATTTTTTCTGTTGTTTCATTTTCAATGTTGAGTTGTTCAAAAATCGTATTTTTCATCGGAATATATTGGTCAAATTGGTGCACAATAATGGTACCATTGGTATCAATTAATGTTGCATAACTCGTAGCATCGGCATGTGATGTTGTTAAACTATTTTTCAAAAAAGAAAGTGGAACAATAAAACCAATCCGTTCGGGTGCATTTTTTGGTGTGAACCAATACGAAACTACCCATTGTTGTAATGCGGCAGAAAAAGAGGGAGCTGACCAGGTGTTATTAGGTGCCGCAATAAGTTCCGGTTGTGTTTGTGTGACCGAATCATTTTTTTTAATTAATTCAATTACATTTACCGTTAAGGTTGGTACGACAATTAAACCAGTAAGTAGTTGTTGGTTCATGAGGAATTGTTTTGCTAGGTTTGCCAGATCAGACCCTGAATGAACTTGATCACTAAATTGTGCAGCTAACTGGTCAATAGCATTCAGCTGATGCGCAAAATCTTGAGTAGCTGTTTTATTTGCGAGCGTGATTGTTTGATGGAGATCTGTTTGAAGCTTTTGTGAAAAGCTTTTGTAATTCAATACAAACCGAACACTGAGAGCAATACTTGCAATAAACAGGCAGACGAGAATTAAAAAGCGGGGATTGCGCAATGGGATCGTCATTTTAGGCACCTATTTTGTTTACATAATTTTTTAACATAATAATGATTATCGGCCATATTTGCCTACTTTATCATTTGGCAGTCTGCGTCAACGCTCTAAAAAAAATCAATGTTTTGAAAAAACTATTTTTTAATCTCTTGCATCTGTGAATGTTTGACCAGTAACTTGAACGTATATAAATTTTGATGGGAGCAGAATTATGGCAATAAAATTTCACAAATCTGGATTTGATAACGCAGTTCGTTTAATAAATGCTGGGCAAATTGAAACATTTGATGCTGATTGGAACGAAGAAAAACCAACCCTTGAAGAACTTGTTTATTTTATTAATCATCATGAAATGAGCGAATTTGGCCGTTGGTTTCTGGGTGTTGACGATGCATTTCCGGCAGATGCCAAAGAACATTATACTTATCCGCATGGAGATTTTAAGACAGTTCAAAAATGTGCATTAGTTCATACACACAAAGAAGCACAAAAAAATGGTCACCATGAAATAGCCAATGCCGCAAAACAACTCATTGAAATGATCGATAAAAAGAAGTAATTAGTTGTTTGGATTGTTATTGGCGCGTTGAGATTGCCGTTCTTTTAAAAAATAAAGTATGTTTTGGGCTTGTGAATAATGATACTCATTCCATGTTGGATAGAGCGTTTTTAGTCCATGCATAAATGTACCTGCCGTCATTCCAATACAAATACCCATTCTTGTTTGCCATGGTAACATTTCTGCTATCGCATCAAACGTGAGTCCTAAAGCTGTACCTGATAACAATATGAACGGTATGAATCGCGACCAAGGCATATCGACCAATCCACTGTTTTGTCTTTCTTGGTAAACACGTTGAGCACAGGCAATATAGCGATCAAAATCGGTATTTGATCCGGGAATTAAATCTGCATGATTATCAAATAGAGAATGTACTTTAGTAAAATCAGATTTGCTAATATAACGTTCAATTTCTAATTTGCGCGCTTCTTCAAGCGAAATTGGCGGCTGCTGGTTAGATTGTCGCCGGCTGATAAAGTTTCGTAACCGTGTCAAAGTTCCTTGAGCTGGCAGAATAGTTGTTTGCTGCACATTTGGTGCAATACTCTCAACAAGGGAAGTATTATCGTTATTACTTTCTTCCATCGCATACACACATGAACCACAGAATACAAAGATGCACACTAATTGTTTCATAAACCCCTTTTTTTGTAAATGTATATCTATTAGTGTGAGCTCATTAAGATGAGATTTGCAATAATGAAGTGCGCAACGGGTTGAAAACCTTTGCATCCGCGCGAAATTCTTCGAAGCCAAACCCTGCGGTCGCTATTAAACTTGTTTTTTTTTGGCGAAGTAGAATAAAAAAGAGCGTTGTTATAAATCGTACGCTCTTTTTTATTAATCTGTGTATTATTTATTGTTTCTTAATTTGCAGCGTTCTTCGTAGTTATCTATATCCCACTGTTTGCAATAGCAATAGTGACCGTTGGGATCGTTTTCTACATAGACTGGATTATCCTTTGGTGTGACATCACGAACATCGCAAATACCTGAGCAATAACATTGCTTGCTTGCGCTACATTCTTCTTGAGATGTTATGCGCGCATCAGTGTTCAGTGTAAACAATGAAACCGCTGCAATTGAAAGAAATAAAAACCGTTTCATATATTTACCTTCACTCGTTTTTATTTGAAAATTAGTAGCCGCCGTTGCCATTGTTGTCGTTCTTATTGCCGCCACCTTGTTGGGGTTTTTGACCGTGCTGTGGATTTTGTTGTTTTTGGCCATGTTGTGGATTTTGTTGTTGAGCACCACCCTGTTTTTGTTGTCCTTTGTGTTGCTCCCACGATTTTTGTTCTTGTTGTTTTTGACCCACTTGTCCTGGCTGTTGTTGGCCATTATTGTTTTTTTTGTTATCCATAATAATTTCCTTTTTTATAAAAATTAACTGTTCAAAAAATTAATTAAGCGTATTTACGTTTTGCTTTTCTTTTTGATGACGCTTTTTTTGTAGCAGTTTTTCTTGCTTTTGTTTTTTTTGTAGCAGTTTTTTTCTTCTTCTTGTTGTCACCTAACAGGTCCCAGAAAAAGACTATATTTTTTTTATGACGTACCATGGATCTATCCTTTTTTTATAAGAAAATAGTTATGATCACTTACTTACCTCATCTTAACAAATTGACAAGTAGAAAATCAACTGCAGCGACGGTTCCTGGTTGAATTATTGGCCATTTATTATATTATTCTAGCTAAAAACATTTATTTTAAGCCACTATTGATAATGCAAACAAAACAATTAATTTATTGAATTCTTTAGCAAAAATAGATAATAACAACAAAATAACGGAGAAGGGGCGATTTTTAAAAATACGATTATGCTCAATTTGAATTATTTTGGTGAGCGGTTGCTTTGTATTAAGAAGGTAGCGAAAAGCAATGGTGATTTAGATTCTTGATTTTATTGTTGGTAAGTTGATAAATAATAATGTAGGTAATTTACTAACTTATTTAAGGAGTATCATATGTTATTGGATTGGGTAGTTATTTTTCTGATTTTGGCGTTAGTTGCGGCTATTTTTGGTTTTGGTGGCTTTGCATCTCAATTTGCAGGAATTGCACAAATTTTATTCGGCCTCTTTTTAATTTTATTCGTTATTTCGTTAATTTATCGCTTTATGTACCGCCGTCCGTAAAAAGTTAATTTTTTTATCGATTGATTTGCATAAATTGATGCGCGAGTGAATTGTTTTGTTTGCTTTTCCATAATCCGCACAATGTAATTGCAATTGCATCGGTTACATCGGCTTTTTCTACCACTGGAATGGCAGGAAATAAACGATAAATAACACGTGCAACTTGTTCTTTTTCTGCGCCGCCAAAACCAGTGACTGCTAATTTTACTTCGCGCGGTGCAAATTCATAGAGTTCGGTTTTGTATGAATTTGAAAGCAAATACAAAATACCGCGTAAATAACCTAATTTTAAAAAATTTTGTGCGTTTTTGCCCAAAAAAGGTGTTTCAAGTGCGATTGCCTGAATGGTAAATTTCTGTATTTTTTCTTCAAAGTAGGTGTGAAAAATACCAATTCTTTCAGGTAATGTTTTTGTTGAAGACATTTTTAAGAAACCATGATCAATCAATAGTGCTTTACCCGCTTCTTGCTTGAGAATGCCAAAACCGGTTACCGAAAACCCAGGATCAATGCCCAAAATAATCACAAGCTTCTCCTTTTTTTTATTCTTATTCATCGTACTCAAGATCTTCAAATCGAGTTAATTCTCGTACAAAATTGAGCATAAGCGTGCCGGTCGGACCGTTGCGTTGTTTGCCAATAATAAGTTCGGCAAGTAACGGGTTTTCAGCATCTTGATTGTACACACTATCACGATACAAAAACATAATCACATCCGCATCTTGCTCAATTGCGCCCGATTCACGCAAATCTGACAAAATCGGTCGTTTGTCAACGCGCGCATCAACAGCTCGAGAAAGCTGTGAAAGTGCAATAATGGGAACTTCAAGTTCTTTAGCGAGTGCTTTCAACGACCGCGAAATTTCTGAAACTTCTTGATGCCGATTTTCATGTTTTTTTACACTACGAATAAGCTGCAAATAATCAACAACAATGAACGACAATTTGTGTTCTATTTTTAATTTGCGCGCTTTTGTACGCAACTCCATCAATTCAATGGTGGCAGTATCATCAATAAACAGTTTTAAAGTAGCAAGTTGTGCCGCAACATTGGTGAGCTCAAGCCATTCATCTGAGGTAATCGTTGCATTACGAATATTGTGGTGAGCAATGCTTGCTTGAGTAGAAAGCAAACGTAACGTCAATTGTTCTGCAGACATTTCGAGTGAAAAAAAACCAACCGTGTACCCTTGTGCTGCTGCATGTGCGGCCAAATTAAGGGCAAGTGCTGTTTTACCCATGGAAGGTCGTGCAGCCAAAACAACGAGGTCGCCTTTTTGAAAACCAGAAGTCATCATATCAAGTTTTTTAAAACCTGATGGAATTCCGGTAATTCCTTTGCTATGACTTTTAATGTCGGAAAGATGTTCGAATGTTTTTTTAAGCCAAATATTTAACTGAACAAAGCTTTGGTTGGTGCGTTTGTTGGAAATTTGAAAAATAGTTTGCTCAGCTTGGTCAAGTACTGCGTCAATATCTTTTTCATTTTGATCGTAGCAGGAAGTAATAATTCCGGTTGCTGAATTGATGAGTTCACGCAATACTGCTTTTTCTTTAATAATTCGCGCATGATGCGATACCATGCCAACCGCTGGAATATCTTCTTGCAACGAAAGCAAATATGAAATGCCACCACTTTCTTCAAGTTGTTGGCTTTTTTTTGCTAGCACATCTTGCAATGTTACTAAATCAATCCGTTTTTGCTGTGCCGCTAATTCGCTCATTCCTTGAAAGATGAGTTGGTGAGCGGTGTGATAAAAATCTCGTGCTGCAATAATTTCTACAATTTGATGGATATACTCATCGTTTAAAAGCAAAGCACCTAAAACCGCTTTTTCAGCTTCAACGCTGTGCGGTAAATTTTTACCCAACAATTTTTCTGGTTGGATCGATTTTTGGAATGATCGAGTGGCATCGTATGCCATACAGTTCCTGCTTATTCAGCTTCGGGAGCGACGGTCAATTTTATTTTTGGTTGTAAACGGTTAGAAAGTTTAACCGTAATCTCATAATTACCTTTTTCGGTAATTCTTTTTTCAAAAATAACCTGGTTTTTTGAAACCGGAATCTCTTTTTGTGCTAACAATTCAACGATTTCTTTTTCAGAAACTGAACCGAACAGTTTGTGGCCGTTAGCCATTTTGCGTTTTAAAGTAACGTGTGTATCTTTAATTTTTTCAGCAAGCATTGATGTTTCGGTGGCAATGACCTCTTTGCGGTGCTCAACTGTTTTTTTCTTTTTTTCGTAAAATGAAAGATTTTCTGGGGTAACCTGAACGCCAAGTTTGTGCGGAATCAAATAGTTTGATCCATAGCCATCGGCTACTGAAATAATTTCGCCAGCTATACCAATTTTTTCAACATTTTTTAATAGATAGACTTTCATTGTGTGCCTTTCATGTCGGTCTTTATGCTCTTTTTAATCATACCGCTTTATCTCAAAAAAGAACAGTCGTCTTAAAAAGCAGACCGGCTTAGCTCGTACTTTTGCCCATTGGAAGAAATAAACAGCTGAAAATGATGAGAAATGTAGAGCACATCGACATTCCACATAAGTGCATTAAGGCGAGCAAGTGCACAAAGAAGATGCCGCGGAGCAGCTGTTGAAAACCAAGAATCGTTAATGAGGCAAATTGCTACGCGACAATCAACTGGTTTTTGATAAGCAAAAAAGAGTTCGGAACATATAAGTGGCGCTAAGGGAGGTATTGTTGAATTTTCTATATTAAAAGGAGCACCGATGCTTTGTCCTTGGCAGGTTCCGTTTTTTGTGGTAAAAAATGTGCAGAGATTGGTGAAATTGCAATAACGTGGTTGGCGTTCGGTGAAAATGAGTGGAATTCTTTTGTCATAAATTTGAGTTATCCGACCTTGTTGCA
The DNA here is from genome assembly GCA_964620245.1 of uncultured Pseudomonadota bacterium. GTDB lineage: Bacteria > Babelota > Babeliae > Babelales > JACPOV01 > JACPOV01. The sequence continues at coordinate 8,637 of CAZUJC010000015.1, read as the reverse complement.
GCAAAACAGCACTGTTATAGAGTTTTTCGTTTTCAGTTCGTTGGGTACCCATAATAAATGCAGTTTTTTCATCCAGTCCATACGTACTCCACCTATTAATAAAACAAGAAAACCGATTAAGCGGCCAAGTGAAGGTTGATTCGGGTGCAATTATAAGAGCAACGGTCGCCTTTCTTTTTTTAATGCACTCAAGTTGATGTAATATATCGTCCGCACGTTCCCACGGATCGTTAGTATGAGGCATATGAGACCTATTCAATGCTGCTACGTTTTCAAGCCATTTTGGCATTTTTTCATCACGATGCGGTACATAAATAATCATTGTGAGCAAGAACATCATTATCAATAATCGATAATATTTTTTCTGCACAAAAAGAAGACTAAGGAGTCCTTGAATAAAGATGAGAAATACAATTAATCCCCCTGCTCCAGTGATTGTTAAAGGAAAATGTGGAGTTGCACAACAAAACAGTGGCACTAGAAATGAGCAAAACGGAAGCCCTGAATCTAACCCAAAAATTAATAATGAAAATCGGTATAGCCAATACGAATAGATGCTTAATGCGCTACAGAAGAAAAAAATAATCAGCGTTTGCCGATTTGCGTAAAAACGTGTGGCCCACTCTGCTAGTACCATTACCCCTGTTTGTAGTATTGAAAGATATCCAATCAAAAAAAACCACACCCCAAGCCGGATATTTCCGGTCGCATGTTCATAAATAATCTGTGCAATTGGCAACAACATTAAACTGTTCCCCGCCAAGCTCCAGCACAAAAAATCGATCCATAAAAACCGATAATGAATAATCGCATATAAAAATGGAACAAAAGAAATTAACGCAATCCACCCACCATATGGCGCTGTAAAAAAAGGAAGCGCCACAAAGAGTGCACTTAAAAAAAAGAGCGGTTTTTTGCTCAATTGCAGATAAAATTGACTACTTTGTATGTAGTTTTCAGACCCGTTACTTCTTGGTGCGATTCTTTGATAATTGTGCATGAACATTTCATGGTTCTTTGGTATTCATGTGGAATTGTTACTTCAATAGATAATTGTGTCGGATTATTTTTTTTGATTACCGCACGTGGTGTATTTTTTTTTGCATTGAAAGGCAACGAAAAAACAAGGTCAGTTCCTGTTTTGGTAACTCGATTCATAATCTGATCAAAACGATTTTTTGTTAGTGCAATTAATTCCAAACCTATTGTATGCGCATCACAATAGGTTTGTAGGAAAACAGCTCGCTCATGCGCTAGTTGATGCACATAACTCAACGATCGCCACGTAATCGTTGTAAAAACAATCAAAAAACTAATTAACATTAACATGAGTACAGATACAAAACCTCCAAGTTGCATTGTTTGTTTCATGTAAGTTCCACCAATTGTGGTACTGCCCACTGCTCAAGTTGATACGTACGGTCACCTGCCACGTTAACTTTGGCTTGCAATAACACTGCTTTTATGTATTGCGGTGTTTGTGTGTTCATAGTAACGTCAAATTGTCCATGCTCGATTCGGTCAATAATCATTGTTTTATTTTTTTTGCGCCACTGGTCATTTTTTGCATCGTAGGTACCCACGAATTTCCATAATTTATGATCTTCAATAAGTAATCCAAGATCTTCTCGAGGCATTGCTACAACTAAACTTTTTTCACTTATTTTTTTCCATTGGGAGCGTTGCGCGGGCAGTTGGTTGATAATTCGCATAAAAAGCGTTGATGCTAAATCGATTGAGCTTAAGCGAGTAACTCTTGCGCTTGAAGATGATAGAAAAGTAATACGGCTCAAACAATGGGTAATGGTAAGCCAACTTAAAAAGGTTGCAATTGCACAATACATAACAACTTCCAATAAAAAATAGCCGGGAGCGTTTTTGTTATTCATACACCCCTCCACACAAGGAATATGTTTTTTCCTGGCAGTTGTTTGTTTTCCATGATGCATGCACTGTCACATACGAAAAATAAGCGGCTGAATCAGATTTTCCTATGAGTGCATTTATCATTTCGAGTGGCACCGATGTTGTTTGCCAACTAAAAGTTATTGTTTCTTTTTGCATTCGTTGCTTACTTCGCAAATTACGATCAATTTTGAGTTGTTCGAGCAACGAAGCTGTTTGAGTTACTACATGTAAATGCTTGAGTGCATCACTTTGTTTGTTAATTATAACCGTATGCCACGAGATCAAAAGCGTCATACTTAATGCGACTGCAGCAAGTGCAACCATTAATTCTATTAATAAAAAACCACAAAATTGAGTCGATCTTTTCAGCTTTTTATACATTCAAATCTACAATAAGTGTTTGAAATTAACTGTGTGGCCGAGTATGCTGGTAGGTATTATTACCCATACCAAAGTATGAGGACATTATGAAGAAATTTGGTTTTTTGCTGTTTACAGTCATTTTTTCCACAACACTTTTATTCGCCAGCTTGCCCCCAAAACCCGGTGCACCTGGTGCAATTCCTGATTTACCGCCACTCAGTGAGGAAGAGCTTGAGTTGTTTTCACAAATTTTTGAGAACATGGATGAAGAAACACTTAATGCGCTTGCCAAAATCGGTGAAGATTACATTAAAGAAATGGAAGCACAAGGCAAAGATCCGTATGAGATCTTCAAAGAGCCTATGGTGCAACCAACTCCTCCTCCAATGCCAAAACCTGAACCAACAACCCCTGTTAAACCGATTATTTTGATGCCGCCGCAAAAAGTTGACGAATTGCGTACCATGTTGAAAGATATTGGCTTTTTCTTGCCAAGCATTCAACGTAAAACAGCAAGTAATCGTGAAACTGCTGGCATGATCAAACCCTGGAAATATCATATTGAGGACGTTGTTTATTTTGTACATATGCTCGAACAAGAAAAATTACTCAGATATTTGTTTGATAAAGATTTTGATCAATTATTAGTTGGTATTAAACAACTTCACCAGGCCCTCTCCTCATTAGAACCACGTCTTTCGGTGCCGGAAGTTACACTGGAATCTGACCGCAGCTATGCAGTGTTAGGATTAACGCCCGGTGCTTCGTTTATTGATGTGCAAAATCGGTATCAACAACTTTTGCGTGACAAAAGCCCAATGCTCATAAAAAAACAGTTGACTGGTAAAACACCTGCAGAAATTTCAAAAGCGCTCGAAATCAATGACGATGAAATTGATGCAATAAATAACGCCTATCAAATGATTATGAGCAAACAAGAAGCGATCGAAACACTCAATACCATTTTAGATGCATTTTCAAACGCAATTTACACAAATAATTTGATCGATAATGCAAAAAAAGTAGTAGGACGCTACGAACCTGATGCGCTCAAAGTTAAAGAAGAACAAGAGAAACGAGAAGCGGCAGCACGCAAAGAACAAGAAGAAACTATTAAGCGTCGCCCGGTAGTTTCACCTCGTTATTGGGACGGCGGTCAATTAGATTTCGGCCGGCCGAGCGGTGGCGGTTATGAAAAATCACCCTACGCACCACCCGTTCCCTATATTCCGGCTGAGCCAGGTAAGAAAGGTGATATCTCTCCAAGTCCCACGCCGTCATCTCCGGACAAAAAGGACGGCAAAAAAGATGCCGGAAAGAAAGACGATAAGAAAAAGGATGAGAAGAAAATAAAAGAAGAAGCGGAGAAGAAAGTTGCTGATCAAAAGGTAAAACCTAAAATAGATTTGCCTCAATTGAGCAAGAATATTGAACAAAAAGTCGACAACCTTAAAGAATTGTTTGGTGAATTGTCCGATTTTCTTAACGAAAAAGTGTCTATAACTCGCGGACAACAAGCAACAACCCAAATTCCTAAAGAACTCTTTAGCGGTTTTGCTTTATATTTATCTTCACCAGTTGCTATGCCCTATGAGCCAAATAATCCTGCGCTTGTTCGCGCAAGAAGAACTCTTGATGCTCTGACACAAATAACACAAATGATTCACACAATAAAAAAAGAAGTGCGCAGCAGTGCAACCGATTTAAAACGTGTTGAAAAACGTGAATACCGGCAAGCGGTGCAACAACTTTTGGCATACTATGAGCGAGAGCTTTTTAATAAAGAGTTAAAAGAGTTGGTACAGCTGAAAATCACACCCGAATTCAAAGTTCTTATTCCAACGTCAGGTGAATTTAAAGATATTACGCCTGAAAATAAATATATCTTCTTGGGTATTAATGATTTTGGTGAGCAGCTTGATACACCTCAATATGAAGTCATTAAAAAGATTAATCCACCGATTGTTACTCTCCCAGAAGCAAAAGAAACGGAAGAAGAGTCGGAAGAACCAACAGAACCTGTACAACCAACGGTGCAATACATTGACCATCTTGGTGGATTTAAAGATGCCTATAATGAACTACTTAAAGAAGTTAAACCAGAGCTTGAACAACCTCAAGCTCTGGATGATCAACAAAAGAAAAATAATGACACACAGCCAAAAGAGTTACCAAAAAGTTAAATGATTCGTTGGCAGCGATTACACAACTGTTGTTCATGCTCGGTAATATCCCATTGCCAACAGCGTGGACATTTAGTGCCATAAGCATGCTCAACTTTCACTAAGAGACCTGGTATTTCCGATTCATTAAGTCCGGCAGCTTTTGATACAATAGAAAGTTGTGAAACAATTAAAAATTCTTTGAAGAATTGTTCGACCGTTTGTTTATGTTTTTCAAGTTGCTTAATAAAGTCGTTCAAAATAATCGTTTGTTGTTCATTAAGATCAAAATGAACGGTCACGCGACCTTCGAGTGAGTGTTTAATAGTGCCCAATTCCCTTTGCTGCTCGATTGCTTTCAAAATTGCCGAACGGATTTTTTTCAGCAATTCCCACTGAGCTTCCCGTTCAGCTAAAAAACTCATTTGATCAATTTTTTGTGCAGTTTCTTGAGCATGTCCTTCAAACGGATACCAATCGGTACCAGCGACTGCATGTTGATCAATTTGGGCTAACATTGAATCCCAAATTTCGTGAAGATTGTTGAAAGATTGCAGATGAACAGATTCTGTTTTATTTTTTTGATAGTCATCCGTGATATATTCAGCAGCAAACGAAAGAATTGGTGCCATTAATTTGGTCATGGTATCTAAAATATAAAAACAGGCCGTTTGTGCTGAGCGTCGCTCAAGACCATTTGCTTTTTCAACGTATAAGCGATCTTTTACGACATCTAAATAAAAGGAGCTGAGCTCTTTTGCACAATATTCAGACAATTGATGAAAAACAGCAGTAAAATCCATGCGTTCGTAGGCGGCACGAACCGAAGCGTTTACAAAAAATAGTTTTTCAAGTGCGTAATGATCGAGCACCATCAGCTTTTCAAGCAGAACTGCATCTTTTTTACTATCAAAATCATACAAATTTGAAAGCAAGAAGCGGCAGGTATTGCGGATTTTTCTGTATACTTCGGCCACGTTGCTCAGAAGTTCTTTTGAAACAACCGCATCACCACCATATTCACTGCTTGATGCCCAGAGGCGCAAGCCATCAGTGCCAATTTGTGTAATTAACTCTTCAGGACTGACCACATTGCCCAACGATTTGGACATCTTGTGCCCTTTTTGGTCGACCGTAAATCCGTGAGTAACAAACGATTTTGTGCATGCTTTTTGTTCGAGCACTAAACTGGTGAGTAACGAACTTTGAAACCAGCCACGATGTTGATCGATTCCTTCAATATACGCATCAGCCGGAAATGCTAATTGCGGGTTTTGTGTGAGAACCGCATAATGACTAATACCCGAATCAAACCAAACATCCAAACTATCACGTTCTTTTGCAAAGACCGTTCCTTTGCATCGCGTGCATGAAAATTTAAATGGGAGTTCATGAACACCAACTTCGGTCCAATATTCAATACCTTGCTTTTCAACACCGCGTGCTACAAAATCAATCAGTTCGGTAGTAACAATTACGTGTTCGCAATTGGTGCATACAACGGCCGGAATCGGAACGCCCCACAACCGTTGTCGCGATAAACACCATTCTAAGCGACCACCAATAGTGGCGCTTAAATAATTTTTTGCGCGTTCAGGAACAAAATTAATTTCATTAATTGCGCTGAGCGCTTTTTCTTTTAAATTGTGCTGCGACAAATTGCAAAACCATTGATTTGTGGCGCGGAAAATAAGTGGATTGTGGCAGCGCCAACAGTGTGGATAGTTATGTTTAATAGTACCTTTGAAAAATAAGTTTCCATCGCCGGCTAATTTTCTAATAACCCAAATTTGACCTTCACTGACCGGCATTCCTTCAAGTTCATGCGGTTCAATGCCAAGGAGATAGTTGCCATCACTGCTTACTGGACTAAAAATTTCAAGACCGTTTTTTACGCCAACTTCATAATCTTCAGGTCCGCAACCTGGCGCACAATGCACGCATGCGGTACCATCTTCTAAAGACACTGAATCATCAGCAATTATTGGCACAAAAAGTTGTGAAATAAATGGATGTTGAACTTTGTTACCCGCCAATTGTTCAGCTTTAACTTCTGCAATAACTTCTTTTTCAATTCCTGCCGTTGCGCACACTTTATCAACCAATGTGCTGCCAACAATAACATACTTTTCACCAGCCTTGATTATTTGATACGTAGCACCAGGTTTAATGAGAACTGCACGGTTGAGTGGCAGTGTCCACGGTGTTGTTGTCCAAATAAGTAAACTTACTTTTTCATGCGAAAGTTGAGGGGCAATCTTTTTTAAAGATTCATGCACGAGCGGAAATTCTACATACAGTGATGGATCTTTACGTTCTTGGTATTCAATCTCAGCAGTTGCAAGCACCGTTTGGTCAGAAGGACACCAAGGCACTGTTTTTTTCTTTTTTTCAATATAGCCGCCCTCCACGAACTTACCAAAGGCCCGAATAGCCATCGATTCATAGTGAGGATCCATGGTCAAATAGGGGTGATCCCAATTCATAACCACACCAAGGCGAATGAACTCTTCTTTTTGTATTGTTACCCATTCGCGCGCATAAGCCCGGCATGCTTGAATAAGCGCAAGTCCAGATAGCCCTGGTTGTTCTTTGACCACTTTAATTTCAGTTGGCAGCCCATGGCAATCCCATCCGGGAGTGACCGGAACGTGTTTGCCTGCCATTCTCTGCGCTTTGGTGGCAATATCTTTTAAAATTTTATTATACGCATGCCCTAAATGAATATGGCCGTTTGCGTAGGGAGGACCGTCGTGCAAAATATATTTTTCATTACCTTCATTTTTTTTGAACGCTTTTTCGTAAAGGTTGTCACGTTTCCAGCGCGCAATCAGTTCAGGATCGTCAACGGTATGATTGGGGCGAATTGGAAATTGAGTTGTGGGTAAATTGAGCGTATCTTTAAAGCCACCCAACGATTTTTTTTCTTCGGGCATGACCATCCTTCAAAAAATAAATTTTGCAAATCGAAGTTTTTGACCAGTATACTAAAAAAGGCTTTTTTTGACCACAGCTATGATTGCAATGTAAGGATATTTAATGGATTTAACGCATAAAAAAGTAGGCATTTGGGGTTTTGGTATTGTTGGCAAGGCTGCAGCCGCACTACTTTCAGACCAAAAAGTACCCATCACCATTATGGAAAAAAGGGAATTAAGCACAGAGGAAGACAGCCTGATTAAATTGTATGATGCAACCTTTATTCACCAAGATTCGGTTGACCAATTTTTTGATCGCAACGATCTTATTTTGATGAGCCCGGGAATCGATCCTCGCCCTTTCCAAACGCGCTACAAACATAAATTCATTACTGAGCTTGATTTGTTGAGCACTCATTTTCATCAACCGATTATTGCAATCACTGGTACGGTAGGAAAGACATCGGTAACTCATTTTATTTCAACTCTGCTCAAACGCACTATGCGTGTGGCAACCGCCGGCAATATTGGTGTAGGTATGTTGGAACTTATTAATAAACAAGATGAATATGATTGTGCAGTTTTGGAACTCTCAAGCTTCCAACTTGAACATTGCACTGAATTTCAACCACAATTAGCTATTATTACGAACCTCTACCCTAATCACCTCGATCGGCATGGCACACTCGAAAATTATTTAGCTGCAAAATTGCACATTCTTTCATCGCAAAAAAAAGATCAGCGTGCTTTGCTTCCACTTGAACTGCTCACCTATGAACCAGTTCGCACATTAGTTGAACAACAGAAAGATCGTTTTTCTTTTTTCTCAGCACAAAAACCACCTGGTCATTTTGAATACGAACTTTTTTGGCTTGAAAATAACCAAATTATGACTCAAAAAAATGGCATTCAACAGTTGGTAACATCACTTAATTCATTTCCGCAACGATCGTACCCAGAAAATTGGTTAATGGTTGCCGCTGCATTACATATTCTTCACCAGCCATTTGATTTTGATGCAACGGTCGATTTCGATAGTGACATTTTGCACCATCGTTTAGAAAAAATTAACACGATCCAAGGAATTACGTTTTACAACGATTCTAAATCGACGGTTCCAGAAGCTACATTGGCTGCCGTACATTCATTTGGTGATCAACCACTGGTGTTAATTCTTGGTGGCTTGAGCAAAGGAGTTGATCGAGCTGAGTTATTAATTGCACATCTGCCAAAAACAGTTGCGCATGTTATTTGTTTTGGTGCAGAAAAAGAACTGCTTGCAACGG
>CAZUJC010000014.1:0-23171 GCA_964620245.1 uncultured Pseudomonadota bacterium | reverse complement strand
GAGCGACAGCCTTCCAAGCTGTAGGTTGCGGGTTCGAGCCCCGTTTCCCGCTCCAGAATAAAAGAGTGCTGGCGTAGCTCAGTTGGTAGAGCAGCTGATTTGTAATCAGCAGGTCGCTGGTTCGAATCCAGTCGCCAGCTCCAGAAACAACGCGTGTGATAGCGCAAAAACGAGTTGTTTTTTTTCTTTTTTTTATTTAACCTTAGTACTAGGTTTGTGAAATATGTGCCCACGTAGCTCAGTGGCAGAGCACTTCCTTGGTAAGGAAGAGGTCACCGGTTCAATCCCGGTCGCGGGCTCCAAGCAAAAAAATCGTAGTTATAACTTAAATTTAAGAGAACACTATGGCCAAAAAGAAACGAGTAATTACCTCTCTTGCGTGTGAAAAGTGTAAAGAACGTAATTATTCACAACTTGTGTCTGGAAAAAGATCAGTAGGCTCTTTGCACTTAAGCAAATATTGTTCTCGCTGTCGTAATCATACGATGCACAAAGAAACAAAGTAGATTCATCGGAGGCCAGTAGCTCGAATTGGTAGAGCGGCAGACTCCAAATCTGCGGGTTGGGGGTTCGAATCCCTCCTGGCCTGCCAATGACCAAAGGTGTAGCTGATGAAAAAATTTTTTTTCCATCTCTCATTAAAAGAGGTGTTTGTGTGGTAAAAAGCGCGATACGTTTTGTACAAGAAGTTCAACTTGAGCTTGCTAAAATTGTGTGGCCTAGCTTGAACGAGTTAATAGGATCGGTAATTATTGTGCTTATTTTAGTATGTTTTTTTTCGATCTATATTGGCTCAATTGATGTGGTATTTTATAAAATTGCTGGGCAAATTTTTTAGGGCATCGGATAATTCATGAAGCGTTGGTATGTTGTTCAAATTTATGCTGGCTACGAAGAAGCAATAAAGACTGACCTTTCGCGCCGCATTAAAGAAGCTGGTTTGCAAGAGCAATTCGGTGAAGTATTAATTCCGTCGGCTAAAGTTAAAAATATGTTTTCGGCGGAAGCAAAGGATGAGCAACAGTTGTTTCCTGGCTATCTCTTGATTGAAATGGAAATAACACAAGAAACAATGCGATTGGTGCAATCAACGCTGCGCGTTATTCGTTTTTTGGGTGGCAAAGAGCCGATGCCAATTTCGCAAAAAGAGATCAGTCGTATTGTTTCGCAAATGAAGGGTGAAGTAGCCCTCGTTCCTAAGAAGAGCGACTTCGTTGCTGGTAGTGAAGTTGATATTTCAGAAGGGCCATTTGCGGGATTTGTTGGAGTGATTGAGAAAGTTGATGAGGCTAATGAGCGTCTGACGTTGATGGTAAGCATCTTTGGCAGAATGACGCCTATTGAGCTTGGGTTTGATCAGATAAAACGGTAATTACGGTAGGTTTATACAATGGCAAAAACAGTTAAAGCAAAAGTTAAGTTAAAAGTTCCTGCGGGAGCAGCAACGCCTGCACCACCAGTTGGTTCTGCGCTGGGTCAGCAAGGTGTTAATATCATGGATTTTTGCAAACAATTTAATGCAAAAACAGCTCATGCAAAAGGCGAGATGTTGCCGGTAATTGTTACCGTTTATATCGATAAAACATTCGACTTTGTAGTCAAAACGCCTGAAACATCAGCATTGCTGAAGAAAAAAATTAAATTAGAAAAAGGTTCCTCCAAACCGAATACAGATAAAATTGGCAAATTAACATGGAAAGATATTGAAGATATCGCATCAATAAAAATGCCAGATCTCAATGCGCTTGATTTGGAGCAGGCAAAAAAGATTGTAGCTGGTACTGCTCGAAGTATGGGAATTGATATCGTTTGATTGATCGGGGTTTGATATGGCAACGCATGGTAAAAAATATAGAGCGGCAAGTGAAAAAATGAATGCTGAAACATTGTATTCATTTAAAGATGGGCTTGCGCAAGTTAAAAATTTGGCATTTGCAAAGTTTGACGAATCAGTAGATGTTCATATTAATCTTGGGATTGATGCATCTAAAGGTGAGCAAGCCGTTCGCGGATCGGTAGTTTTGCCGCACAGTGTTGGCAAAAAGGTTCGCATTGTTGTTTTTGCAAAAGGCGATTACGCTGAAGCTGCACGCAATGCTGGCGCAGATTTTGTAGGGGCGGACGATCTTATTGAAAAAATTGAAGGGGGTTGGCTCGATTTTGAATATGCAGTTGCAACACCTGATTTAATGGGCATGGTAGGTAAGCTTGCAAAAGTTTTAGGACCGCGTGGTTTATTACCTAACAAAAAAGTCGGTACCGTTACTTTTGAGGTTGGCTCTGTAGTTAACGATTTGAAAAAGGGTCGCCAGTTTTTCAAAAATGATAAAAGTGGGTTGATTCATTTTTCAATAGGTCGTGTTTCATTCGATGCAGTTAAGCTACAAGAGAATTTAGTTGCATTTTTACGAGCACTTAGCACCACTAAGCCGCCGACATCAAAAGGCAAATTTATTAGAAAGTTGACGGTTGCTTCCACTATGGGAGTTGGTATCCATTTAAATGCAGATGATATAGTAAACGCTTAGTGATCGGATAAAGGTATAACAATGAATCGTCAAAATAAAGAACAAGTTGTCCAGTCTTTGCAAAGCGACTTGAAAACAAGTCAAGCATCGTTTTTGGTTGGCTATAAAGGGATGACGGTTGCCCAATTGACAGATCTAAGACGCAAATTGCATGGATTTGGATCGCTTCAAGTGGCCAAAGTTACCTTAATGGAGCGTGCAATTGATCAAGTTCCATCAGTCGATGGATTGCAATCTTATTTAGGTGATCAAATTGCGCTCGTTTTTGCTCATAAAGAGTCTCCAGCTGTTGCAAAAATTTTATTTACCTTTGCAAAAGGTAACGAGCAGCTCAAATTGATTGCTGGATGCTTTGAGCACACGGTGTTGGCACCTGATAGAATCAAAGTGCTTGCTTCGTTGCCGCCTCGAGAAATTTTGCTTGCGCAAGTATGTGGTACATTGAAAGCGCCTACGCATAAATTGGTGATGATGCTCAACCTTATGCTTGTGCGTTTGTGCATTGTGTTGCAGCAAGCGGCTGAAAAGAAAAAAGCTGCGTGAGGTAGTTTTTCGGTACGTAAAAATACGTATGTGTTGTATAATCTATTGTTAATCGTAAGTTGGGGAATGCTATGGCATCTAAATCATACGAAAAATTGGTCGAAGAAATTGGTAAATTATCAGTGCTTGAATTGAGCGAGTTTGTAAAAGCTCTTGAAGAAGCGTTTGGTGTCTCTGCTGCTATGCCTATGATGGCATCTGCTCCAGCAGCGGGCGCGCAAGCTGATGCAGGCGCGGCTAAAGCAGAAGAAAAATCAACCTATAAAGTGACGTTGGTTGAATCATCTGATAAGCTCAAAGCAATTAAAGCACTTCGTCAAGTATTGCCAAACTTGGGACTTGGTGATGCAAAAGCAGCAGTTGAAGGTTTGCCCTATGTAGTTGGTGAATCAGTAGCTAAAGCAGACGCAGAAAAAATGAAAAAAGCTCTAGAAGAAGCTGGTGCTAAAGTTACATTGTCGTAATTGACACGCTTTTTGGTGTAGTAATCTGTTCTTATTTTATGAGTGTTGCCAGAAAATAAGAACAAACATGGTTTTGCAATAGGGAGGAACAGCTGCATGTCTAACATGCGCATGGATAACGGTGTTGTTCGCAAATCGTTTGGCCAAATTAAAGATATTGTACCAGTTCCTGATCTGATAGCGATTCAGTCAAGGTCATTTAATGATTTTGTGCAGTTAGATTGTCTTCCTGCTGAAAGAACATTAATTGGCTTAGAAAAAGTATTACGCGATATTTTTCCGATTGATTATGAAGATAAAATGTCGTTGGAGTATGTAAGCTATGAATTAGGTGAATGGTCTTGTACATGCGGCAAGCTGAAAGGCATTGCCAATCGTTATACATGGAGCTGTTCTTCGTGTAAAAAGTCTGATTGTTCACGATTAAATGATCAATTAGAATGTACATTTTGCAAGAAAAAAACTGCACGCTATAAAACGTGTTCAAACTGCCTAGCACGAGTTACGGTGCAAATGGCAATGAGCTTAGAGGAATGCCGATCCAGTGGTCAGACATTCTCTATGCCATTAAAGATCAAAGTCCAGTTAATGACATGGGACGTTGACGGTTCTGGTGCTAAGGTTGTTCGTGATATTAAAGAACAAGATATTTTCTTTGCAGATGTACCAGTGATGGCAGATCTTTATGAAGAAAATGGTGTTTTTAAGCTCGGAAACGCTGGCACTTTCCTTATCAACGGAGTTGATCGTGTTGTTGTAAGTCAGCTCCATCGTTCACCAGGTGTGGTCTTTACTCAAAGTAAAAAAGTAAAAGACGTGCGTGGTCGACCTTATTATGTTGCTCGGCTTATTCCAATGCGTGGCTCATGGCTTGATTTTGAATTTGATAGTAACGACTATCTTTATGTTCGAATTGATAAAAAGAAAAAAATGTTGGTGACAACGTTCTTGCAGGCGCTTGGTGTTGCACGCGAAAACATTATTAAGCTTTTTTATCCGTTCGACCATGTCTATTTTGCAAAAGATGAATTTTATCGCACGGTTGATATGAATTTAATTGGCCAACGACTTGAAAAAGGAATGATTCCTGACAATGTTGCCGATGAATTCGTTGGAACACGCGTCAATGCTACGCTTTTGGAACGTTTGAAAAAAGCAGGTATCGATAAAATTTATCTCAAGAAATCAAGCTTAATTAATCGTGTATTTGGTGCCGATGTTGTTGATTCTGAAACAGGCGAAATTTTAGCAGAACAAGGGCAATCGTTTACTGAAGAGCATTATGAACAGTTTAAAAAATTAAAAAAATTAGAATTCGACGTTATCAGTGCCTCTGGATATGTGTTGCAACCAACAGTTGCAATGACACTTACTCAAGATCGTTGTTATACGCAAGATGATGCATTGAAAGAACTTCATTCTAAAATTTGGCCGGGAGATAGCTCATCCCTCAAAGAAATTAATGAACGACTTGAAGCTATGTTGTTTAGTAGTCGTTTGTATGACTTGACTCGTGTTGGTCGAATCAGAATGAATCGAAAGTTGGGCATCAATGTTGCTGAAGATGTTCATGTACTGAGTCGCGAAGATATTTACGCAACAATCAAGTATCTTATTAATTTGCGTGAACTTGGCGAAGGTGAACTTGATGATATCGATCATTTGGGCAATCGTCGTGTACGTTTGGTTGGTGAACTTCTTACGAATCAGATTTACATTGGCTTTTTGCGCATTGAGCGTATTATTCGCGAACGATTCAGAACGCAAGATACTCATGCAGGGTTAATGCCTCAAGATTTGCTCAATATTAAACCTCTTGGTGCAGTATTGCGTGAGTTCTTTGGTACTGGTCAACTGTCACAGTTCATGGATCAAACAAATCCACTTTCAGAAATTGCACATAAGCGTCGTCTATCAGCCCTCGGGCCCGGCGGTGTTTTAAAAGATCGTGCGACGTACGAAATTCGTGATGTTCACACATCACACTATGGACGTATTTGTCCGATTGAAACGCCTGAAGGTCAAACTATTGGTTTGATTTCTTCACTTGCAACGTATGCGCTTGTAAACGATCTTGGTTTTATCGAAACCGCCTATCGTCCAGTGCTCAAGGGTAAAGTAAAAGACGATGTTGTGTTTCTTGATGCATTCCAAGAACAAGACAAATATATTGCGCAAGCCGATTTTGGAACAACGACAACAAAATACGAAGAAAATAAAGTTGTTGCTCGACATGAAGGTAATTTTCTTTATGAAGATCCAAACAAGATTGATTATGCCGATCTTTCGCCAAAACAGTTAGTTTCTGTTTCAACGGCACTTATTCCGTTTTTAGAACATGATGACGCGACGCGTGCATTGATGGGTTCAAACATGCAACGTCAGGCAGTGCCAATTGTTCGTTGTCAGGCGCCACTTGTGGGTACCGGTATGGAAAAAGAGATATGTAAATCATCTGGAGCTGCAATTATTGCACAAAGGCCAGGCATTGTTGAATATGTTTCTTCAGAAAAAATTATTGTTCGTGCAGACGAAGGTAGTTTTGCAAATACTGAAGACTGGATTGCAAACGGTATTGATTCGTATCATCTCAAAAAATACCAGCGTTCAAGTTACAGTACCTGGATTCACAATACGCCTATTGTTGAGCGTGGAAGACGTGTCGAAGCAGGTGATATTTTATCGAATGCACAAGCAATCCGTGAGGGTGAATTGGCATTGGGTACTAATCTTCTTGTTGGGTTCATGCCTTGGCATGGATACAATTTTGAGGACGCGATTGTTGTAAGTAAACGACTTGTTGCACAAGAAGTGTTGTCATCTGTTCATATTGACGAATACATTGTTGACGCACGTGATACAAAACTTGGGCCTGAAGAAATTACCAAAGATATTCCAAACGTCAGCGAAGCAGCTCTGGCGTGTCTTGACGAAGATGGTATTGTTCGCATCGGTACACGTGTCAAAGCTGGTGATATTTTAGTCGGTAAGGTAACGCTCAAAGGTGATATTCAATATTCGCCAGAAGAAAAACTCTTACGCGCTATCTTTGGTGAAAAGTCGCGCGAAGTGCGAGATACTTCACTGCGCGTACCACCTGGAGTTGAAGGCACAGTAATCGATGTGAAAGTGTTTTCACGCAGTGGTATTCGTAAAGATAAACGTTACAAAGACATGGTTACTAAGTTAACCGAAAAGCTTGAAACAGAGTCGCGTGAACACCAACAGTTCTTGCAATTAATGATTGCAGAGAAAGTTGTTGCTCTCTTGGCTGGTCAAGCTGCTGAGGGTAAAGTAGCTGCTAAACTCGTTAAAAACAAGAAGTATGACCTTGCGGCGCTCAAAGAACTTTCATTTGACGAATTAATTGTATTGAAAACGGATGACAAAAAATCAAATGAGATGATTGAGCATTTACAGCATTCGTTTGAAAATCAAAAACGAATTCTTGCGGGATTGAAAGAAGAACGAATTAATAAGTTAAAACGTGGGGATCCGTTACCATCTGGTGTTATTAAGATGGTAAAAGTGTACATTGCAAGCAAACGCCACGTTGCTGTTGGTGATAAACTTGCTGGCCGTCACGGAAATAAAGGTGTTGTTTCAATAATTGTTCCACGTGAAGATATGCCATATTTGGAAGATGGCACACCAGTTGATATTGTACTTAATCCATTAGGTATCGTATCGCGTATGAACGTAGGTCAAATTTTGGAAACTGCACTTGGACTTGTTGGACGCGAAGTTGGTAAGAAATTTACTAAATTGCTCAATGATACACAGGATGTGCTCGTAAAGAAAGAACTGACGGAAGTTTATGGGCAATCATTAATTGATTCCTATGAAAAACTTTATGGTAACGAAGGATTGCAGCAGTTAGCTGAAAAAACAGCTCGCGAAGGCATGCATTATCAAACACCAGTGTTTGATGGCGCATCGCTTGATAGTGACATTAAGCCACTGTTGAAATCATTGAACTTACCAGATTTAGGTTCATTTAGATTACTCGATGGAAGATCTGGTGATTATTTTGATCAGCCGGTGACTGTCGGTTCAATTTATATGATGAAATTAAATCACATGGTTGAAGATAAATTGCATGCTCGTTCTGTTGGGCCATATTCATTGGTAACTCAGCAACCACTTGGCGGTAAAGCGCAAATGGGTGGGCAGCGCTTGGGTGAAATGGAAGTGTGGGCATTAGAGGCATATGGAGCAGCATATACATTACAAGAATTGCTCACCTATAAATCTGATGACGTGAATGGTCGACCAAAAGTGTACGATGCTATCGTGCGCGGCGAAAAAATACCCGAGCCAGGGTTGCCAGAAGCGTTCAATGTGTTGATTAAAGAGCTTCAAAGTGTTGGATTACGGGTAGATCTATTTAAGGCGGGCAAGGAGGAAATCGGTGAGTAATAGGGTTCTAGAGCGCTTTCGCGAATACATTAGCACCACTCATTTCAATGCGATGAAGCTTGGTCTTGCATCGCCTGAAAAAATACGTTCGCTTTCATATGGTGAAGTTAAGAAAATCGAAACGATTAATTACCGAACCTTAAAGCCTGAACGTGATGGGCTCTTTTGTGCGCGTATTTTTGGACCAGTAAAAGACTGGGAATGTAACTGCGGTAAATATAAGCGCATGAAACACCGTGGGGTTACGTGTGAAAAGTGTGGTGTTGAAGTAATTCAATCTCGCGTTCGTCGCGAACGTATGGGGCACATTGAATTAGTTGCGCCAGTTGTTCATATTTGGTTCCTTAAGGGAATTCCAAGTTATTTAAGTCTTGTGTTGGATATGCCTGTTAAAGATCTGGAACGCGCGATTTATTTTGATGCGTACCTGGTTATCAAACAAGGTAAGTCTCCTTACCCAATTAAAACATTATTAGGCAGCGCCGATTACGAGCGCTACATCGATGCGCATCCAGAAGATACAGAATTTAGAGCTGACATGGGTGCCGATGCAATCAAAGAAGTACTTGCAATTTTTGATCTCAACATTGAGGTCTCAAAATTAAAACAAGAATACATTAAAGCTTCCTCTGTCGCGTTGCGCCATAAAATTATGCGCCGAGTAAAGGTGCTGACTGGTTTAATACAAGCGGATATTCGTCCTGAATGGATGGTTTTCACTGTATTACCAGTATTGCCACCTGATTTGCGTCCATTGGTACCACTTGAAGGTGGTCGATTCGCAAGCTCAGATCTTAATGAATTGTATCGACGTGTTCTTAACCGTAACATTCGGTTAATGCGTTTAATCGAAATTGAAGCGCCTTCGGTGATTATCAAAAACGAAAAACGTATGTTACAAGAGTCAGTTGACGCGTTGATCGATAACGGTCGCCGCGGCCAGCCGGTTCGTGGTACAAATCGTCGACCACTCAAATCATTAAGTGAAATGCTTCGTGGCAAACAAGGTCGTTTCCGTCAAAACTTGCTCGGTAAACGTGTCGATTATTCAGGTCGTTCAGTAATCGTTGTCGATCCAGAATTAAAAATGGATCGTTGTGGATTACCTAAAATTATGGCATTAGAACTTTTCAAGCCATATATTTATGCAGGATTGATGGATCGAGAATTAGCACCAAACTTGCGTATTGCAAAACGAATGGTTGAAGAAAGTGCCCCCGAAATTTGGGATGTACTTGAAGAAGTCGTAAAAAATCGTCCAGTTCTACTTAATCGTGCACCGACGTTGCACAGACTTGGTATTCAAGCGTTTTATCCAATTTTGGTTGATGGTAAAGCTATTAAAATTCACCCACTCGTTTGTTCGGCATTTAACGCCGACTTTGACGGTGACCAAATGGCAGTCCATATTCCATTAAGCGACAAAGCCCAAGAAGAATCAAAAATATTAATGTTGTCGACTCGAAACATTTTGTCGGCAGCAAATGGCAGATCAGTTGCGGTTCCAACGCAAGATATGGTTCTTGGTTTGCACTATATTTCGAAAGTTCGTTGTGGTGCAAAAGGTGAAGGAATTGTATTTTCAAATGTTGCTCAAGTAGTAACTGCCTATCAACATGATCAAGTAGCACTTCATTCTAAAATTAAAGTGCGCCTAGCGTCTGGTGAGGTTGTAGAAACTACTACTGGTCGCGTTATTCTTTATAATGCACTTCCTGTTGGGTCAGATTTCAATTGGATCAATAAGGTTGTTAAAAGTAGCGATTTGACTAAATTAGTTGAGCGCATTTATTACCGTTTTGGTAACCAGGCAACGATTGAATGTCTCGATAGAATTAAAAAACTAGGTTTTTATTATTCAACACAAGGTGGTATTTCGTTCTCACTTGGAAATCTCATTGTGCCAAAAGTTAAAGAAGAGATTGTCAAAAAAGCGGAAAAAAGTGTTGCCCGCGTTGAAAATCTCTACATGGATGGTGTGATTACCAATGGTGAGCGATACAACCAAGTTATTAGCGTGTGGGGTCATGCGACTGCAGATGTTGCAGGTGCTGTGACTCGTGATCTTGAACAAGAAAACGACGAAGCGTTTAATAACAAAGATGACGCATTTAAACCGTTCAACCCAATCTTTATGATGCTTGAATCTGGTGCTCGTGGTTCCAAAGACCAAATTAAACAGTTAGTTGGTATGCGTGGTTTGATGGCAACTCCAACTGGTGAAATTATGGAAACACCGGTTAAGAGTAACTTTAAAAACGGTTTGAACGTATTTGAATATTTCATTTCTACTCATGGTGCTCGTAAAGGTCAATCTGATACAGCCCTTAAAACAGCAAACTCTGGTTATCTAACACGACGCCTTGTTGATGTAGCGCAAGATGTTGTTGTTTCGATGGCCGATTGCAAAACGCTGGGATATGTTGAGCTTGAAGACCTTAAAGAAGGTGGCGACACATTGCTTTCATTAGCTGGTCGATCATTTGGTCGAGTTGTTGCTGCTGATCTTAAAGATCCAGTGAGTGGACAATTATTGTTCAGACAAGGTGATCTGATTCGCCGTGACGATGTTGATAAGGTTGCCCATTCAGCATTAAGTAAATTGCCAGTTCGCTCAGTTCTGACGTGCCAAGCAAAACGTGGCGTGTGTGCATTGTGCTATGGACTTGATCTTTCTAAAGGTCAAATTGTAGATTCGGGAACAACGGTTGGTATCATTGCTGCACAATCGATTGGTGAACCTGGTACGCAGCTTACCATGAGAACTTTCCACGTTGGTGGTACGGCATCTGGTACTGGTGAGCAATCATCATATGTTGCAAAGCATTCAGGCATTGTTCAATTACGTGGCGTTCGCACTGTCGAAAACCGTGATGGTAAAGCGGTCAATTTGAGCCGTAAATCACGTTTAGTAATCGTTTCGCCCGATGGACGAGAATTGCAGCAACATGATCTGGAATATGGCTGTGTTGTCTTGGTTGAAGATAAACAAGAAGTTAAGGTTGGTGCTGTTTTAACAGAATGGGATGCAACGAGTCGCGTTATTTTAACTGAACGTGCAGGCGCTATACAATATGTTGATTTGGTTGAAAACGTTACGATTCAAAATATTTTTGATGACGCAACTAATAAATCGTCAAAAATGATTCTTGAGCATAAAAATGACAAGTATCAACCAGCAATCGACATTATCGACAGTTCGGGCAATGAAATAGCACAGTACCATTTACCACCAGGATCGTATCTTGTGGTTGAAGACGGCCAAAAAGTAAGTGTTGGCGATGTGCTTGTCAAAATGCCTCGTGAAATTTCAAAAACCAAAGATATTGCAAGTGGTTTACCGCGTATTGCTGAATTATTTGAAGCACGCGTACCAAAAGATCCAGCAATTATTTCAGATATTGATGGTGAAGTGGTATTTGGTGGATTACACCGTGGCTTGCGCAAGATTACGGTAACCAATGGTTATGAATCGTTCGATTATTTTGTACCACGTGGTAAACAGATCATGGTTATGAGTGGTGATAAGGTAAGTGCCGGCGATCCATTAACAACTGGTGCACCAGTGCTGCATGATATTTTACGTATTATGGGGCCTGAAGTATTACAAAAATATTTGGTAAACCAAATTCAAGAAATTTATCTCTTGCAGGGAATTGATATTAACGATCGACACATTGAGTTGATTGTGCGTCAAATGTTGCGTAAGGTTCGCGTTGTAGAGCCTGGCGATTCTGATTTCTTGATTGGTGACCGTGTTGATCGCATTCATTTCAAATCTGTTAATGCGCTATTGCAAGCAGAAGGTAAAAAAGTGGCGAGTGCAAAACCAACTCTGATGGGTCTGACGCTTGCATCGCTTGATACTGAAAGCTTCATTTCGGCTGCATCGTTCCAAGAAACAACAAAGATCTTGGCATCGGCTGCAATTGAAGGTCAAGTTGATCACCTTTATGGATTGAAAGAAAATGTGATTATCGGTAAATTGATTCCAGCTGGAACCGGTATGAAAACATTTAAAGAAAAATATCTTGGCACTGACGAGTCTGATCTCGAGCGTCAAGCACGCATTGAAGAAATGCAGGAATTGCAACGA
Organism: uncultured Pseudomonadota bacterium; assembly: GCA_964620245.1. Taxonomy (GTDB): domain Bacteria; phylum Babelota; class Babeliae; order Babelales; family JACPOV01; genus JACPOV01. Next base: position 11,121 of record CAZUJC010000014.1, on the reverse strand, counting down.
ATTAAAGAGGCATAGAAGATGATAGGCGCGTAGCTCAGTGGCAGAGCACTGCTTTGACGTAGCAGGGGTCAGCGGTTCAACCCCGCTCGCGCCTACCAGGAAAACGGATTATATTATTAAAGGTTTTTGATATGGCAGAACAAGTTACAAAAAAAACGATTATTGAAAAATTTAGCAAACATGCTCAAGATACTGGTTCAACTGAAGTGCAAATAGCATTGTTGACTGAACACATGAATCGGTTAACAGAGCATTTTGCGAAAAATAAAAAAGACTTTTCATCTAAACGTGGATTGCTTAAGATAGTCAATAAGCGTCGTCAATTATTAAAATATTTAAAAGAATCAAATACAGAACAATATGAAGCGGTTGCAAAGCGTCTACAAATTTAGTAAAAATGCTTTGGAATGCGCTTTATCATCCTATAAGGATCAATATTAATGGTAAAAAAATTTCGTCTCGATGAATTTGGATACGAAGTAGTCCTCAATAAATACGCTCAGCAAGCTGATGGTGCAGTATGGTTTCAACAAGGTGGTACAGTAGTTTTAGCTACTGTTGTTTCAGCTCCATCGCCTGAGTTTCCTGGTTTTTTACCATTGACTATTGATTATCGTGAGCAGTTCGCTGCTGCAGGTAAAATTCCCGGTGGTTATTTCAAACGGGAAGGTAAATTTACCGATAAGGAAGTTTTGACAGGACGCCTTATTGATCGTGCGATACGTCCGCTTTTTCCTGAAAATTATTTTCATCAAATTCAAGGTTTAGCAACTGTTTACTCGGTTGATAAAGAGCATTCTCCGCATATTTCGGCGCTGATTGGAATGTCGTTAGCGCTTACCATTTCCAAGATTCCTTTCATGGGTCCTGTTGGTGCAATTGAAGTTGCCCGAGTTAATGGAGAATGGATTTTCAACCCAACCTACAGTCAATCGATTGCTTCCGATGTTAAAATTATCATTGCTGGTACTGCTGAAGGTATTTGCATGGTAGAAGGAAGCACAAGCGAAATTTCTGAAGAACAATTTGTCGATATTCTCTTCCGTGCCCATGACAAGATTAAAAAACAAGTAGTGTGGCAAGAAGAAATTGCTCGTGAAGTGAGCGTGCCAAAAGAAGCTATTGAAGATATGGCACAATGGAAAACATGGAAAGAAAAAATTAAATCTTTCTTAACCCGCGATAAAATTTCTGCAATTTTTATGACAGATAAAATTAAGCGTGACGAAACATTGGAAAAGCTTCATGAGGAAATGACGAAACATTTCGAAGCTGTTGCTACTGAAGAAAAAATGTCGATGTCTGTCATCGATTATATTTACGACTCAGTCTTAAAAGAAAAAATTACTGCACAGATTTTTGAAACGGGCAAACGAATTGATGAGCGTGGATTTGATCAAGTTCGTCAAATAGCAGTTGAAGTTGGTCTCTTGCCGTTTACTCACGGATCAGCATTATTTACTCGTGGACGCACGCAAGTCCTTGCAAGCGTAACGATGGGTGGCGGTCAAGATGAGCAAAAAGTAGAAGACCTTATGGGCAACACGATTGAAAAATCGTTTATGCTTCACTATAATTTCCCGCCATTTTCGGCTGGTGATGTTCGGCCAATGCGTGGGCCTGGTCGTCGTGAAGTTGGCCACGGTTATTTAGCCGCTTCAGCTTTGCAATTTGTATTACCAACAAAAGAACAATTTCCGTATACCGTTCGCGTTGTTGCCGATGTATTAGAATCTGATGGTTCAACCTCGATGGGTACTGTTTGTAGTTCTGTTATGGCCCTCATGAACGCTGGTGTACCAATTAAAAAAATGGTAAGCGGTATTGCAATGGGATTGCTCGGTAGTCCAACCGGTACTTTCCAAGCATTAACTGATATTAGTGGAACGGAAGATGCCTTCGGATTAATGGATTTCAAAGTTGCTGGTACTGCCGATGGTATTACCGCAATTCAGATGGATATTAAATACAAAGGTGGTTTGTCACGTACGATTTTTGAAAAAGCGCTTGAACAAGCGAAACGTGGACGTCTGCACATTTTGGGTGAAATGCAAAAAGTAATGACTGCACCAAATCCAACATTGTCAGATTTGGTACCAAAAATTGTTACATTAAAAGTTGAAACCGATAAAATCGGTGCAATTATTGGAACCGGTGGCAAAGTTATTCGTGAAATTATTGAAAAAACTGGCACTATGATTGACATTGAAGGTGACGGTCTTGTCAAAATTTTTGGTGGACCAGAAGCTAAGATTGATGAAGCTGTTAAATGGGTAAAACTGCTTGGTGGCTTGATTGATAACGGTTCAGTCTATCGTGGTAAAATTAGACGTATTGCTGATTTTGGTATCTTTGTTGAATTGGTGCCTGGTCAGGATGGTTTAGTTCACATTTCAATGATTCCACGCGAAAAACAAAGAAACCTCACACAAGAATATCCAATTGATAGTGATGTGATGGTCGAAGTAATCGATTACGATCCAGTAACTGGTAGAATCAGATTGCGCATGGTAGATCAATAGGTCTCATGCATGCAACGTTCATATAACCGACAAGTTCATGAACTGCGACCAATTCGACTTGTGTACAACATTTTTGAATATGCTGATGGTTCAACATTATTCGAAATTGGTAAAACACGAGTTGTTTGTGCGATCACCCTTGCTGCAGGAGTACCTCATTTTTTAAAGGGTAAGCAGCAAGGTTGGTTAAGCGCATCATATTCATTATTACCCGCTTCAACCAAATCACGAATTGAACGTGATTCTATCTCAAAGCGTAACGAGCGCTCGGTCGAAATTTCTCGTCTCATTGGAAGAGTTTTGCGCACCGTTGTAAAATTACCCCTTATTGGTGAGCGTACTATTTATGTTGATTGTGATGTTTTGCAAGCAGATGGTGGCACGCGAACCGCTTGTATTACCGCAGCCGGTGCAGCGCTGCGAATGGCACAAGAAAAATGGTTGAAAAATGGTCTCATTTCTGAACCACTTTTGGTTGATGATGTTGCAGCAGTATCGATCGGTACGGTTGATGACATTTATTTGGTTGATTTAGATTTTTCAGAAGACAGCCGAGCAGATGCCGACTTTAATTTTGTATTTACTAAATCGGGAAAAATTCTTGAAGTGCAAGGTACCGCTGAACGAAATGCGATTCCGTGGCAAGCGGTTGAAACAATGGGTACACTAGCATTTAATGCAACCCAAAAACTTTTCGAATATTGTTTAGCGCAACCGTATAAAAATAATCTATCACCAGTGATAACTAATAGCTTAGACAGTATCGATCAAGATCCAGCTGTATTATGAACTGTGTACAATTCTTAAAAACGATCCAGGAACCCAACTGGGCTTCACGTATTCATGTTGTATGCTTGCAAAGTAAAAAATATCCATTGTTGGTGAGCTCATTTTTTTTGAACAAGCTCAACAAAAAATCAAGCACTCTACAAACAGTGTCGCTCGATGTTGCTCTGCTTGAAGATGATCAACTGAAAGCGCAACTCTCGGTTTCATTTCTTGGACAGCGGATGCTTTATTGCCTGGGCGATTTGACTATGCTCGATGCAAAAAAACATAAATCTCTTGTGACGTTTTTGCAATCGTATTGCGGGCCACATACTGTTTATTTTTATAGTGATCTGTTTGAATCAAAAAATGAACAACACATAATTGTTGAGCTTCTTGAAACTGTTTTGTCCGATAAATTAAAAGAGATTGCTGAACACGTGCTTGATGGGCAACAGCGTGCAGTGCTTGATCTTTTGTTGACAGCGCAATCGTATCAACTTGAAAGCGCGTTTCTTTTATTGTCATATGTCGAGATTATGAGTAAACCAATGATTGCGGAATTTAAAAAAACGTGGTTTAACAAATTAATCAGTCCCGAAAGTTCGCTCTTTACATTAAGCAGTTTATTTTTTGCACGTAACGAAAAACAATTTTTTGCTCAGTGGCTTACTATTCGAGATGAATATGTACCAGCATTTTGGATTACGTTTTGGTCGGAACAACTGTTTCGTTCCTCTTCATTTATTGGATTAATGCGGGCGGGAAATACAGCGCACGCAAAAAAAATTGCGTTTAGACTACCATTTACTTTTTTAAAAAAAGAATGGCAACACTATAAGCAAGCTGAACTAACTCGAGCACACGATTTTTTGTATCACATCGATTGTTCACTAAAAAATGGTGGTGAACCGTTCAGTCTTGATTTATTTTATCTCAAATTCTTTTTGCGTGAATTTAAAGCTGAACCATCTTAATCGTTCCATACACTGCGCATTGAAAGAAATGCCAAATGTGTGACGGTTCGGTTGCTGACACTTCCATCACCATTTTTTATGTATATCTGTTTGTTATGTTGCATAGCATCAAACAGTTCTTCCACTGTTTCAATATCGACAAATAGATCTTTTACCTGTTTTTCAAATACAGAACCGTAACCATCTTGGTAACTGAGTGCGCTGATGAGCATATTTTTATCACGGTTACTTACCACAAACAAAGCACCGGGGATCCACAGTAAATCACCATTCTTGAGCTCGTGAATATTATCTATGGGCTGCATTCTCTTTTTTGCAGTTGTTGTATTTTTAAAATAGTAAGGAATTTGGCAAATTTGAGCTGCTCGCAAAATAAGACCTGAGCTGTCAAAACCTGAAAGTGGATATTCTTCGTTTTTTAATAACCAAAAGAATCCAGGGTGATCACCTTTTTTTTCTTTGAGTGTATATTCTATTGTTTTATATATTTTGGCAAATGAAACACCGCCCCATACAAGTGGAATGTATCCATTAGATAAATGTGACCATGTTTTTAGAAGATCAACAAAGGCAGCAATCTGTGCATTCCGATTTGCGTAGGTAACTGCCGCACAAAACTTTTTGGAGATAGCAATTTTTTTAAAATTTTTCACACGTTCATCATAAATATATGCAAGATACGATTCTTGAGTTTGTTGTGCTATAAATCGTGTTCCCGCTGAATAGGTGTGATGGGTTACTGGATCAAAAAATGGCAGCTTGAGCGTAATTGTGAGTATGTTCGAGTCTTCATTTTTTTTGTGTGAGAACGGTTGAGGAATATATTTTAAATAAAGATGTGGGTCGTGCAGTGTATCAAATGAAACTAAATACTTACTGAGTGTCCAACATAAATTGTTTTCCTGCTGAGTAGCAGAATCGATATAAAACATATTTTTCAAACGTACGAGTACTTGTCCATCTGGAAGTTCTTTCACGATCGTAACTACTTCATTAAATAAAAGTTGATGGAGTCGTGGGCACGTTACTTTGTCAGTTTTTTTAGGTCCATACGAAGCTGGAATTTTATTATATTCATTCTCGAGGGAATGATGATCAACAAAAGCTTGTCCAACCGCGTTTGCAACTGGAACAATGACGAACGCTTTTTTTGAAACTGGATAGATATGAAAATAAATTGAAATTGACGCGAGAAGAATAAACAGATTTTTTTTCATGAGTGCCTCCTTGAAAAAAGAGTTATTCAGGCGTTAGCGTAACACAATATGTATGTTGCTACAAATGAGCCATAAGAGTGAAAAAATACTATTTTTTCGCAAAACGTTCAGGTTGAATTATGCCACCTGAAATAATGAGAGACATTGCTTCTTGGCGTGAAAGATCGACAGAAATTATTTCGTTTTCTTCTACCGCAACTAAAAATCCGGTTGTTGGATTTGGTGTGGTGGGAATAAATACTTTAAAGTACCGTTTTGTTGGGTGAGGGGAAATGGCAGATGGCACTTCGCTTGTCAAAAATCCTACACTGTATAATCCGGTGCGTGGAAATTCAACCAACACAACTTTCTGAAACGTGAGTTTATCTGGTACGGTGAACGCTTGCACAAGTTGCTTAATACCTGAATAGATAGGATTTAACAGTGGAATTTTTAAAGCAATTCTTTCAATCATGTGTAAAAAACGTTGTAAGAAAAAAAATCTAAAAACAGCACCAGTAATTAAAATAAGTAACAAGACTAAAATGAATTCAGAATGTGGAATTGCTTGTAAATACAACGGCTCAAGGCGGTAAAGTGGAGCTAACCAACTTTTGAGTAATCGAAAGAAAAAAGTAAATACTGCAACAGTGAGAGCAATTGGTAAAATAATTAATAAGCCGTTAAAAAAAATTGATTTTATAAAATCTAAAAATTGACCAAATAATCGATGTTGCATTGTATGCCTTTCAAATTATGAAATTTCTTTTTGTAATGTTTGCGATAACAACGTACCAACTGTTTGTGCGTGATCGCAATCATCATCTTCGATCATGATACGGAGAAGTGGCTCAGTACCAGAATAGCGTACAAGTAATCGACCATTGTGAAGTTGTTTCAATGTTGTTTCAATAATATCACTGAGTGGGGGAAGCGCAAGATCTTTTTTGTATTTGACCGGAATGTTAATAATAATTTGCGGAAATTTGACAAACGTGCTCATTTGCCAATTATCATTGTTCATGAGTGTTTGCATAACTCGAAGTGCGGTAAAAATTCCATCACCGGTGGGTAAATAATCGTTCAAAATAATATGGCCTGATGGTTCACCTCCAAGCAATAAATTGTGTTGATTGAGATGTTCAGCAATATATTTATCACCAACAGCAGTTCGTACTAAATTGATGTTGCGGTTCCGCAAATAGAGTTCAAATCCTTGATTAGTCATCACCGTACCAACAATCGTGTGTGCAGCTTTGTAAAGGTTATGTTCAAGGAGTATTGCCAGCAAGTCATCACCATTTTTTATTTGTCCGTACATATTTACGGCTATGACACGATCACCATCTCCATCAAAGGCAAAACCAATATCGGCATGTTCATCTATAACCGCTTTTTGGAGTGCTTGTGTGTGTAGAGCACCGCATTGTTTATTGATATTAACGCCGTTTGGATTATTGAATAGGGTAATCACCTGTGCACCTAATTTTTGAAAAATTGCAGGAGCGAGTGCGCCGGTGGCACCATGTGCACAATCAAGAACTATTTTTTTACCAGCCATGAAAAGTGGTGGAAAATGATCAACAATAATTGATTGATACTGCTCTAGTGCATCAATCATCATTTTTTCGCTCCCTAAACTTACATAATGAAAATCATTCTCTTGCATGATAAATGAACTAATCAATTGTTCATCATATTCGTTCAATTTTCCCGAACCAGCATCAATAATTTTAATACCATTGTCATGGTATGGGTTGTGAGATGCTGAAATCATGATTGCTGCGTCAAAAAAAATGTGTTTGCGCATCAGTGCTAAAAGTGCAGGTGATGGCAGCACTCCTGCGTCATAAACGGTAATAGAATGAGTAAAGAGCGCGCTTTTTAGAATTGATTTTACTAATGCGCACGATGCGCGCGTATCATGTGCCAATAACAAAGTCGGTGTTGGACCATACCGTTCGAGTGCCCACATTCCAAGTGCGTTGCCAATTTTTAAAAGCGAAGGAACTATAAACGGTTCACTGCCAACAGCACCCCGAATACCGTCAGTGCCAAAAATCGATTTCATGCTGTTTTTTCCTGCACAGAAAGATCTACCGAAAGTAATGATGGAGTACAGTGTAACAATTTTATATCGGGAGGTACAAAAAAATGATCTTCAGTGAGCGCAATGATAGTTTTACCAGTGACTAATTCTTTTGCATTCAGATGGAGCGCTTGCAATGCAGTCTGTACAAGATGTAATTGATTTCGTTTGTGACATACGGTGACTGCAATTGCGTTGTTGCTTGCGATGGTCATTCCTTCAGGAATATCATACCACACAATGGGAACATGAACGGTTTGTTCGATCACCTGTGTTTGACTGAGTAAAAACCACAACGAATAACCGGTTAGCAATGCACCTATTTTAAGAATGAAGTTGCTCGTGAGTGTTTGTTTGATCAGGCTTGACTTCATAATGATCTCCTTGTGTTGGGGTTGTTTTGTGTGCATTGACGAGTTGTTGTTTAATAAGAGTTAGCAGTTGTTTTGCTGTTATTTGTTCAATGAGTGAACCGTTGACGATGAAACTAAATCCTGCTTGTGTTGGATTAAGAATCAATACGAGTGCATCTGTTTTATGAGTGAGTTTTTGAGCAGATTCAACAAAATTGTTGGGAAATGTTCCTTTTATTGTGCAATGAATGCCGTGTAATGTGCCATCTTTTGTAATATAAAGAGTTCCTGTTTGATTGTACGATGGACTTTCAATCAATACCGTAAGCAACGACAAATCTACCGGTGCGTTGAGTGTTATTGGGCAATCGATTAAAAATTTGAGCGAATCGCGTTGCTCAATAATACACAGTAACGATTTATTATGTGAACGCGCATGCAAGCACGCGCGAACAATCAATTCGATCCACTCGTTCGACGCTGTTTTATTCAGTTGTGTCGTGGCGTTTTTAAATGTAACAAAGTTTTTTTGTAACGATTCTTGATGCACAAGAATACCGATCATGAACAGACCCGGACCATAGAACCATAAAAATGAAGTTACGGTATTGAGTGAAAAAAATGAGAGGAATATCAAACAAAAACAATACGCAAAAAAAGTAACAAGTAAAGTTGAATTGCGATCTTTCTTGAGCCATGTGGCAACCCAATAAATGCACGAGCTGAAAATTACAATTTCTAAGGGATCTTTCCAACTAAATAAGCCCAACTGATTGCAGATCAACTTCGTAACATGCCAAACTTGCATTAACTACTCCCACGAATAATAAGGGTGATTTTTTATTTCTTATTCTTAATAAAATGAACTGCGCAGAGCAATGTTTCATAAAAAAAGGAGGATGAATGAGGGGGTTAGGCAAGAAAATAATGCTTATGGCACTACTAGTTTGCCCGATGGAGCAAGATGCGCAGCTGATTCATGAGATTTTCTTGGTTGTAAACAATACCGTGTTACAAATTTCTGTTGAGCGACCAGTTTATCGCCTCAATGGAAAAAAAATTAAACGTGAGTTGGTAGTTCAGCATATCAGACCTGGCAAAGGTAAATTTATTGATGTGTGGTTTGATCTTAATGATGCCCTTATTCCGATTAGAGTTTACAACAACTACGAAACATTGACCCATGGTTATCTGCCATTGCAAGAAAGATTGATAGTGGTCAGAGATACAGAGAAATCGTATACTAGAATCTTGCGAGAAAAAAATGAAAAAATAGAGCTGCTAAGGAATAAATTATGAGTCAGCAAAAAATAGTTCTGACTGGTGACCGACCAACCGGACCACTCCATATTGGTCACTATGTTGGTTCACTTGCTAATCGGTTATTGTTGCAACAAAATTATAAACAATACGTGATGATTGCTGATGTTCAAGCATTGACCGATAATTTCGAAAATCCGCAAAAAGTTCATGAAAATGTCACACAAGTAATGCTTGATTATTTAGCAATTGGAATCGATCCGCAAAAAACTACGATTTTTATTCAATCAATGATTCCTGAAATTGCTGATTTGACGGTGTACTATCTCAATTTAGTAACGGTGAATCGTTTGCGCCGAAATCCGACCGTTAAAACTGAAATCGCACAGAAAGGATATGGAGAAAATGTTACCGCCGGATTTTTAATGTATCCAGTAAGCCAAGCTGCCGATATTACGGTGGTGCGAGCACAACTTATTCCAGTTGGGGAAGATCAACTCCCTATGATTGAGCAAACCAACGAAATTGTGCGAGGTTTCAACCGCATTTATCACACCGATGCCTTATGCGAAGTTGAAGCGTTGGTGCCAAAAATTGCACGCTTACCAGGAACTGATGGCAAAACAAAAATGAGCAAATCGTTAGGTAACGCGATTTTTCTTTCTGATTCGGCAGATGTGGTTACCAAAAAAGTAATGGGCATGTACACCGACCCGAATCATATTCGTGCATCAGACCCAGGAAAAGTTGAAGGAAATCCGGTATTTGAATATTTAGATGCATTTGACCCTGATACCAAAGCAGTTGAAGAACTCAAGCAACATTACCAGCGCGGAGGGCTGGGTGATGTGGTGGTTAAAAAAAGATTGCTTGAAGTGCTGCAATCATTTTTAGAACCAATCAGAACGCGCCGAGCACAATTAGCGCACGATAAAGCAGCAGTAATGCAATTACTCAAAGAAGGTACTGAACAAACGCGCATTGTTGCAGCACACACTATGGATCGTGTAAAAGAAGCAATGCACTTGAACTATTTTTAATTAAAAAGGAGAGAAGTGAAGAAAATAACAAGAAATACACTCATTTCGATCATTGTCATCGCTATTTTAGGTATCTTGTTTGTAGCAAGCATGTTTATGTATTGGTATCAAGTAAGAATTGATACCAATGAATTAATTTCACAACAAGTGGTGGAATTACAGCAGATATTTAAAAAAATTGATGAAGCTGCTGGCATTGTCGATTTCGATCATCAAAAAAGTTACATCGATTTTCTAAATGTTGGTTCATTTTCAGGTTCCGAAGTAGGTGCCATGAACCTACGCAATCCCAAAAAGTGGCAGGGCCCGTATTTAAAAGAAAACCCAACGATTCAAGAACAAAATTACCAAATTGTACGCACTAAAAAAGGATTTTTCATCGTTCCTGGTGATGGTGTTGTGCTGAGCAATGGAAAAATTATAGGAAAAGATATTATTTTTGATGAAAACGCCGATATTCCTGCAATGATGAGTGATCCAACAATGCTCAATTTTCAAAATAAAGCATTAGCAGCACCGCTCCAAATGAGTGCACAAAAAACGCCAGATTTACTTATTGATACTGATGCATTTGATGTTGGTTCAACTAGCGAAATTCAGCCGTTGACCGTTGTCATGTAACGGTTAAAACCGTTACCTACTAAGCCATTTATCAAATAAGCGCTTTACCGAGCGCTGCTTTGTTGGAAAACTATTTTTATCTTTTGCCACCCACGCAAGTGAATGTGATTCTTCACTCAACACAATTTTTTCATTGCTTGTGACCTGCAGTACAAAGCGCACATCGTAATGATAATGCGCTGGAGTTACGTTGATTGCAGGAATTAAATGAATATCAATATCAAAAATGTCGGTGCTCAGTGGTTCAATTGCTTGAATTCCCGATTCTTCGCGAGCTTCTTTGAGTGCAACTGCT
>CAZUJC010000013.1:0-27460 GCA_964620245.1 uncultured Pseudomonadota bacterium | reverse complement strand
GCATTGTTGCAACACTGGGGAGCGCTCTTCTTGGCTTTACCCTCCTTTTTGTGTTTGGTATTGGATTAAGCACACCACTTTTGTTAATCGGAACTTTTTCAAGTTCACTTTCGCTGCTTCCCCAAGCTGGCATGTGGATGGTGGAAATTAAAAAAATGTTTGGTTTGTTATTATTTGGTGTTTGTTTTTATTATTTGGCAAACCTTGTCTCATGGCCACTCTTAATGGTGCTGTTAGCAGCTTTTTTACTCGCTATGGGTGTTTTTTATTTGGCGCAACCAACGCGCTATTTGTCACCGTTTTGGAAAAAATTTAATTCAGTTGTGGGAATCGGTTTAATTATTGGTGCATTTTTAGCGGGTGCAGAAAGTTATCAATCATATTCTACCACAACAACACTCGACGATTTTTGGTTTACCGATTATGATCGTGCTCTCGCACAAGCAAAAAGTGAAAATAAAAAGTTATTTATCGATTTTTGGGCGCGCTACTGCTCAATTTGTAAAAAAATTAACAGCACGGTGCTGGTTGATGAAAACGTGAAAAATGCGTTGCGCAATTACGTGCCAGTAAAAATAGACGGCACCGATGAATCAACACCAACATTTCAAATGCTCAAAAAAACATTTAACATCGTTGGTTTTCCTGTGTTCTTAATTGTTGATCCAGAGACACAAAAAATAGAAATGCGTTGGTCAAGTGAATTGTATTCGATGCCGCGAGAAAAATTTATCGAGCAATTGCAAAACAATCGTTAAAAAACGACAGCTTATGCACCTTTGTAGTAATCTGTAGTGCGGCCATCTTTGACGCGCTCGCGCTTATCTTTATGAAGTTGCTTGTACATTGAATCAACAGCCATATCAATGAGCTGATACATTGCTGGACCTTCTTCGCTGGCAATAAAATCGCCGTGCGGTGTTTTCACGCGCAATTCGGCCATGTGATGCGCATGAGGTCTTCCCGGTTTCAATGTTAAATCAACAAAAATTGGTTCACGCTCGTTTTTTAAAAATTCAACAACACGCTCCAAACTTGTATTTGCATAATTTTCAATTGCTTGCGTTGAATCCATACCGTGAAAATGGATTTTTTTATTCATGAGAGGCTCCTTTTTTTAACGTCCCTTTTTTATTTACCTTTTCTTACGACAAAACGTACTGGCACACCAACCAAATCTAATTCGTCTCGCAACACATTTTCAAAAAAGCTTAATTGACTTGGCCCAAACCAATCTGGGGCATTAACACGCAATAAAATTGTTGGCGGTGCTTTTTTTACTTGCTCCGCTTTGAACAGTTTAAGCATGTGCGATCGATGATAGAGTGGTGTGTCTCTCAATGCAGTTTTTAAAATGCGATCAATTTCCGAACTTGCATAATCGTGTGAATATTTTTCCCACACTTTTTTGACCAGAGGAAGAATTTTACCAATATTTTTTCCCGTTTTGCATGAAATTGAAAGTGACGGCACTTTTTTAATAAAATAATCGTAACGGGAAAGATCAAATTTGAGATCAGAACGATTCAAATCGGTCATGAGATCATCTTTATTAAAAAGTAAAATAATGGCTTTGCCTTCTTGAAAACAGTAAAACGCAAGTTTCAATTCCTGATCGCTGATTTGTCCTTCAGCTGCATCGACCATTAACAACACGATTGAAGCATTTTGCACTGCACGAAACGATGATTTTACCATCATTTGTTCAAGCGTTTCGTCAATCGCGCGTTTTTTTCGAATACCTGGCGTATCGGTCAACGCAATTGTTTCTTGGTAAAATTGTATTGGTTCGGTAATTGCTTCTCGCGTTGTACCAGCAATTGTTGACACGAGTGTTCGTTCTTCTTCAAGAAGCAAATTCATGAGTGACGATTTACCGACATTTGGTTTGCCAAGAAACACAATCGAATATTTCGGCTCTTGTTCTTGATAGGCCGATGTTGAAGGCACTGTTTTAATAATTGCTTCAAGTAATTCAGCAATACCAGTGCCATGTTGTGCAGAAATAGGGCACACATCTTTTATGCCAACTTTTTGCCATTCATACAACAGTTGTTCTGCAGCTTTTGTGTCCATTTTATTCACAACCAAAATAATCGGTTTGCCCGTTTTACGCACAAATTGCACTAATTGTCGATCATCACTAGTTAATCCAACCGTACCATCGACCGCAAACAGAATCAGATCGGCACGCTCAATAAGTTTGAAACCAAGAAGCCGCACGCGTTCTGAAAGTTCATCGTGCACTTTAGTGATACTAATACCACCACTATCAATTAACTCAAAACAAACATCTTGCCAACAGACCGTGTCATGCACAAAATCGCGCGTAACACCTTCATAATCAAGTGTCATGCTTTTGACATCGGTTGAAAGGCGATTAAATAGCGTTGATTTACCAACATTCGTTCGTCCAACGATTACCACTTGTGGTAGTTTACTCATTGCTGTACCTCACTGATGATTCCGGGAAACAGTTGTAATATGATTTGCGCTTTTTTCCATTTTTCTTTATCAGAAACGTCAAATCGTTTTAAAGCAGCGACCGGTTTTGATTGTTTTTTTTCGTATGAATAATTTTTAAATTCACCAGTTGCTGGTGTTTTTTTTGTCACGGTTTGCGGTGTTGATGCGCTCACCGATTGTGGTTGATGCACTTGGGGCACCGCTACCACTTTTGCTGCGGTAACGGGCGGTGGTGTATTTGATGCTGGTTCATCAATAAAGTGCGGCGTGAATTGCACACCAGTTCCAAATTGTTCTTCAACAAGTGGTTGCCAGAGTTTTTGTGTTGAACCCAACCAATCTTGGAAAAAGATAAAATCTTTGCCAAATGCAACATCAAGAAGTTTTGTTTGTTCGTCAAATCGAACAAATCGTCCGTGCTTAAAGAGTGAATTGACTAATGGATCGTCAAGTCTTTCAATTGATTGTACCGCTATTGCCCAGCGATTATCACTTTTTGTTTCTTGAGACACACTCTGCACAGGTGATTGCTTTAATGGTGCAATCGATTTTATTGTTGGCGCATTTTTTGGTTCAGTCGCTGTGTGCGATAGTTCATTTTTCAAACACAAAGAAATGATAATATTTTCAAGTAAACGGTGCTGCGCAGTTGTTTTATGAAAAAGCAGTTCATGATCATAAAAAATTTGCAATATGCGCGTTAATTGTGCGGTACTGCACCGGTGTGACAAATCGATTAATTTATTTTCATGCACCGTGTACCGTTCAATTATGTTGCCATGCTTTGCCCACACTAATGCACGCACAAGCTCAATAAATGAATCCCATACGGTTGCTGCCGAATGTTGATCAATTTTATTATATTCAAACCAGGATAAAATCTGCGCAACATCGCCATCTAAAATTCGCTCAATGAGGGTAATTAAATGTTCATCATCAATGTATCCAAGCACATGCAACACTGCCTGCTGCGTTACTGTTTGATACGCAAATCGTACTCGCTCGAGTAAATTAATTGCATCACGAGCCGAACCTTGTGTATTTGCAGCAATCGTGTTTAATGCTGTCGGTTCATAGGCAATTGATTCTTTTGTGCATAGTTCCTGCAAATGTGCTGCAACTTCCGGAATAGAGATTGGCTGGAAAAAAATTTGAAAACAACGTGAACGGACCGTATCAATTATTTTATGTGGATCGGTAGTTGCAAGAATAAAAAGCACCGAAAGTGGTGGTTCTTCTAAAATTTTTAAAAAGGCGTTAAATGCTGCTTTACTGAGCATATGTGCTTCATCAATCAAATATATTTTTTTTCGTCCAAGAACTGGCATCAAAGAAGCAGCTTCAATAATTTGACGCACATTATCAACCCCCGTGTGCGATGCGGCATCAATTTCAATAAAATCGGGGTGGCTCATTTTGAAAAGCGCGGTACATGATGGACACTCGAGACATGGAACAGCGACCGTCTTTGGGTCTTTTTGAAAATGTGGCAATTGTTCACAATTGACCGCGGCAGCAAAAATGCGAGCGGTAGTGGTTTTACCACAGCCTCGTTGTCCAGAAAAAAGGTATACAGGAAAATAGCGGTCTCGGTACAAACTGTTTTTGAGCATACGAACTACTAACGATTGGCCAACAATGCCATCGAATGTTCGTGAACGCCATTTTCGGGTTAAATTTAAATCCATACAGATCTGCTCAAAAATGAGAAAAGAAAATTTTACGCTGCTTTTTTAGGATACTATAAAGGGGAAGACCATACAAGAATCAAAGTGCTCCTGCTGCTTCCTTTCGGACCTGACAGATTAAACATTTGTTCTTTATAGCTTCCCCAATTTTTAGATCATTTTTTTGACTGGCTGCTTCTTATAAGAGTAGCTCAAAATTTGCTCCCAGGCAAGCGCCACTCTAGTTACCAATAACAATTTTTTCCTCCTTTGACAAAAGATTCGTTACACAGCAATCTAACAATTATTACAATTTCACGGAGATAGCTATGAACACAGCGCTCGCAGTGCTTTTTTTTTCATTGCACTTACCACTTTGCGGATTTTTTACTTCACCTCTTAATTCAGTCGAAAAATCGATTAAAGATCATAAATTCCGATCATTTGTTCAAAACTTAGAAATAGCGCATAAAATTCAAATTACTGGTTCGTGCCATGAATGGTTCTTAAATAAATTACCGAGCAATATTACTTACAAACATACACCACCAACAAATCTTCATGACCCTTATCAAGCTGAAATCCTCAATACGAACGCTCAACTGGCATTTCTCCAAAATTATACCAACCAATCGGCCCTCCATGTACAATATCTTCAAGAGCACAAAAATGAATCGCGTTTAAAAATTACTACCTGCATTGGATTATTAACCGGTGGCGCTTATCTTTTGAGTAGATTTGTCGATAATTCTTCATCATTATGGTCAACGCGATCAGAACTCTACACGTGGTGCGGCCTGGCATTATCAATATTACTTTCGGTACAAATTGATAAAAAAGATAAGCAAAGACGCAGGCACATCAAAGCGATTCACAATATACTTGATGAATGCACTGAGCAAATAAAAAAATATTTAACTGATTTACAAAGCCAATCAACCTAATTTAATTATAACCATGAATAAATGGTTCACCTTCTTGCATGATAACTTTGCCTGCATTGATTAATCTATTTTTAAGCTCAATAGGAAGATTGCGGAAATGCTTCATAAGATTTTTATCAATTATTATTTCTCCTTGGTGTTCATTAAGAAAACGAAACAAAAAAACTTGCAATGGAGATAACTTAAATTGCATCAAATCGATTACATACGTTTGGGAATCTGGGCCACCGACAACGAGAAATTGATCATCGAAAACAAAACACATTTGGCTTGAATTATAACCAGTAATGAGCACGAGCTGTATTCCTCTTTCACAATCCCAAATGCGAATTGTTTGGTCTTTTGAGCACGAAGCTAATCTACGACTGCCAGCATCATACGATACGCCCTCTACGGCGTCAGCATGTCCTTCAAGTACTGCCCTCATTGTCTTTTGGTTCATATCAAAAAGATGAATCATTTTATCTTTTGACGCAGTGGCTAATTGATTTTTTTCACCGTTAAATGCGATTGAATTAATGCTATCACCATGCGTGGTTTTTAATTGTTCTTCCTGCCCAGTCTCAATATTAAATAATGATATTTTGGTATCTAAAAATTTCAGCACTGCTACCACTGTCTGAGTTATCCACACAAGTTGTTTAACTTCACGCGGCAACTGCGGATCGGTATTAAATTGAGCTATACACTGCGCAGAAAAAATATCCCAAATGCGCACTCCACCGCCACCACCCGAAGCCAACAAATTGTTGTTCGGATTAAATTCCAGCCAATTTACAAACTTGGTGTGGCCAGACAATCGTTGAATGTGCTCAAAATCTTGCCGCCGATAAATTACTATGTCCGAATGGTCCTTTTTCCATGCCAAATAATTGCCATCTTGACTATATGTAATGGGTGCAGCAACATAATCAAGATCGTCTCTTTCAACAATTTTTTGCAAATTATGCATATTCCAAATCGCCAACTTATTTCCAAAATAGGAGCACGTTACTAATTCGCCATTAGTTTTATTGTAATTAACAGCGCCAACCGATTTTCCTGTTAACGGTTTTTGTTCTATAAGTTGCGATGCTATAACATCATTCGGTTGAGATAAAATCTTTATTTTACGGATTTCATTAAGATATTTTTTTTTATCGTTCACGGCATCAAAATCTTTCGCAAGCATTTTTCCAACTGTACATGATGCTAAATAAAACAATGAAGGAATTTCTCTTTCAATAATTGTTTGTGATTGATTAATTTCTCCTATCTCTGCCAATGATGTTTCCATCGGATAGATATAATTTGAAATAGTTATTATTGCCGCAAACAAAAAAAAGTAATTCATACAAAATGTCTCTCGTTTCAAATTTTTTATAAAAGATTTTCTTAACATAAATCGTTGTATTTTTATTGAATTTCAATAATTTTTTATTGACTTGCATCAAAATTTTTCATATTTTGTTTATGTTCATTTTTAACTAATAAGGAGTTCATATGAATATTAAAAAAACAAGTCGTTTACTTTATTATTTTTTTAGCTCAGCACTCATTTTTATACCAATTGCCAGCGCACTTCTTTGGTATTTTATCGATTCAACATTTATCAAGCAACTAATAAGTGACGGCATCATACTACAACCCGTACAAACACCACAAAACTTAGTCAATCTTGCCACTGTTAATTGGGATATGATAACAAAAACAGTTGCATTTAGTGGATTTATGATTGGTTTGTTACCAATTTTGCTTAGTTTTTATTTTTTGGTTCGTGTTTTTAATAATTATCAGCATGATGAAATTTTTACGGTACGAAATGCGCACTATTTCAAAAAAATAGGATTCCTATTTTTTCTTGATGCATTCATCACCAAACCGTTAAGCAACATGCTCATGATTCTGGCAATTACAATGCGCAATGCTCCAGGGCATCGCTCTATTTCACTTTCATTTGGCACCACGAATGCTGAAGCGATTCTGTGTGGAATAGTAGTTATTATCGTTTCGTGCGTTATGTTGCAAGCAAGCCTCATGCATGAAGAACAACAATTAACCGTTTAAGGAAACAATTATGTCAGTTATTGTTAATCTTGATGTAATGCTTGCTAAACGAAAAATGAAATTACAAGATTTAGCGCAAGCAATCGGAATCACCCCACAAAATTTATCAATTTTAAAAACAGGAAAAGCAAAAGCAATTCGTTTTTCGACACTGGAAAGTATTTGTGAGCATCTCAATTGCCAGCCAGGTGATATTTTAGAATTCAAAGAGCACAGAAACGAATTATGAAAACAATATCTACTCCCGCACGTATTATTTCTTTGATAGTGTTTATTTTTTTACTAAGTAGCATCACGAAAGCAGACAATAATAATTTCAATCTTCAATATAACGAACTTGCAAATAATTTTCATATACTTGATCAGATATCAAAAAGTTTACCCGTTTTTTTTGAAATACCTGCTTACCAGCAAGAGCTCAAGCAAAAATTTCAAAATACTGAGTTACTTGATGAATATAAAAAGCTACGAATCAAATATCAAACAATACCATCTGTTTTTTTGAACCAATCTGCTGATGCAGAAATTATTTTTGCTCCATCACCAGATGAATTAAAAGATCCAATTCTTGATGCATTTTTTATAAACAGTAATCTTGATGACGCAATTAACTCTCTTACCAATTTATTAAGTCCAGATGAAATTATTCTATTACGAGTAACTTTTCAATATTATTCAGAAGTCTTTAAACAAATAAATGAAAACAATCAACCTAACATCATGCACAATGTAAAAATAATTAATAAAAATATTAATCAAATTGCGATGGATAAATATTGTTCTGACGTTAAAGCGTTTTATCAATCATCACCGAAAAAATTAAAATCTATGCTGCTAATATGGTGCCCAGAAAGCGCTGGTTTAAGTGGTAATGCTTATGGTAATTATCTCATTATCAGAACATCTAATAAAAAAATTGATGATACAATTGCTAAATTTCTGGTAAGCGTTATTGCACATGAAGCGACACATTATATTTCAGCTAATGCTTCGTGTGAACAAAAGCAAAAATTATCTCAAACTTTTCTCAATCGCACTGATATGAGCAAAATACCACATGCATTATTAGCTATTGAAGAACCTTTAGCAATGGCACTCCAAATGTTATTTGTAGAAATAAATTATCCTGAAATATTCAATGATCAATATTTTAATCTACAATCAGCCAGAAAAATTTTGCCAATCGTAAAAGATTACATTGCTTCTAGAAAAACAATCGATACCAATTTTGTAACCATCTGTTCAGATGAATATAATTTACTCAATTGCTGATGCATGTGTACCTGCATTCAAAGAAACTATTTCCATTGACAAAGTAGTTCGTTTTTTCGGTGCCGGAAAGCATTGGCATTTAAACAAAAAGAGCCGTTTTAAGCCTATTGTGTGATTTTTTGGCTACAAAAATAACAAGCCGAAATTAAAAAAATTGGATATCAAGTCACCTGTTAATGAAATTCTTATGCATTCTCCACACAGAGTGTTTATTTTCATATATACTTAGAAGTAATACGGTATTAGGAACTGTGTTACATTTGTACAAATGGGAATTGAACATACATGAAAATTAATGAGCGGCACGTTGATCTAACGATTTTAGAAGAAGCCGCTAAAATTCTTGAAAAACGATTTCGCACACCAATAGCGATTAATTCTGCTGTTTATTTAAGTAGACCTGGTCGCCACAATGTACTTATGCGAATAACTCTCGATCATAGTTCAAAGCTTCTACCAACCAGCATTATTTTAAAACAATCGTTACCTGAAAAATCTGACACTAGTGACAAAGAAGCGTTCGACAGATTCGCTCGTGACTGGGCTGGTCTTGAGTTTTTGAGCAGTTTAAATACTAAAACGCAACTTGCGCCTCAATTTTATGGCGGTAGCAAAAAATATCGATTTGTATTGATGGAAGATCTTGGCTCTATTGAAAATAGTTTAATAGATTCGCTCATGAGTAATGATCCAAATAGAGCAGAAACCGCTTTAAAGGGGTACATGAAAGTCGTAGGTATGTTTCATGGTGCAGCGAGCGCTTTTACGAAAGAATACCTCGCTGTTTTACGAAAAATAAACCCCGATGCACTCGTTTGGCAAGATAATTTTGAGGATATGCTTTTTAAAATTACTGCACAAATCGAAACATTTGGTTTAAGAGTCACTTCTCAGTTAAAAAATGAGATTGATCAAGTGTTCAGAATGGCTCAAGAACCGGGACCTTTCATCACCCTAATGCATGGCGATATGTGCCCTGACAATTTTTTTGATAATCCAGCAACTACCCAAATGCAATTAATCGATTTTGAATGGAGTTTTATCGGGAATGCATTTTTAGATGCTGTTGTGCTGCGCATGTGCATGCCAACTTCATGGAATATGAAAGCTTTTCCGCAAGACGTTATTGAATCGTTTGAAAATACGTATCGAAAAGAGTTAATCAAAAAAATTCCCTCAGCTGCCGATGACGCCCTTTATTATAAATCATACGTAGCGGCTGCAGCCTATTGGCTGTTGTGGCGAATTGTGAGCTTAGAAGATATTTTGGATAAAACAATGAATAGTGCCGATCCTAAAAATCCAAATCTCCATCATCATTGGAACTCGGACGACAATCTACGCAAACCGCGTAACATCTATCGGCTTGAGACTTTCATCGAGATTTCACAAAAACATGCTCTTTTGCCCCATTTAAGATCACTGGCGCAACATATTTTAAAAGAATTGAAAGCCCGCTGGCCAGAAGTAAAGCCTCTTGAAGTTTATCCTGCCTTTAAATAACAAAAATTTCAGTTTATTGTCGTTTATTGCCCGAACTTCAAGATTTGCTCCTCAGTAAGTACTCTTTTCTTTGGTGTTCGGGAAATTTTTCGATGGCATATCTCAACATCGTTCGCGGCATTTTAAAAGCATGCTCATTAAGAAATAATTTCAGGCAATTTTGATCTTTTTTACCAGCTTCGCGAAGCATCCATCCAACTGCTTTATGAATCAAATCGTGATGATCATTGAGAAGTATCTGCGCAATTTTAAACGTCCACTCTAAATCGTTTTTCCGAATAAAATACCAGGTTGCGACAATTGCAATTCTTCGATTCCAAAGTAATTCAGACTCTGCAAGCTGTAAAAGAATCTGTTTATCAGCATTCACCAAATGAGCACCAATGATCAAATGAGCAGAAGAATCTACCAAATTCCAATTATTCACCTGCGGTAAATTTCGCAAATAAAATTCGTACAATTCAATTTTAGTATCATGCTCAGCTTTTTGATACTGATTCACCAAAATTAACAACGCAAGCAATCGTTCTTCATTTATTGAAGAATTGAGCAATAGCTCTATTTCTTCAAGTGGTATATGCAGATACTTTTTTGCAATTTTGCGTACCGCTGGAACAGTCGCCCCAATAAATTGATCATGCTGAGCATATTGGCCAACACCAGTTTTAAAAAAAACTGTCGTTTTTTCTTTGGGGATATCAGCTACTTGCCGCAAAAGAAATTGTATCGAAGAAATGTTATCCATTAATTACATCCCCTGTTCAATCGTATATTTAAGAGCTCTATCACTTAACTTTATCAACAACAAATTTAAGAAATTCAATCGTTTCTTCTTGCAAGTTCATTTCTATCCCAAAGTGCCAGTTCTCAGCGGTTTGTATGAGATTATTCCACCTTGGGCCAAATTCACTTTTAACCCAAGCAGCAGAGACTTTCTTGGAAGCGGTTGAATGACACATTACTGTATACAAAATACGACACAAATTTAAAACAACATACGATTGATAATGGCTGTTGTTCAAATAGGCGTGATCATTAATTTTAGGTTGCCATTCTTCGTGTAAATCTCTAATACAAGCCTCCCGCACATCCAATATATCAATTGGTTTGACTAATGTTTTAAACTCGGGACCAATCAGGGAAATGCCATGTTTGTATAATAAATACTGATTAATGATCCACTCGTTTCCATATGGTGCTTCGGAATAAAAAATCCCTTCTCCTATATAGGGTCGAGGAGCTTTAGGGGGATGTACGTTTTGGAGCATATCGATGGGTATGTATGAACACTCAATGCGCTTGGCCCACTTTTTATGATCTGCCTCCACTTGCAGATGCAATTGCTTTAAGGCTTTAAGTTTTTCTTGCAAAACAGGTGCTTTTAAAACCACTAAAAGATCTATATCGCTATTTTCTGGGTTAAAATCACCATACGATAAAGAGCCAGTGAGGTAACAACCGACCAAATCTTCCCCGAGAATCTCGATGATTCCTTTTGCTAGGGATTGTAAAACCTCATTAACATCTTTAGGTAATAAATGCATCTGGTAACCAATTAAGCTTTATCATAATGGGCAAACGAGATTGCGATTCAACATATAACATGAGTGGTAAGACTTATGTAAGTCAGACAATATTTCTCCCTCTGTACGGTTTGCTATCTCACAATCAACGAAAACGTCATCATAATGAAAATTATCATTTTTTGTCATTTTATTGCTTATGCTAGACCTACCAAACCTTTCCAAGAATATTGTGATAAGAGATGGGGCCAAAAACCCGACTATCATCATGATGAGCCGACAAGTTATCTGATAAAACATAGACATGTTCTGATGGAATTTTCGCTATATTATCAACACCACATTTTCCATATCTCCAATCTTGCCAATTTCTCTGTATCCCATCAGAGTACAATTGATTGTCTACAAGGATCGCATTATCACTAATTTTGATTTCTTGGTTTTCAAGAGCAATGATTCTGGAAATCCAGATTTTATCTTCATGGAAAAATATAATAATATCTCCCGCTTTATAATCAGTAAGTTTGTAGTAAAGATGATTAACAAAATACAGTTTACCATCTTTTATGGCCGGTTCCATACAATCTCCGCTGATGCGATATGGGCTTGCTATAAAAAAATAGAGAAATAAAAACGTACCAACAAGGGTTGTTGCTACTATGATTTTCTTTAACCAGTATTTTGCAGTAAGCATAACAAATTCCTTAATTAATTTTACGTGTTTTTTGCGCGATAAGAAATGCTGCCATTCGCGAAGAAATATTGTGACTTTATTAAAAAAACAGCATGTTTCAGGACCTCCGGCTTATTCGATCAGTGAAGATTTATTGTTAGCAATTCTTTTTTGCTATCCAAACTAGATGATGCGCTTGATCGCTCTCTTTTAAAAGAATTTCAAAGCCATATTTTTTAAGATACTGCTCATAAACATCAGGGGCTAGGCTGTAAAAATGAAGCTCTTGGTTGAGCATATTACTATCAGTCCCTTCATATTCATTATCACCACTTGTAAACTCAAGTATCCCACCTGGCTTTAACCACTTCGCGAAACGAGCAATCATGAGCTCATGGTCTGATTTAGGTAGATGAAAAAGACACCACCATTCGACAATGGCATCAACGGTTTCATTGAACTCAACAGTGCGAACATCACCATACAGGCCACGCATTTTCGGACATTTTCTTTTAGCAATGCTTAGCAATTTTTGCGACCCATCAATACCGGTGACCTGAAAATTTTTCTTAATGAAATAATCGGCAATAGGAAACCCAGAACCGCAACCAATATCAACGATATGCGATCTTTTAGGTATATAATTTATTAAAGCATCGAGATATTTTTGCTCTGTGTTAAAAGAATCTCGGATTTTAGCAAAACCCTCTGCAATATTATCGTAAGATTTTCCTTGGTTGTTCATCATTGAGTTCCTAAGTTTTCATACTATTTTTCATGGTAATATCCCTGAAAACTGACCTGCAAATCATTTCTACTTCGCTCTTCGAGCTACGAAGCATAGGAGCCGGACGCAAAAAAATTCTTTTTTAAAAATGTTTTTTGCTAAACGCTCTTCCTGAACCTGACTTTAAATAGGATTCAAAAAGTTCTGCCTTTACTTTGTCAGGGAACGCAATATAGGCAATTAGCTTCCAGGGTATAAATTTATTGGTATGCACCGATTTTCCGCTATTATGTTCATTAATCCGCCGCACAACGTCAGTGGAAATGCCTATATAGAATCTTTGAGAATCTACTTCACTCTGAATTGAATAAACAAAATACATTTTATGATCCGCAAAAATAAAATCCATGAAGGCGAAGACTGTCCGCTTTCGCTAAAGCTTCAGCGTGACATTACGCCATAGCTTTTAGCGACGGCGAATGGCGGACAGAGAGGGATTCGAACCCTCGATACCCCGTTAAGAGTATACACGATTTCCAATCGTGCTCTTTCGACCACTCAGACACCTCTCCGCACAAAAAAGATTATTAATCTTCTTTTTTAACGGGACGTCTTGGACCCATTGGACGATTTTGCCCCATTGGACGACTTGGACCCATTGGACGACGCTGTTTTGAAGCATCTTCTTTTGGCTTAGCATTCAAATCGGAACCTTTTTTGCGAGCAACGCGGCGCGCATTTTCTTCTTCTTCAGTCATTTCTTTTGGTAACAACTGAGCTGCATCTTCCTCGACCGCCATTTCTGCCGCTACACGAGCATCTTCTTTAGCTTGTGCTGCACGCTCTTGGCCTTTAACAACCGCATCAGCCAAATAGCCCATGATGACTTCGATAGATGCCTTTGCATCGTCATTTGCAGGTATTGGATATTGAACCATTGATGGATCGCTATTTGTGTCAACCAACGCCACAACAGGAATGCCCATTGCAGTTGCTTCACGCAATGCTGTTTGTTCTTTTTTGACATCAATAATAACAACGGCACCAACTGGTAGCGTAAACGAGCGAATCGAACCTACGTTTTTCATCAGACGGTCAACCATTTTCTGGAACATACCGTACTCTTTTTTGGTGTATGAAAATTGTTGTGATTTCGACAGAATATCTTCGTAATGGAGCAGTTTAGTCACCGATTTTTTAACCTGTGAAAAGTTGGTCAACGTGCCACCAATCCAACGGTGAATTACATACGGAGAGTTTAAACGTTTACCAACTTGCGTTACCGGTTCTTGCGAAACTTTTTTAGTTCCAACCCACAAAATGGTTTTTTTTGCAGCAGCAATATTTTCTAAAAATTGTGCTGCTTTTTCAAGACGTTCACCAGTTGCTCGAACGTTAATTAAATGGATATTATTGCGCTCACCCCAAATGAACGGTTCCATTTTCGGGTTCCAGCGAGATGTTTTGTGTCCAAAATGAACACCTGCATCAATAAGTTTTTTTAAATCGATCATGAGAATTGTACCTTTCTGGGTTATTACCAATACTGTTTTGGTTGTAAGTAGTTATTACTTATTGACCACCCATAAAAAACAGTAGGAGATTTGATATTTAATCACTTTTAATTTTAACAAACTCAACAAAAATAACAACGGCTCGGTCGATTTAATCGACTTGACCAATTACCTCGTTATTGGCAATTGCTTTGGTATAGCGACGTCCCAGCAAGAAAGCAGTCAACGTCCAAAGTATGATAATACTTCCAAACAAGCCACCAGAAAGCACAGCGGCGGAACCCATAAAGGTCGTCACCATGTTAATTCCCGATCCACTTCCCCGTGCCAACTTTGCACCGAAAGCATCAATCCACGATTTGGATTTAAATTTAATTTCTTTAACTGTTGGAATATACAAACTTTCTCTTACTGGCTGCGCAAAAGCATAATTAAACGATTTAACGAGCACGTAGACAATAATATTTGAGCTTAAAATGAAATACCACAAGAGTCCGCCGGTTACCAGTGGAATCATTAAAAGACACACTTCTTCACCCACAAGCCTCAACAGCGTACGTGTACCAATAAGTGAAATGAAGAAACCAATAAGATGAAGAACAAATGCTTGTTCGAATAACCTAAAACTGAAATCTGACACGCTTGTTGAAGCAGATTCAATAACACCAAGTCGATGGTAACCCAAAATCGTATTTATCATTTCATAAAAAAAGAGCATACCAAAAATGCCAAATACGTAGGGCTGCTTAACAAGCATCGAAAGACCCGCAAGCATTCCAACCCCTTCTTCATCTTTCTTTTCATGTTCTTTTTCAAATTGATAAACCGCTTCATACCCATGCAAATATTTACCCGGAACTTTCTTGATTAAGAAATAGATGACAATCGGAATCAACATAACCATGCATGAGAAAAAACAAAGCAAGATTTGATGATTGACCACATCTGAAAACATGCGCGAACCATCTTTTAATTGCCAACCAAGTAGCCACCAAGCAAAAGAGGCACTGATCATGCCACCAATTTTTGATCCAGAGACCATCCATGCATAATTATTTTTTGCTGTCTCAGGACTATTAACCGAATTGGCAAATGCCCAAAAAAGACTCACTACAAATGGCGCAAATCCTTCAACAAAAAAGTAAAAAAACCAACCAAAATAACGATGAGCACTTGTATCTGTGTTTTGCAACCCAATTACTTGATCACCAAGAACCGATGCGCATATAAAACCAATAATCCCATAAAAAAATGCATACACATATAAAAGCTGATAGCGCCGTAAACGATCAACCAAAAAAGAGTAGAAAAAAATCGCTGGAATTAAAATGATTGTCTCTAAAATACGTGCAAGTGGTACATATTCACGACCAACTACTGCAACAAAAATAGAGTCGCGCAACTCTTTAATCAGTGTGTACGATCCTATCACAAGAAAAAAAGCAGCACACAGCAAAAAAAACTTTAAACGTTCATACCGATCTGAACCGAGTGCTGCCATTATGTTCCGTGCCAATTGTACCATTAGTAAGTGCCCCTATGTAGTTATAAACAGCTCTTGCACATCAACGTTTTGACCACCAAAAACACGAGCCTTCTAAACTCGATGATGAATTTAGAAGGCTCTGCATTTTTTTACCTATTCATTTTTTCAAAGCTCAGATGTTATACAACAACACTCTTTTCATCGACCGCTTTTTTAAATTTTCTACCTAGATAGAAAGTAACTGGCAACCAAACACCAACGATACCGAGCGATGCAATGGTACACATAAATATGAACTTTTCAACACCAGCAACGCCACCGAATTTTTGGATAAATGTTTTACGCCACAAGTTGACCGAAGATGCCAATGCTTTAGAACCACGTGAGCCATACATTTCAATGAATGCCTGTGATTTATATTTTGCATCTTTGCTTGTTGGAATATAGAGCTGTTTCATTGATGGTTGATTCAATGCATAGTTAACTGCTTTTGAAAACACCATAATCCAGAACAATACACTTACAATTGGGTACGATTTGAACGTAAGCACCGCAGTTGCAATCAAAATAGGTAACAGCGCAAGTGATGCACCAATACCCAGTGAACGTTGAATCTTATTAATACCAAGCAAAATGCTCAACATAGAAACAACGCCAACCCAAATGCCATAATGTGCCAAATATTTGGTCAGTTCATGTGACATGGTAAATTGTTCACTGGCCAACGTTTTAAAGTTGAAATCAAGAACGGTTACAATCATTTCATAGAATGAAATAATTGCAAAAATACCAATCAAGTAACCAGAAGAGAAAATTAAACGGAGCCCTTCAAAGAACCCTGGCTCTGAGTGATCGGTCTTTTCATCTTTTGAATGATAGCCAACTAGTTGTTCTTTAGGAACAGTAGCCATAAAGATCTTAACAAGAACAATGATGAGTGCCATAATTACAGCGGCAAATACGACTGAGCCAGCATGAATCGATGCACTGGTTTGTGCTGCACCAGCTGGAAGATCGCCTTCAGGCCCCAGTTCAAAATGAGCAAAGTTGTGCATAATAAACACTAGAGCCAATGGACCAAAAATGTTACCAAGCTGGCCACCAAACGCTACCAATGGATACCCGCGCGACGCAGATTCTGGTTCGGTTGTATCAGCAGTAAATGCCCAGAACAACGCAACAATTAATGAACCGAAACTTTCAACATATACATACCAACCCCATCCCCACCAGCGACTTGCACCAACAAGACCTGCGCTCAAACCAAGAGTTGGGTGATTCATTAAGAATGCAAAAAGAAGAGCAAGCAATCCATATATTGTGCACAATGCATAGAACATGCGTTGACGTGGGAACATATCAACAAGCTTGGAGTAAATAAGCACCAAAGGAAATACCACTATTAACGAAAGCATTTTTGCCCACGGAATATAGTTGGCACCAACTACAGAAGAAAAAACAGAATCTTTAAGTGGACGAAGGAACCAATAGACCCCAATCACTAATCCAAAGATTAATGAAAGCAATCCAAATTTTTTTAGTTCGCCCTCCTGAAAATCTCCCCACCACCATCGTGCAATCTTGGTAAGCATATATTCCTCTCTTTACCCAAATTGTTAAGAACATATAAAAATGAATAGCTATAACGTACTGAATACTTTAACAAAAGATTCAGGCTTTGTAAAAACAAAATAATGATAAATCCGCCTAAAAACAACTATTTTGGCATAATTGCGGCTCGTACGACTTTTCTATTTGAATCTTTTTGCTATTGTGGCCAACCTTTATATTTAATTGAAGTTTACTCATTAACGTATTTTTGGTAAAATTCTACATATAATAAATTAAATTTTTTGCCGCCTAAATCAAATCCAGCGTGAAAAAGAGTGATTTAAGGCCGGCAAGCTCAGCCAAATTATATACAATTATATTTATTTCAGATAATAAATAAATTTATAGAAAAATAGGATGCCCATGAAGGTAGAAGAATTTAAAAATATACAACCAGCACAAGCGTCGGAACAACTAAACGTCATTTTGCCCCTTTTGCCATTAAAAAATATTATTATATTACCTAAAAGTATTCACCCAATTATTGTTGGCCGCCCACAATCAATTCAGGCGGTAGAATACGCATTGCAGCACGACAAAGCGATTTTTATATCAACACAAAAAGACTCAAAAATTGAAAACCCAACACACAGCGATGTTTTTGAGTACGGTACGCGTGCAAACATTATACAAATTATGCGTATACCTAACGGTTCATTCAAAATATTAGTTGAAGGTATTTGTCGCGCCAAAATGCTCCGAGCAGAACCGCTTGATGGCTTCTGGGGTATTTATTATCAAGATTTACCAACAACCTCACTTGATCACAATGTTGAAGTAGAGGCACTGTGGCGCAACTTGAAAAAGTTATATGATGCACTTGGTAAACTCAATGAAAAAGTTCCAAGTGAACTGCTCTCTATGGCAAAAAATACTGAAGATATCGATTCAATTGCTGACACATTAGCAGTTCATCTCAATTTGTCATTCACTGAACGACAAGAGTTATTGCAAACCAACGATTTAAAAGAACGATTAAGCAAATTAAATTCATTTCTTGCTAAAGAAATCGAAATTCTTCAAACAGAGCAGCGAATTAAAGGACGAATTCAAAACCAACTTGAAAAAGGACAACGAGAATATTATTTGACAGAGCAGATGAAAGCAATTCAGAAAGAACTTGGGCGCGAAGACCATCAGACGGAAGTTAATGCTATTCGCACACAAATAAAATCGTTGGGTTTATCAACAGAAGCTCGTGAAAAAGTTGATAAAGAGCTCAAACGACTCGAACAAATGCCGCCATTGTCATCTGAAGCGGTTATTTCTCGTACCTTTATTGACTGGATTATTTCATTACCCTGGAAAAAACAAAGCAAAGATACGATCAGTCTTGCTCAAGCTGAAAAAATTCTAAATGAATATCATGCAGGATTAACCAAAGTTAAAGAACGGATCATTGAATTTTTAGCTGCAAAGAAATATTCAAAAAACATGGAACGTTCACCCATCATTTGTTTAGTTGGCCCTCCGGGTGTTGGTAAAACATCGTTGGCTCAATCGATTGCCAAAAGTTTGGGGCGTGAGTTTGTGCGAATTTCACTTGGTGGTATTCGTGATGAAGCCGAAATTCGGGGACACCGACGCACCTATATTGGTGCTTTGCCTGGTAAAATCATTCAGGGAATGCGCAAAGCAAAAACGGTCAATCCAGTTATTTTGCTCGATGAAATTGATAAAATTACACGCGATCTACATGGTGATCCTGCCGCCGCTTTACTGGAAGTGCTCGACCCGGAACAAAATAAAACATTCTCTGATCATTTTTTGGAAGTTGAATATGATCTTTCAAAAGCTATGTTCATTGCTACCGCTAACATGATCGAAAGTATCCCCTATCCATTGTTTGATCGCATGGAAGTCATCACACTTCAAGGTTACACAGAAGATGAAAAAGTAGAAATTGCGTATAATTTCTTGCTTCCAAAAAACCTCAAAGAATACGGACTAACAGAAGATCAATTTATTATCAAAAAAGAGTTAATGCACGACATTATTTCGTATTACACAAAAGAAGCTGGAGTTCGACAATTAGAACGAATTATTGCTAAATTGATGCGAAAAGTAATTCAAACATTACTCAACGATAAAAAAACAACCTCTGTTACCATCAATAATGATCACATTAAGGAATGGCTCGGACATCAGCGTTACAAAAAAACAGTACTCGAACAATCAAATCGTCGAATCGGACTTGCAACAGGTCTTGCATGGACAGAATTTGGTGGTGACATTTTAGAAATTGAAACAACAGTTATAAATGGTAAAGGTGGCTTAACACTCACTGGTCAACTTGGTGAAGTTATGCAAGAATCTGCTCATGCTGCATTAAGCTATATTCGCTCGCGTGCAACTGAATTGGGACTACCATCATCATTTTATTCTTCTAAAGATTTGCATATTCATATTCCTGAAGGTGCAACACCAAAAGATGGACCGTCGGCTGGTATTACCATGTGTATTGCTCTCATTTCTGCATTGACCAAAAATCCAACGCGTGCTGATGTTGCAATGACTGGTGAAGTTACCTTGCGTGGTCGCGTTTTGGCTATTGGTGGATTGAAAGAAAAACTTCTGGCTGCACAACAACACAATATTAAAACGGTACTTGTACCCAAAGAAAACAAAGATGAGATGGATGAAATTCTCAAAGAAGTAAATCTTAACAACCTTGAGATTATTTTTGTTGAAACAATGGATGAAGTGTTAGCTAAAGCATTAACGAACGATCCATTTAAGAAAACATCAAAGTCTGAAGAAGAAAAATCAACAAAACGGTTCTTAAAAAAAACGGCTAAAAAGAAATAATACTGTTATTTGTGATTATTATTTCGCTGACGATAATAAAAACATTTCACCGTTTCAGTAGTAATAAAATAGATTACAACCAATACGATGAGTGTAAAAATTTGCGTTGGCTGCAATGGTGTAAAACGGAATAGTTTCTGCGCTGCAGGAATGAGTGGCAATACAATTGCTATTACAGCAGTAATGCATGACAACACGATCAGCGTCATTGAAGGACGCGGCGCTTTTAAAAAAAACCGTTCCGTCCTAATTGAAAAAATAAAAACAATTTCAGTTAAAATGCTTAAACTAAACCATCCGGTCTGCACCAGATTTGGTGGATTATTTTTAAAAATCGCAAAATATATTAAATCAAAAATCGAACTAACTACACCTAGCAATGTTGCAGGAATTAAAATATCGCCAGGTTGATATCGCGTCGGTTTTTTTATTTGGATTTCATCTACCGAATCGGTAGAAATAGCAATCATGGGAAAATCACTCAACAAATTAACCATCAGCAAATGCAACGGTAGCATTGGCAAAAAATCTATCAGCAACGTCATGATAGAAAGCGCATAAAAGTTACCAAAGTTTGAAGCAATAGTCGTTTTAATATACTTGAATGTATTTACAAAAATTTTACGACCTTGCTCGATTCCATCAACAATAACGTATAAACTTTTTTGCAATAAAATAACATCGGCCGCTTCGCGTGCACTATCAACTGCATCTTGTACTGCAATAGACACATCGGCGATTTTCAGTGCCGGTGCATCATTAATACCATCTCCCATGTAGCCAACTTCGTACTTTTCTTGCAAAAACTTAATGATTTCAAATTTTTGTTCTGGTAATATTCTGCTAAATGCATTGTATTCCAAACAAATCTCTTTCTTTTCATGATCTGTTTTAGTTGCAAAATCTGCACCGGTCATTACTTTTTTTGAATCATTAATAAGGCCAATGCTATAACACACTGCACCAACAACATCTTTGCTATCACCACTTAATACTTTGACGATGACACCTAATTGCTGTGCTTTTTTTATTGCAGCCGAGGCGGTCTTTTTAATTGGATCAACAAAAGAAATTGCTCCAACAAGTTCAAAATTAGTTTCTTGAGTTTCGATAGTTTTTATTGAGATTGATGATAATTGCACTTCCTTTTTTGCAACTGCAATAACGCGGTGTCCTAATGTTTCCTCGTGTTGAACCCATTGATTAAATTGATCGATTGAAAAATCGGCAGAAATTCTACAGCGACTTACTATTTCGTTGACCATCCCTCTTGAAATGAGTTCAGTAGTGCCAGCGTGTTCAATCACTACACTATTTCTTTTTCGCTGCGGATCAAAAGGAACATCGGAAATCTTTTTATAATTCATCAGCTCACGGCGATCTACCTGCTCAAGATGTGACCAAAGTGCGTAGTCAAACCCTTTAGGTACCAGACCAATTGATTCAAATGGCGACTCTGCTGCCAATAGCGCATACCACATTGCCTTTTTTTCATCCGATGCTCGCACACCAGCTACCGTTAAAATGTTTTCTGTTAATGTTCCTGTTTTATCGGTGCACACAAGCTGCACACTTCCTAAATTTTCCACTGCAGAAAGTCGTTTCACAATTACTTTCTTTTGCGCAAGTCGCGACACACCTTGTGCTAAGCAAAAGGTAACTACAACAGGAAGCGCTTCAGGAATAACCGTTATCGCCAATGCTGTTGAAAAAATAAATAAACTAAATAAATCGACTTTGCCTGCTTTTAAAAAAACATTGGCAATAAACACCACTATCAATGTTACCAACACAAGCAAAATCATGAAATTGCCAAGTTGCCCAACTTTTTTTGCAAAACTGCTTTCTCGCATACTTGAAATGGTAAGATAAGCAATATCACCCATAATAGTCTGATCGCCTGTAGCATAAACTATCCCAACAGCTTTACCACTCATAAGCAAAGTACCTGCAAATGCACAATTAATTGCCTGTGTAGGGTCGTCGCTTATTTTTTCAATTGGTAAAACCACTTTACTCACTGGCATAGATTCACCAGTAAGTACCGATTCATCAAACTGTGCATTTTCAGCATTTATCAATCGCATATCGGCAGGAACACGATCTCCAGGAAACAGAACGACAATATCTCCCGGCACAATCTCTTCACTTGGAAGAGTAATTTGTTTACCGTCACGAATAACATTTTCATATTGTATAAGAAATTTTTTAAGCAGCTGAAGTTCATGCTCTGCGCGAAATTCTTGATAAAAACTGACTACCGCATTGATGGTTACACACAATATAATCACAATTCCGCTATACCATTCATGCACCAATAATGAAATTAATCCTACCAATGCCAAAAGATAAAAGAATGGTGAAGATATTTGCTTTAACACCATTTTAAAAAGAGTATGATTAGTGCCCGTAATGCGGTTTAAACCATATTCAGCGTATCGCCTTTTTACTTGTGCGCTCGTCAGCCCCAATTGAATGGATGTTTCAAGTTTTTCGGCTACCTGTTGCGCCGAAGCGCTAGTAAACCATGTAAACGATTGCATCTTTGACATACTCCACCCTTTTTTTAAACAGTACTATTTTTTTAAAGGTGCATGCAATTGAAAACAATGATAAAAGCAGTTATTTATTTTTTTTGTATCTTTGATTGGCACAACTCAAGCATATATTGAACCGTTTGCTCAGGGTTCATTGCAGAAGAATCGATAATTAAAGCCCCTTCTGGAACAATAAGAGGCGAAACTGAACGCTTCATATCACGCTGGTCACGTTCGTTGATTCGCTCTTGAGCCATTTGGGGTACAATTTGCGTACCACCTCGTTCTTGGTCTTGCAGCCAACGATGTGCACGAATTTCGGCTGATGCGGTAAGAAAAAATTTTACTAAAGCATCAGAAAATACTGTTGAACCTGTATCGCGCCCTTCAACAACAACATTCTGATTTTTGACCAGTTGTCTTTGCGCCATTACTAATCGATCACGAACAAATTCATCAGTAGCAAGAAGTGATGCTGCTTTATCAATAGCAACATCTTTTAAATAGTGGGTAATATCGGTACCATCAAATGTAACGGTTCCACCAGTATCAGTTAATTGAAATGAAAAACGTTGCGGATTCAATGCTTCATGAATATCAGCTTCTGTTGGTGTGGTTATTGTGTCCTCGTTATAGTTAAATGAATGCATTAAAATATACGCTAATGCACGAAATAACAATCCACTACTAAGCGATTTCCATCCTAGTTTTTGCGCCATAAGTTGAGCTATAGTTGATTTACCACTTGCTGTCGGACCGTCAATTGTAATAATCATTTCATATTTCCTTATTTTTCTACTGACCGTGCAATATCAATTCCAATAAGTTCGATTGATGTTTTTCCCTGCCAATTATTTTCGTTAATATGTGCCACAATATCAAAATAATCGTTGGCATGCTCAACTAAAAACTGAAAGAGTTCGGGTCGATTAAAAAAAATAATTGGTTTGGCAATACCATCGGCAAAGAACAAACATTTGACATGGGCATCTTTAAGCAAAAGTGGTTGCTGAACCAATGCAACCCGTTCAACATAAAAAGTTGGTTGCGGGTTTTCATTACCAAATGGTTCAAAAAATGCCAAATCGGTTATCATTTTTTTTGTTAAATCGCCAAGACGCAGTTGCGCATCAATAGTGACACGCGGCATTAAATCATCGGCGCTCACTTGCTGGGCTAATAAAATTTCAAGTCGTTCTTTTAATGCAGGCAATTTGTCAACACTGAGCGATAATCCTGCAGCAGCAGCATGTCCACCAAAGCTGAGCAGCAAATCGCTGCATTGGGCGAGCGCTTCAAACATATTAAATGCACCTATCGACCGACACGAACCTTTTGCAATTCCCTCTTTAGTAATATGAAGTAAGACCGCTGGACGATTATAGGCACCCACCAATCGTGACGCAATTAATCCAATAACACCTGGTGGCCACTGATCACTCGCCGCTAAAATAATCGATTCAACATCTAAATTAATTCTTTTTTGTTCAATTTCATTCACAATCTCTGCCAGAATCGCTCGTTCAATTTCTTTGCGCGCTTGATTCAGTTCGGCAAGAATTTGACCTACATATACAACTTCTTGTTCATCTGAACCTATGAGAAATTTAACACCCTGACGCGGGTCTTCAAGTCTTCCCAGCGCATTAATTTGCGGCGCTAATGCAAAGCCCACATCTGCTGCTGATATATATTCTTTGCTTATTTTGCCATTTTCTTTGAGTACTTTGAGTGCAAAACTATGCCCTGTATTCACACGGGATAATGCATACCGTACCCAAAAACGATTTTCCCCCGTAAGTGGTACCACATCGGCGACGGTACCAAGCAATAAGAGTTCATATACTTTATCAGGTAATTCCCGCCCCAATTGTTCGTACAGCAAACTCATCAACTTAAAAGTAACTCCCACACCAGCAAATAATTTATATGGGTACGAACATTCTTTTTGATGAGGGTTAATGAGCGCATACGATTCAGGAAGATGATCATGTGGTTTATGATGATCGGTAATAATAAGATCGATGCCTAACTCACGCGCTCTTTTTGCCGGCTCAAAAGCGGTAACACCATTGTCAACCGTGATCACCACTTTATACCCATTTTTGGCTGCAC
The DNA here is from genome assembly GCA_964620245.1 of uncultured Pseudomonadota bacterium. Classification (GTDB taxonomy): domain Bacteria; phylum Babelota; class Babeliae; order Babelales; family JACPOV01; genus JACPOV01. Next base: position 2,568 of record CAZUJC010000013.1, on the reverse strand, counting down.
GTTCAATTACTGAAATCGAAAGCCCATACCCATCGCGCACTCGATTGGGTAAAAAGAAATTGATATTCGCATTGAGCGGCACCATACACAACATCATGAGTGCAGATGAAGTAATGCCATCAACATCATAGTCCCCAAAAATTAATATCTTTTCATTATTTTGAACTGCCTGCACAATTCTTTCGATAGCTCTGGAAGCATCTTTCATGCGCGATGGATGTCCCACATCCCGCTCTTTAACACTTATTAAATAACAATCAATCAGTTCTTTTGTTACAAAGCCACGCGAAAGCAACGTTGATGCAAGTGGCACCGAAAGATTATATGCACTAGCAATCTGCAATGCATCTTGATTATTAATAATGGGCAGTTTCCACTGATATTTTTTGCCCTGAATTGTTGTCATTGATCTTCCTGTGATGAAATCATACTCTTTTGAGTATGCTTTTTTTTGATCTAAATGGGAAGGTCAATTAAAATCCACCACCAAACTCAAATTCTTCAGTAATCACTACCTCCTGAATAATTTGCTTAAGTTTTTCTTGATGCGCTTTGATAATAAATTCGCCAACTGCTGCTAATTGATTAAAATTATCAAGCGTGTATGAAAAATTAAACGTACCGCAATAACTTGCATCAAGACACTGTTGCGCTTCAAAACTATTTAGTTTTTCTTGAACGATAAGCTTTCTTAATGAATCATCATTCATCGATTTTTTTATTAATTGCTGGTCTAAAAAGAATTTCATATACAGAACGATTGGCCCTTTTTTGGATACTGTGGGTCGATAAACGTGCAGCGTATTTTCACTCATTCTTGCATCTTTTTCATACTGAATTTGATAAAACCGCTCAATATCGCCAAGTGCTTTTTTGATTTCAGTAGATGAACCAGCATTGCTTGAAGCATCACCAACAAAAATCAAATCAACTTTGCGATCTGGTCTAAATAACGGCCTGAGTGGAATATTATAATCAATGCCGGCATCAACAAACGTTATGCGTTCACGATTTTGTAACCAAGAAGATGCACTGTGATATCCTTTGAACGGATTATTAACTTGTGCAGGTGCAGCACGAAGGGCGCCAACGCGTAAATCAGTTAAGTTTCCAATAATTACTTTGGCTATCACCAATCGTAATGCATTAAAATCATTTAGATTTTTTACTACATCGGCAAAGAATTTAAGTTTATTCGAAGCCTCAAGCGATTGAAGAATTCGTTTGTCCTCAAGAGAAGTAGTTCCGTTTTCAACATTAAAAATTCGTTTGATATCTTTAAGATTTACTGAATATGCCGATCCGAAAATTCCCATCTGAAATCCGAAACTTTGCTCAGGTGCAAAATCGGTAGATTGCCCACTCTCAAATGTCCGGCCGAATGCAAATGACGGAAATGCCAAGCCCAGTTCAAGATCTCTGACCTCTTCAGGAGTAAATTCATACCAATGATACCGATATTTATCATCATCGTCTTTGGCCATTGAGATAGCAGTGTAAAGTGGCCATGGCGCGTTGCCCATTTGAACAGAAAAATATTGGTTAGATAGTCGTTGACGCTGTTCCTTATCACCAAAATCAGAAAGCAGCGCATGCGCAAGCAAAGCACCAAAAAAATCAACTGAATTTACTACCTGACCAAACACTACTTTAGGAAAAATTGCATCATTGGCAACTTGCGTTAAACTTATTGACGCTGCATTTCCTTTGCTTGTTAGATTAAATGTATTAGCGCGAATTTTTTCACGCAATTTATCATTAAATTGATCTATTGTTACGGCAAAGTTCTCCGTTGGTCGCTGCATTAATGTCCATGGGCCAATATACCAAGTAGAACCAGAAAGTGATGAAATGTAGGTCGTTGCATCTACAATTTTCAGATCGTTCAACCCTTTCATGAAACCGGCAGTCAATACCATCGCTCGATACCCCCCACCACTAAATGCACAAGCAATCGTTGGCAATTTATCAAAATCAATCGTCTCGCCAACTAATTCTCGTAATGCTTTTTGAACAGTAGGTGCACGTTTGGCTAAAAATTCACCTTCAAGAGAATATCCGGGTCTTAAAATTTTATTTTGGTTATAAACAGCGGCCGGTCTGGTTTTGTTAGGATTACCTGCCATCAATGTATCGATTATAAAATTCTTAAGAAATGGGATACCATAGGTACTCCAAAGTTCTTTGAATTCAATTTTTTTGAATTCTTCTACACCGGTTCTTATAATTATTTGCGGAAAACTTGCTAAATCTGCTTGCATAAGCTCTTTTTGTAATTTTTCACTAAACTCTTCACTTCTAACAGCAATCTCTTCATCGTTATTATCAATCTCTTGTCCAAGCTCATCAAACTTTTGATCTGTTTCTACACCATCTTCCAAAGCTTTCATACCCATCAAAATGACAAGTCCAACTAAGATTCCTGCACGAACTATTGTTCCGCCTTTTGTGCGCTTCATACCATGTCCTTTTTTTGACAATTTCTTATATGAAACCAATTAATTAGTACTATACATTATAGTAGTCATAATAGTAAATATTATTGTTGTTTGTCGCAAAGAACCGGGA
>CAZUJC010000012.1:0-28717 GCA_964620245.1 uncultured Pseudomonadota bacterium | reverse complement strand
GGCAATTGATATTTCACCAAGCATGCTTGAATTTGCTAAAAAAAATTATGGCGATTCAAACAATATCAATTTTTTATTCCAAGATGTCATAACAATGACGTATGAAGAAGAATTTGATTTTGTCTATTCAATTTTCTGTTTGCATTGGGTCAAAGAGCCTGAGATCGCGATAAAAAATATTGCTCGTGCGTTAAAGCCAGGTGGCCAAGCAGTTGCATATATTTCACTGCCAAACGAATTTAATATAACTTTTAAAGAAGTATTTGGTAATGTATTGAACAGCCCAGAATGGAATAAATACAAAGATAGTATATTCTATACTCATTTTCCGATATCCACCCAAACATGGCTCAACTATGCAGAACAAAATAATTTGAAAACAAATTCCAACATAACCTGTGATAAGATTGTTTATGAAACGTATGATGCATTTAAAAAACGATTTACCGCGTTTGGCTTGGGATCTGAAATATTAGGCGTTATGGGCAATGAAATTGGCAATTGTTTTATCGATGATTGCTTAAAACAATTTTATCATGCACTTGGGTTAACTCTTAATGATCCAATTATTTGGCAATCAGATCGTTTAATTCTTACATTAACTAAATAAAAATATGTTTTTATTTAGTTAATACTTTTAGATATTCAATTCGTGTTTCGATATGTGGATGAGATCTAGAGAGAAATGAATTTACCTTTGAAACAAGACTGATTGGATTGAGCGATGAAAATCGAGATTGTTCATTGTATGGTAGATATTTTTTAAAAAACGAAATGCCACCAGCTATTTGGCCGGTTTTTTGCGCTGAATATAAATCAGCTTGTTGTTCTTGATACCGAGAAATGGCACAATACCCAAATTTGATGATGAAAAACCAGAGTAATGGATTTTCAAAAATGATGTTTTGAAATTTCTTGGAAAACGCAACAAATTTATAGAGTGTAGTTCCTGGAGCCGGAGCATATTTTTTTTCAATAATTTTAATAACTGCTGCAAAAAGTAATGGTGAGAGCGTAAGCAGCGTAGCAAATAAGGCTCTTTTTTTCATGTGATTTATTTGCAAGTGAGCGATTTCATGACCAATAACAAATTCAGTTTCCTCTGGTGTATGATTCTCAAGAAATTTGTCATCCAAATAAATAGTGCCTTTGTGCGCACAAGCGAATGCTATTGTTGGACTGGTAAGAATCTTTTTTGGATCCAAATCAAAAGACATTTTTCTGCAAGCATCCTCAATCGATGTAGGAATCGGGGATAATGGTGTGCAAGGAGGTATGTTATTTTTGAATCTATCGGCAATAAAATCTGTAAAAAGAGAAGTGGCGATTACCAGCTGACCAAAAGAAAAGAGTGCTGATACTATTTTTCCAAAAGTATTGCTGCAAAAAGTTGCTTGTTGATCGACAGGTGCAAGTTCGTTTTTTTCATTACTAAGTGTAGATTCAACAAGTGACTGTGCGTTATTTTCAACTGATGTTGACTGTATTGCAAACGCAGTAGACTGTAACAAAAGTAGTCCAAAAATAAATGCCGATTTAAATGTTTTTCTGCAAAATGACTTAACAAACCTCCGTTAATTACTATTGTAAATTATTGATGGAATTTGTCAAAAACCTTATATTTTTCGGTCCTTATTTATAGCAGAGTGTTAATTATGTCTTCGTGATGAATTATTTTGCTTAATACGAGTAATTTGTTAATTTTTAAACTATGAAAGTTGAATTAACTAAAGAACAATCACACATTCTCAAAGAATCATTATATTTCCTCAAAATGCCGCAATTGAAAAAGGCATGTGATCTGTTTTCCTTGCCATCGAATGGTAAAAAGATTGATCTTATAACGCGCATTTTATCGTTTGTGCAGCATGGAAAAATAGTTGAATCTCCCTCCATTCCTGAAGAATCAAGAGCGCGAAATTATCCAGTTCAACCAATAAGCCGTTCGTCATTAATGCTGTATGGTTCGTATAAAAATGATGCTGAATCACGGGCATTTTTTAAAAAAATAATTGGGCCGCATTTTCATTTTACAGCGTTTGGTGTTGATTGGCTCAATGATCGTTGGTTAAAGGGTCAGCCACCAACGTACCAAGAATTTGCAGATTATTGGGTGCAAGAGACAGTGCGTCGAAAAAAAACACCCGCCGAGCCCAAAGCTGAATGGCGCTACATAAATTTCTTGCAGCAAATGCAGAGAGAAGAACCATCACTTTCCAAACCTGAATTAATGAAGGAATGGAAAAAGCTTCAAGCAGAAAACGTACGCACTGCTTTTGAAATTTTAAAATTGAGCAAAAAAATAACTAAATAATTATTAAAAAAAGGGATGTATGAAAACAGTTTTTTATTTGATTTTGTGTCTATCGTTCCAGGTTTTTTCGATGGAAAAGAAAATATCGCTGGAAGAGGTATACAATCGGCAGTATTTTGCAGCTACATATTTGAACAATCTGAGCATTCCAATCGTTATTGAAATTGGTGGGGGACAAGATTGCCTAAGCAGCTATCTGAAAAATAAAAAAATTATTGTTATTGATCCTGTGTTACGACCAAGTAAGGTTGAAGGCACCGAATTTATAGGCCAAAGTTTTGAAGATGTAAGATTAGATCTTGATAAAAACTATGGAGTAGCAATTTTAGGTCTACAATTGCATTTTACGAATGAAAATAGTTGGCTAAAACTGTACGATTTAATCAACGGCGCCCAGAGAACTATTATTGAATATGCAGCCGATTTTACAGCGGCCAAAAAACAAATAAAAAATATTCATAAAAATTGTAAAGTAAATTGTGTTAAAGAATTGCCATTTCTTTTTTGTGAAAATAAAAGACGAGATCAAAAAAAACAGGTTCGTGTACTCTGCATCCTGGAAAAAAGTAAAGACTGTAACGAAAATTAATTATTTTTTAAACAATTTTTTTACTTGATCTGTGGGATTGTAAGCTAACTGTATGTGGCGAGTTATAGTACCATTTTTGTCTATTAGGTCCAGCTCTTGCAGAATCTTGCATGATTGCGGATCGGATATTATATAATGTGGATTTTTTAATTTTTCTAAGAAATCTTTTTTTGCCTGTTTATTTTCATCGTTTAACAATGTTTGCAGAATATATGGTGCTGTTTTTGCAGTATCCATTGCCCCAATAATTTGATTACATAAAATCAGTACGACAATAATCACAAATTTCTTCATAAAAAAAATATTCCTTACATGTCTGTCTTACAAATATATAATCAGCGTATTACGTGCCAATGTAAAATAATGCGGTCACTTTTGCTGATTTATAATTTGATTTATAAAGATTATTACTTTATCAGTGTGTGAACCACCTACGGCTTTAGGCAACGCTTTAGTTGATGCACCGTGGGCAAGTAGGTAGCGAGCAAATTGATCATCTTCCTGAAAATAGCATTCATAGAATGGATGACGATCCTGAGAAATTTTGATTGTGTTTGGATCGATGTTCTCAGTTTCAATCATTTCTTTGATAATTGTTTTTCGCTCCTCATAGTATGGATCGCCAACTAAATAAGTTAACTTTTCCTGATTGGTTAATTTATTACCAGCATTCTTAACAATGGTGGCTAATGTGGTGTAATACCGATCACCTATTTTTTTTTTGTCAGTGCAAGAATGATAATTACAACCATGTTGACTATGTAATGCGCATTCTTTTTCAAATGCGCTTTTTGCTTTTGCAATTTGTTCTCTGGGTGAGAGCTCCATGCCAAAAAGTGTGTTTACGCTGCAAATAATTAATAAGTAAAAGAAGTATAATTTCATTGTTCTAATTGCTTCAATTCAGCCATCAATTTTAATGTTTCGTTTAAATATTCTTTATAAGCTTCTTGTAATTCTATCAAAATACATACGACAATAGTTCTGCGTATTATAGCAAATTTCATTCGTGCCATAGGACTTTTAGCAAAATTGTCGTTTGAAATTTCGACAAACACAAGATCTAAATTATTTGATTCAAAAGCTTTCTGGAGTCGTTGCCCAAAAGTTATTATTTCTTGAGCCAGCTCTTTTCTTTTTTGTTCGTCAAACGATGAGGCGAATTCTTGGCCATTCTTAATTGCATTTGCCATAATTGAATCAACTATTTTTTCTTGCTGCGCAATTTCATCCCCCATTTTTGAAAGTTTCTCCAATCTGGTTAATATTTCTATGCTTAATTCTTCTCGTTGTGCTTCAGTAGTGTTGCTATATATGAATGATGCATGTGACGCATAAAATACCAGAAAAAATACATATTTAAAATTCATCAAAATTTCTCCAAATGGTCGTGATGATAACAAGGTTTAGCCACGCTACTACGAATTTGCTCAAAAAGCCAAGCGCCTAATAACATACTGAAAAAAATAGCGCTGTACACGAGATTACTTAATTGTTTTCCTGTTTCTCCCAGTTGATTTTCAAGATTTTTAACAGATTCTATACTTGTTTCTGATGTTGAGTTACGAATAGTTTTAGACAATTCTGCAGTTGTAGCGTCAATTTCTTTTTGCATAGAAAGTTGAGCAATGCCTTCTCCTGAGTCGATTGTAAAACTTTCGCCTGTTGTGTAACTAGCGGGGGAATTTAAAAATAAGATTAGAAGAAATATTTTTTTTAACATGTTTTATTTTCGTAAAGATCGTTAAATGGTTTTATTATTTTTTCGAATTCTTCAGGATGGGGGAAAAAATGAGATCCAATATCTTTTGCAACGTCATATGTCTTTGCTACAATTATTGCGCCACCAATCATTACACCAGCGGTAGCTCCGATAGCAGTACCGAGTTCTTTTGCTGCGGCTGGAAGAACATTTGCGATTTCTTTTAGGCCATCAACACCAACCGAAGGCAGTGCTTGGGCAAGACTTGTTAAGCCCTTTTCAGCGACTCCTTCTCCTGTCGCATAGCTGTTGGAAAATGATAAAATAGAAAAAAATAAAATTTGATTCAAAGTAATTTTCATAGTTAAACTTTCAGGCCATATAATAATTAGAAAAATTTCTTAACTATTTTGATCGAGTTCTATTAATTCTTGCAATTCAGTTTCGTATTTTTTGATGAGTCGTTTTAATAACCGTAATTCTATATTATACCGAACGATTATTGATTTGATTCTTCTCATCATAAGCTTATTGTTCATAGGGATATTAAAAAGTTCATTTATAATAAAATTTTGAATATCACGATTTAGCATTGCTGTATCGAAATTGTTCTCAAAATTAATAATAGTTTCTGAAAATTGTTTTTTCTCTTCTTCATTTTTTAACGAATGTTGCATTTTATTCATAGCATTAATCATTTTATTAAACATCGATATTAGCAATTCTTCCTGCTGTTCAATTTCTTTTCCCAATTTGAGTAATTCGGTTTCTTTTTTAATAATATTTTCTTCAAATTCTTGAGTTTGTATTTCAGTATTATTACACAGACAAAGTGAAAATTGTGCTAATAGAAAACTTAATAAAATATTTTTGTAATTCATGTTGATTATCCTTTGAAGTTAAAATATGCTGCGCGTTAGTTTATGGTTTATTATTTCGAATAAAAAGCATTAAATGTTTTTGTCATTTGTTCTAAAGCACCTATCCTAGCTGCGATTTCAAACATTCTTGCAAAACTCTTCACAAACAAGCGGGCTGCCTGATTATCCTCTTTCGGAATTATGATTTTCTATAAGACAAGTTCGAAGTCTTTTTTTTGTGAGAAGTAATTCATATAATTCTTTTGCATCAGAATTGTCTTGTGGCATGTGTGTACTTATATTGCTATCACAACTTGCGCGTGCAAATAGTATTAAAGAAGCATTTAAAATAAATTTTTTACTAAACATCGAGTTAATCTGTTTTGATGCAAAAACAAAGTTGTTAATTAAAAAATCTCTACTCCAATATTAATGTTTCATCATATTTTCTATTATAATTCCAATGATTCCGATAAAAAATGATAAGGCGGTTATTTGTGATGAAGATAACTTTATTCCTATAAAACTTATTAGGAGAATTAACGAACCTGTTAGTAATCCTACGCACATGTAAAGAATTACGCGATTATTCATCGAAATCATTAATAGTTTATCCTATGGTAAAAATGGAATAGCGGTTCCTAGAGCAAAAGCTCCCATTGAGGCTGTTTCCACAGCTGCAACTGCAGTTGCAATACAACCACCAGAAGCGGCCACAGTTGCTCCTGTTGCAAGACTAGCTGCAGCAATCCCTCCTGGTGCTGCTGCAATAGCCCCACCAACGCCAACTGCTCCAAGTGTTGAAGTAGCTGCAACTAAGGTAGCTCCAGTTACCCCTGCACTCGTAGCAATAGCTGCTCCTCCTACGGTTGTTCCCACAGCAATAGTACCGCCAGCTACAACTCCACCAGCTACACCGGCGACTGCTGTTGCGGCTCCCACAGCTGCGAGTCCAGTTGTAGCAACCGCTCCAGTTGCAGCAACGGCTGCAGTGCCATAACAAACAGATTTGGTAAGCCAATAAAGAAAGGCTCCTGTTATAGGGCCGCCGCCTATTCCGCGCACATTTGCTTTTAATGTGTAATCACCATTATCGCATTGATTGAGCGAAAGATAACCATGTTTCAAAAAACGATCTAAGTTTTTAGAACCAAATTTTTTTAATAGTGGATCAATATCGTGGTTTTTAATTAGGGATAATTTATTGTCTTGAGCGACGACAAAATTTTCCCCATGCGTGAATAGTTGTGCATTTTTAATTGTGTGTGATTTTTGAACGCATGTTGGATTAACTAATGCAAGTTGCTTTAAATCTTGCTCAGCATTTACAGAAAAAATGAAAACGAATAATAACACAGGAAGCTTATACACGTGAATCTCCTTGTATGCAAAGGACTTGCAGATTTTTGCTTCTAATTTGCTTGGATGTGAAGTGAAAGTCAAGGATAGTTTTCAAATATCGATTGATTTGTTTCCTGATCGTTGATACCTTGTGGTCATTGTGAATCCACGAGCATTTTTTGTCGCCGTAAACAAATTGATTATTTACAGGATTATTATGATTAAAAAACTTACATTTTCAGCATTTTTAATTGGTTGTACATCTCTGAGTCTCGGAAAAGAAATTAATTCGAATAATCAAAAAATTAAGCGAATGCAGGCTGAAAAAATAACTGAACTATCTATTATCAATCAAAAAATTTCTGGTAAGGAAGAAGCGATTGATGAACTTACAAAAAAAGGTTCAGATATTTACTATGAATTATTATCGTCATTAGAAGGTGACGAAAAAAAGAAATTTGACGTTGATATTAATGCATATGATGAAAAAATTTTTCACAGTGTATTTAATTTGCCAGAAATAAAAGAATTTCTTGCACAAGAATTTTTCCCTGATATTAATAAACAAAGAGATCTGATTCGAAGAATCAAATTTTTACTGATTAGACGTAAATTAGAATATATTTCTTTAAATAATCTTTTTGATAGTTATCAAAAATGTTTAGAAGAGCTGCTTGAGCTTAATGATGGAATCGCTTGTTTGTAAACGATTAATTAAAAAAGGCACCGTTGATGAAGAAATTTAACAAGATTGTTTTAAATATGATTCTTCTTTGTTTTTTGCTCAGAGGACATGATAGTTTTGGATATGGCCTAAGAAGTGAGGCTGAAACTATCAAACAAGGTATGGTCGAAGTAGCAACTATAGTTACACCCGCGATCGAAAATGCTTCTACTACCTTTGGGAGTGATGCAGCAGGAAAAGTTGCGGCGGTGGGTGATAAATTTGCAGTGATTTCAGGAGCGGCTGTTTGTGTTGTTGCTGTTGTTCAAACAGCTTCTTTGGTAAAAGATCTAGGGGCTGCAGTTTTTCCAAGCAATGAACAGAAAGCTCGTGAATTAGAGTATGCGGACAAGTATAATTATCTTCTTAAAAAGAAAGAACTAAATGATTGTTTAGTAAAAAATGCTTATCATAAAAAAGGACTTTCCGGATTACCCAGTATTTGCGAGGAAACTGCAGAAATGTTTGCATTAGCTGCAGGTGACGATGAAGAATTTAATAAATTAGTTAACGTTTTTAAAAATGTTATTCGCAATCAATAGATATCAAATTAAATTTATTGGAACAGTTTTAAGCTTCGTATTAATAATGCCAATAGCCGCATCTAATAATGAGTCTGATAATAAATTGACCACAGTTGAACAAGTTGTTTTGGGTACTGTACTTGGGTTAGGAATTACTGCAATAGTAATAGTTGCGAGTCCGTATGTTCTTTCAGCTGGTACAATTGTTGGATTAAAATCGGCAGGTGCGGTTGCAACGGCAAAGATATCTGCAGCAGGAGCAACTGTAAAGGGCGCTGTCGTGGCAGCTGCCCCAACAATCAAAGCTGCTGCTCCAGTTGTGCAGGTAGTGACAACGACGGTTAACGGAGTAAAGCTTATTAAGGGCTTTATTGTTACAACGCCTGAACAAAAAATTGAAATGTTAATTTCTGAGGATCAGGCATTTGATCTTGAAAAGGCGCTAAAAGCAGTCGTGGCAGAACAAGAAAATTTTCGCAAGAACAATATTTCTTCAAAAATTTAAAAAATTTATTTTTTCATTCGTTTTCGTACTACTCCTGCAGCTATTCCTATAGCAACCGAAAATGCTCCAAGATCTTGAGGAGATAGAGGTGATCCAAGATAACCGAGAGTGTACTGGAACGTGAAAACAAAAATACCAATGCACGCATAGTAGGTGAATGAATCTTTGGGCAAGATTGCAGTTAATTTCTCATCAAAAATTCGAACGAGCAAGTTTGTGATTAATACAATTCCAAAATAAATGATGTAATGTCTTTCCACCCAAGGATCCTTTCTTTGTACGAGCTTAAGGTGCTTTCAAGTAGTTCTTTTGTCAATTTTATTTGGCTAAATAATTCCTTGGAATATAATAATTGGTACGTAATCTCTTATTAACAGATTTTAATTAAAAACATAGGGAAAGCATGAAACAAATGAAATCGCTGCTATTGTCTTTGTGTATTGGCAGTTCGTTGATGACACAAGAAACATTTGCACGCAAAAACGAATCAAGATTTTTTGAAAAAGCACTCTATGGTACGGTGATGATTGGTGCAGTTATTTCGGCTCTTATTTGGTTGCCGGGTACCCTTGATACAATAAACAAATATGGAGTTGAAGCAGCTATTAAATCAACTCATATTCCACGCGTGGCGCTTGATGGATTAACGGTTGCGGCATGTGCAGTCGCTTGGAACGAAGCGAATAAAAGCGAATCAAAAAAAAATCATAACAAAGAGTACTAACATTAAATTGTACACATGATGTAAAAAGGGGGAGTAATGAAGTTTTTAACCAAGCGAAGCTGGTTTACTCGCGATCTTTTGGGTTTTAGTCTTACCAGTTTTTTTAATGATTTTAACCATGAAATGATCACTTCAATTTTACCGCTTTATATTTTTCAATTATTTGGTGCTGCGCACGCCCCGCAATATTTGGGAATTATTGCTGGTGTTTCAAAATTTGCCTCAATGGGGGCAAATTTAATTTCTGGTTGGTTGAGTGAAAAAATAAATAACCAAAAAATACTCTTGATTGTTGGGTATTCTCTCACGCCGTTATTTTCTTCACTTATTGGCGCTGCGCATCATGTTTTCTCAATAGTTTTATTTCGCACCATTGCATGGAGTGGGCGCGGTTTGCGTGAACCGGTGCGCGATGCATGGCTTTCTAATAGTACAGAAACACAACATTATGGAAAAGTTTTTGGTGTTCAACGTGCAATGGATACACTCGGTGCATTGTGTGGTCCTTTGCTTGCATATTTTTTACTTTCACAAGTGAGTGTTCGATCAATTTTTTTTATTGCGCTTATTCCTGGTTTTTTTTCAGTAATTTCACTCATGTATTTAGTGAAAAATTACACCGTAAAACAAATGAGCACAAAATCAATTACGTTGCTGCATCATTTTATACAACTGCCGCGTCAAGTAATTTTTTTCATTGGCATCCGTTTTTTATTCGGCATTGCGTATTATGATCGCATGCTCATTATTTTACGCGCGCAAGAAAGTATGACCGGGCAAGCAGTGACAACGATGGTTGCTGCAGGGTGGTCGATATTGCTCTATTCGTTTTTCAATGGTGTTCGTTTGTTCAGTGAAATGAGCATTGGTTGGCTAAGTGATGCATACAAGCTCAAAAGAAAATATCTATTGGCAGTGTGTGGGTGTGGCGTTTTTGGATTATTGAATTGTGCACTTTTGTTTAAGATAGGATCATGGTGGTATTGGTTGCTTATTTTTTTAGCTGCTGGATTAAGTGTTGCAACTATTACGGTGCTTGAAAAAGCATACCTGGCTCAACTGTTGCCGCATCAATTTGCAACACGCGCATACAGTTTTTTGGCTGCAGCTGATGGTGCAAGTGCATTGTGCTCCGGTTTAATTGTTGGCATGTTATGGTCACATGTTGGGGCGCAGAGCGCATTTATATTTGCAGCGGTTATAAGTTTTGTTTCATTATGTTGTTTAATGTTTGTGCGTGAATAAGATTGGGGTTTTATATATGACCAAAAAGTATGCATTGTTGATTAATCTGTTTGTTGTTTCAATTAATCTTCACGCGATGACTGAAAATTCAAAGGACACTGTGAACGAATCGTATGAAGAACGGTGTGCCAATGGTGATTCCGTTTGGGTAAATTATAATGCACAGAGAAACGAATTTTGTGGGGTTAAATATGGTGACAAAGTTAGTCAGGTGTTTCCCGCTGGTAGCACTCCTGTTTGGCTCGAGGGAATCGCTTTCCTTACTCCTGATGAAGCAGAAAAAAAATTTTATGAATTAAAAAAAATAATGAAGAAGAATTAGTTAATTAAAAAAAGTTGTTATAAGATTTTGCATTTTCATTCTCGATGCGTTCCTGCAACAAATGCTGCAATGTGTGGATACAACTCTTCGCGTGCACTAATTTCATTGGATGATGCCGATTCGATAAATGTGCCGTTGCGCATTAAGTAAACCGTGCACGGGAGTTTTTCAAGCAAATTAGTATCATGTGTTGCAACAAGGACAATATATCCTTGCTGAGCCAACTCTTTGATATTTTCAGCAACGTATGAAGTTAACAGGGGATCAAGCGCCGATGTAGGTTCATCAAAACAAATAATCGTGGGTTTGAGTGCAAGTGTGCGCGCAATTGCAAGACGTTGTTTTTGCCCGCCAGATAATTGTGAAATCATCTGGTCAGCTTTATCAGCTAGTCCATATTGTTTTAGTAATTGATGAGCAATTTCGTGCGCTTCTTGTTTTGATTTACGCGCAACATGTTCAAGTGCAAGGGTGATATTTTTTTCAACGGTGAGATGTTCAAACAAATTAAAATGTTGGAATACAATACCGATAGTATGGTTTTGGTTCACGGTCGCTAAATCAAGTTGTTTTCCATCCAATTGAATGGTGCCAGCATCAGCTTTTTCCAGGTTGTTGAGCAAACGCAACAAAGTTGATTTGCCTACACCTGATGAGCCAAGAAGCACTGCAATTTCACCGTGCTGCACGTTTAAAGATAAATTGTCGATTATTTTTTTATTGCGAATCGATTTTGAAAGATTATTAATTTTTAACATAGTGCAATCTTTTTTCCATGAAGTGTAAAACAATTGATACGGATGAAGTCATAAATAAATAAATGAGAGCAACGCCTGCATAAGCAGTTAATGCATCATAGGTTCTGCTCATGATAATTGAACCTTGGTGTGTTAATTCGGTAACTCCAATAACTGAAGCAAGACTTGAATCTTTAATTAATGTTATGCATTCGTTGCCAAGAGAAGGAAATACGGTGCGAACTGCTTGGGGCAAAATAATAAGGCGCATTGTTTGTGCTCGTGAAAAACCAAGCGTGCGTGCTGCTTCAATTTGCCCACGTCCAACGGCTTGGATGCCTGCACGAATAATTTGACTTACGTATGCAATGCTATTTAAACCAATTGCAAGAACTGCCGACCAAAATGCAGACAAAATGATGCCTGTAGAGGGTAACAAATAAAACAAAGCAATTATTTGCACGAGCATTGGTGTGCCACGAATGAGTGTTACATATGCATGAGCAAATAATTTTACAAGAGTATTGCCATACAGAAGTACTATCGATAATAAGGTGCCGCCAATAATGCCAATGATTAACGCAAATGCGGTTATTTGAACCGAAATGATCGCACCATGCAATAGTTGCATAAATGAATCTTTTAGCATGAGAAAATTAATCATTACAATCCCCATTGAGTTCTGAGTTTGTCTAGAAAACCATCTTCTTTCATGCTTTCGAGTGCTTTTTGAACCTGAGTAAGGAGTTCGGGATACTGTGGAGCAATAGCAACTGAAGCATTTTCTTCAGTTCCTGCAATAGGAACAACATGAAAGTCTTGTGCACCATATTGATCAAAGAAAGGCTTTACCGTATTTTGTGCGGTGACAAATGCAAACGCGCGGCCACTTTTGAGTGCCAAGAATGCTTCTGCTGGCGTTTTCAGTCGAATTATAATTGGGCCTGACAGTGCAGATAAATACAAATCCGCAGTGTAGCCTTCGTTAACAATTACCTCTTTGTTTGTTAAATCAGTTACTGAATGTGCAGGAGCGGTATTTAAACTCACAATAACGAACTGATTATTTTCAAGATAGGGCGTTGTAAATAAAACATGCTTTGCGCGTTCGGGGGTTGCTGTTAATCCTGAAACAATCATATGAAAATTTCCCGTCTGCAGGGAAGGAAGTAAACTACCAAATGGCATATTTTTCAGTTCAATTTTTTTATGAAGACGTTTGCCAATTTCGTCAATCAGATCAATATCAAAACCAACCAAATTTTCGTTTTTAAAAAATGAAAATGGAGGAAAGTCGCCACTGGTGCCAACAATAATTGTATCTGCAATAGATGTTGATTGTGTGTGCTTGGTATTGTTAAACAATAACAATAACGCAATTGTGCTGGCAAAAACACCAACCGCGAGAAAAGTGCACAACGTTGATTTCATTTTCAAAAGCGCACACAAACTGCTTGCAATAAATGCACAACCGCAGGCAATGAGAAAAAGTATGAAATATGACATTTTTTTTATTCCTTTATTTTAAAAAGCTCAAGAAGCTCTTGGTGCAAATTTTTTATAGTGTTGACTGAGCGTGGTAAAACGAAAACAACGTTTTCACCAGCAAGTGTCCCTAAAATGTTTAGTACCGTTTGATGCACATCAAGAAAATCACCCACAAATGCTGCAGTTCCTGCGACTGTATTGATCACAATAGTTGTTTCATTGTGTTCGATCGATTTAACTGCATATTGCAAAATTTCATTTACCACATCAATCGTCGGTAGCTCATAAACTAATAAATCGCCGCGCACTTTTCGGGTAATGCCAAGGCTGCGTAAATCACGCGATATTGCAGCCTGATTTGTTTTGATACCGTAATTTTTTTCTAACAAATCAATCAATGCTGCTTGATTTTCGATCGGTTGCGTTTTGACCAACTGCTCAATGGCCGATTTACGTTTATTAAGTTTATCTTTTGTAATCATTTAATCCTCTATGAGCTGAATTACTATTTTTGTGATTCGTTCTTCCTCTTGCTTCACCCAGCAATTAAACTCGGCTATTTTTTTGTAGCTGAGTTCTAACCCTAAATTTCCTGTCGCACCAAGATGCTTTTTTGAAATAATATTTTCTATCGGGTCTACGTGAGCTAATGAATCAAGCTCTGTTGCCACTTTACGATATGCGTCTCGAAATGGCATTCCTTTTTTTACTAAATCAAGTGCATAATCAGTGGCAAAGAGGTCGGCGCTCATTGCGTTCAAACACGCAGTTCGATTCACCACTAGCTTTTCTAAAGTCAAGCGTATGACGCTCAGCGCTTGCTTGGTGATTTTTATACTGCTCATGAGTGGTTCTTTGGTTTCTTGAAAATCGCGATTATAACCAGAAGGTAAACCACGGATAATTTCGAGTGTTTGAAATAGATTGCTCATCACGGTTGCTGTTTTTGCGCGCACTAATTCTAAACCGCACGGATTTTTTTTCTGTGGCATTAAACTGCTTCCGGTGCATAACTCTTCAGGAATCGTCACATAGCCAAATTCAGGTGCACTAAAAATAATTAAATCGGTTGCAGCCTTACTCAAATCATTCATTATGTGTGTTAATGAATTGATGATAACGCTTTCAAATTTACCACGACTATTGCTCACATACAAAACATTGTTTTGTACTTTTGAAAAACCAAGCAGACCAGTAACAAGTTGTCTATCAATGGCAAGATTGACACCGTACGCTGCAGCTGAGCCCAGAGGTGATTGATTAATCAGGTCATAACTACTTTTGAGTAAAATCATGTTATCAATCAATGATTCTGCAAAAGCACCTGCCCACAAACCAAACGATGCAGGCATTGCTTTTTGAAAATGAGTACGGCCTGGAAAGGGTACGGTCTGGTTTGTATTGGCAAAATCAAGAAATGCAGTTGCAAGTTCAAGATTTTTTTCCATGATTTTCAATACATGATCACGCATGTAAAGTCGTAGATCAAGCACTACTTGGTCATTGCGTGAACGCGCTGTGTGAATCTTTTTACCAAGATCGCCAAGCTGCGCGCGCAAATAATTTTCAATTGCAGTGTGCACATCTTCATCAGAGGTGGTTATTGAAAAAGTTTTATTAATGTTCTTTTCAATAAGAGCAAGTAAACATTGTTTAATGTCTCTCAATTCATCAAGTGTTAAGATACCAAGAGCGCACAACATTTTTGCATGTGCAATACTGCCCAGGCAATCGTAGGTGATGAGATTTTGATCAAGATGCGGATCGTCGCCAACAGTAAATTCTTCTATTTCTTGCAGAAGAGGGATTCCTTTGTCCCATAATTTTTTCATGATAGTTTTTCTCTCTTTGCTAAAAGTTCAAAAGGAAGCCCCATTATTTTTGCTGCATTTGCGCACCACTGTTGGTTAAACGCTTGTGAATTAATTGAGCGAACTTCTGGAAAAAATAATGATGTTGGCAGGGAACGTTCTACAATAGTGATTGTTCCTTTATATAGTTTTACCGTGTAAGTGCCGTTCACAAATTTCTGAGTACTGCTCACAAAAGCATCGAGCGCAACTTTTAATGTGTGATACCACAGGCCATGATAAACAAGATAAGCCCATTGTGCATCGACCATTTTTTTGAACTGTAATTCTTCTTTGGTGAGTGACGCTTGTTCAAGATCTTTGTGAAGTGCCAAAATAACTGTTGCGGCAGGCGCTTCGTAAATTTCGCGACTTTTAAGGCCCATGATGCCATCTTCAAAAATATCAATCAAGCCGATTCCATTTTTTCCTGCGATCACATTTAATTGTGAAATAATAATATCAAGCGGTAATTGCTCGTTGTTCAAAGCTACTGGAATGCCGTGTTTAAACGAAAGAGTAAGGTGAGTTGGTGTATCCAAGCACTGCTGGGCGGGTGTCAGCCACATCCAAACAGTATCTGGAATTCGTTGATTAAGACTAATTGCACCTGAAGCGATTGAGCGGCACCACATTGTTTTATCGTCGCCGCCTACAATTTCTTCAGTGACCGGAATTGACCAATAGTGGCATAATGCAGTTTCTTCGCTTCGCGTTAAATCAAAATCACGAACAGGAACCAAGATTTCTAAATTTGGTGCAAAATATTTAAAAACATTATGCATGCGATATTGGTCATTTCCTTTGCCAGTTGATCCTTCTAGTAATGCATCGCATCCAAGCTTTAGTGCTTCAATTGCAACAAGGCGAGCAACTAATTGTCGGGTCATTGAAGTTGAAACAGGATAACCATTGTAGTTAGAGTTTGCTTGAATGGCTTTTGTAAGCCAAAATTCAGAAAATTCCGTTTTCGCATCAAGTATTAGTGGAGAAATACCCAATATTTTTGCTTTTTCGTGTAGTTGCACCATTTCTTCTTCACCTTGCCCAATATCGATAGTAATTGGAACAATTTCTTCGACTTTATAAATACGACGCAAAAGTTCAATTGCTAGTGAAGAGTCAAGACCACCAGAAAAAGCGACCGCAACTTTTTTTACGGATGGAACTGGTGTGTTATTTAATTTATTGAGTATTGTTTGTATATCCATAATGCATTACCTTTTATTTATTCATTTTTTTTGGTGTGATTAATTTGTTTTGCAGTTTGCTTCAAGCGCATCGCTTGAATTTTTATAAATCCTTGCGCATCTGCTTGGTTGTAGCCGCCTGCTTCATGCATGCTTGAAAGTTTTGGTTGGTAGAGTGAATAAGGAGAAGTTCTGCCAACAATAACAACATTGCCATAATGCAAAAAGAGCGTGACAGTGCCGGTCACTTGTTCTTGGCTATGATTAATCCCAACCATGAGAAATTTCATTTCAGGACTTTCCCAAAAACCGTTGTAAATAAGTGATGCAATTGTAAGTGCAAAATATTCTTTTAAGTGTGCAACTTCACGATCAAGAGTGAGTGCTTCAAGATCTTTGTGTGCTTTCCACAAAATAGTACCGGCAGGTGTTTCATATACGCCGCGAGATTTTATTCCAACAAAGCGATTTTCAACCATATCAACGCGCCCAACACCATACTGTGCACCAAGTGTATTGAGATACAAAAAGAGTTCTAACGATCCAGTTACTGTTTGATAGGTTTCATGATTAAAAATTTTAGTAGGAATTCCGCTATTGAATGTAATCGTCAATTGCGTTGACTGTGATGGTGTTTTAGCAAGCGTTACGATTTTTTTAAACATCGATTGATGAGGAATCTGTGCAGGATCTTCAAGAAAGCCCGCTTCAAAACTGGTATGCATGAGATTTTCATCAACACTGTACGGTTTTGCGGCAGTTGCTTCAACCGGAATGTTGTGTTTTTTTGCGTAAGCGATTAAATCATCTCTGCCTTGAAATTGTGCTAAAAATTCTGCGTCTCGCCATGGAGCGATAACTTCTGCTTGGGGCACTAAAGCATAATAGGTAAATTCAAAACGTACTTGATCGTTTCCTTTTCCAGTTGCGCCGTGCGCAAAAATGTTCGTGTTTTCTTGGTGCGCGATTTGTACTTGTTTTTTTGCAATTAACGGACGCGCGAGCGAAGTGCCTAATAAATAAGAACCTTCGTAGACCGCATTGGCTTTAAGTGCTGGAAAAATATAATCTTCAACAAATTGGCGTTGTAAATTTTCAATATACACTTTAGAAGCACCAGTACTGTATGCCTTCTTTTCAATAGCGCTAAAATCTTCTTGTTGTCCTACATCTGCAATAAAGCAAATTACCTCATATCCTTTGCTTTTCAGCCAGTGCAGAATAACCGAAGTGTCTAATCCTCCGCTATAGGCTAAAATAATTTTCTTGTTCATGAGTGCATCCTGTTTATATTGAATAAATATTCTTTATATAATTAATATTTATCCACAAATAAGCGTTGCTTGTCAAGCATTTTATTTTGAGAAAAACGGCTGCTTTTAAGTGTAAATTCATTAATTTGAATAAAGATATTTGTTGTTGATAAAATTATTGAGAAAATATGAATAAATATTCAATTTTGGTGTATGGATAGCCGCAAAAAAAATTTATGAATGATGGAATTTGTTCGATGTGGAAAATTATCTTGCGCAGTAATAATTGGTACCAACGAATATGATCAATTTTTTGATGGAAAAATTATTTTGTAAATAATAACTGTATGATTTTAGGCAAATCACCTTTGCATGAATCACCATTTGCAATGCGTTGCAACAATTCATTTGGTGTTAACCAATAATATTCAAGAAAATCATCAGTGTTAAATTCTGGTGCATTATTTGTGTGCAACATAAACACTTGCATGAATCCAGAAGTGTTGTGCTCATATGGATTAAGTGAACCGATATAATGAAATGGTGTTTGTTTTGCATCGATGCGCAACTCTTCCATCAATTCACGTTCAAAAGCTTGCACATAATTTTCGCCTGCTCCAACGTGACCGCCCATGCTTGTATCAAGTGCGAGCGGAAATAATTTTTTGTGAGCAGTTCTGCGCGGAATCCATAGTTGTCCATGCTCATTAATTAAAAAAGCATTAACGCCGCGAAAATTGCGCAAGTTGTGCTCATGCACTTGTGAGCGCCATTGTTGGCCGATCACTTGATCATGTTCATTAACTAAATCTAATAGTTCATCATCAACCATAGCGTTCCTTTTTTTTATTCACATCGTATCGCATGAGAACGATTTCACCATATTCAGTTCTGTAATTGCCAACGCGCTGAAAACCTACTTTTTCGTAACAGTTAATTGCTACTTTATTAATAGGTTCTGGGTCAACAATAATGGTGGTAATGTGTGGTTCAATTGTTGCTAAATAATCGATGAACGCTTTTATGAACGCAGTTCCATATCCTTTTGCCAAAAATTCAGGGTCGCCAATAAATTGATCGGTGCCTATGGTAGTTTCGGGCAGCTCAGGCAACCATTTTCCTGCTTTTGGTTGGGTGCGATCAATGTAGTAATATTGAATGTAGGCAAACGGTACACCATCAGCAAAAACTAAAAATGGAAAGGTATCTTTTGAACGGATTCTGCGCAAAAATTTTTCAAAAAATTCTTCTTTTGCGGGAACGGGCCACCACTGTTCCACATGTGGTTGCTTAAACCACGAATAAAGAAGTGGTAAATCATCGGGAGCTACTTTTTTAAACTCAAATTTGGTTTTTTTTGACTCAGCCGCAGCTATGTTCATTTTAAGTGAGCCTTTAAGTAAGCAGACCGATATCAAAACAGTGTAAGTAACGGTACATAGATTCATTGTAAATAACTAAATGTATGACAAATTAATAATAAGCGTACTCGATTTTTTTAAAATAATTAATTAGTTTAAATTCATGTTTTACTGAAAAAAAGGGAATGGAAATGTTTAGAAAAACCTTAATACTGCTCTCTATTTCACTATTCTACCCAGAATTAATGTATGCTGGAATTGAACAAGATTTAGCAGCGGCCCGAAAAATAATTGAACAATCATACAAACCAGGTGTGTTAAAAAATGACAGCGGGTTAAAAGAACAGGGAGCGGTCTTAGGACAGATTTTTGCCTGTTTAAAAATTGGCCGCATAAATCCTGAATTATTCAATCAGCTTAAATGCACGGAAGTGATCAAAAGAGGGGCCGAAATAATTAAATAATCTTTGGCAGAACACAATTTACAGGGGACACGATGATAACCGTTCTATTAATGTATGCTTTTTTAGCACTCACCTTTATTGTCAGCAAAGATTTGCTTGCGACAATCGATCCCTATCTGATGATTGTTATTAGAATGCTTGGGTGCAGTATCATTTTTGGCGTCTATGCTTTATTTTCACATGCTGTTAAACCATTTTCGTGTGCATACAGTATTGCTTTTATTGTTTTGGGGTTTTTTAATGTGTATGCCGCGAACACACTGCAACTTATTGGTTTAGAATATATTGACTCAGTCAATGCAAGTTTGTGGTATAATTGCATTCCATTTGTGATTGCATTGCTTGATTATTGTGTCTATAAAACACGTATTTCAAAAACAAAAATAGTTGCACTTTTTTTAGGATGGTTTGGATTCGTACCATTAATCATAGGTCAAAATGCATGTGTAGGAAACTATTTGTATGGTGCGCTTCTTTTTGTGTCATCGGCCTGCGCGATGGGTCTGAGTGCATTACTTATGGAAAAAAATAAAGCAGTCGATGCCTATCCACTTTCTCTTACCAATGCATTAAGTATGGGATTTGGTTCGTTGTGCGCATATGTTCATTATGCTTTAGTGCACCAGAGTCCGATTGCTTGGGATGTGCTGAGTTCCAATATGTTTATGCTTGCACTGTTGATTGGTGCAACCGCAATGTGTGCTGGCTTGTATATTTATTTTGTAAAAAAACACAGCGCATTGTTAGTCACATTTGCTGGATTTTCGTTGCCACTCTTTTCAGTGATTTTTGAACTGTTGCTTGGAAGACCTGTTGATATTTCAATTAATATGATTATTTCTGCTGTGTTAATTACTACCGCATTGTTTTTATTTCAAAAACAATCAGTCGATTTTTTTTGAAATTGTACATAAAAGAAGATGCATTGGTAGAATAATAAAAAGTGGAATACCGATCATTAGAAACAGAAACCATGCAAATGGTGAAACAAATTGCCATTGATGTGCTTGTGCCATGAACATCCAGTTGATATTATCAGCAGGTTGAGTAAAAAAATAGGTGCAAATTAACGCGCACCATATCATAATCGTCGAATACCACGCCGCTTTTTGGTTGTAACCAATCGTGATGATGCACCACAGCCAGATAAGAGGCATGAGTATATGAAATAATGAAAGTGCTCGCAAAAAAAGAGGTAGCTTTTCATCAAACATGTAGTCAGATAATCCAACGGGATGATAACCGGTTAAGAGGCCAGTAAAAAAGTCGATATTCCATGCAATTTCTTGTGGTAAAATTCCAACACAAGCACTATTCATGAGCACTGGTGCTTGAAGCCACAGGGCGGCGACGGTTAAAAATAATCCAATATCGGAAAGCCACAAGAAATTTTGTGGGCCGTAATAGTACCAATAGATTGGCAGCAAAATAATTAAAAAGAGGGTGGCAACAAATGTCATGCTTGGGTGAAAATAAATACGCTTCATTAAAATTCCTGTGTAACAGTTCAACTTTTTATTCAAGCATAGACAACTGTGCGCATATTTGTGTACTTTTTTTTCATGAATAATAGTTCTCTATTTTTTATTCTATTTCTCTGTTGGTTTGAGGCAACGAGTGCAATATCGCTTGTTTACAATTTAAAAATTAGACGAGCGTTTAATTATCCTGTTGCACAGCTATTAAAAAAAGATAAAAAAACGCTGTGGGTGACCACCGCAGTGCCCATTGCATATAAACGAGATCGACATATTGTCAATCCGATGTTTGGTGTTGATGTGGTAGATAAGCGTCTAATAGCCGGTTCGCTATTTAATGTGCGGTGTGTTATTCCACCAAACTGGTGGGCAGAAATTTCTACAGGGCTTGAAAATGAACATGCAAAAGTTTCAGGCACTTCAACTATTGATGCATCGCGCACCGGATTTGATGATATTGTTTTTTCAGCGGGGCGTAATTTTTTTATCAAAAAGAGTTCGCAATTTGTGCTCTATGCACTTACCGGCGTTCCAACACGATTGAAAGTAACGCCGGTTGAAGCACAGGATACGTTGGTTGGAACTCGTTTTTTTAGTTTTGGGGTTGGGTCTGAATTTTCGTATAGTTTTATTAATTCGTTACCCAAATCGTTAGTTTTTATTTTTCAAAATCGTTTTCTTCATTTTTTTAATCGCAAGTGGCCAATTTTGACTGTAGGAAGTAAAATTCAACCTGGTAATGTAACCGATTTATTGTTGGCGATCGATTATCGACGTGGAAGAAATTCGTTTGAAGTTGGTTACAATCCAACCATTTTTAGTAATCAAGCAGTGATTTTTCCAACACAAACGGTGAGTAGCAATGCGTTTGTTCGGCAAAGTGGATTTGGGAGTTATTTTAGATTGTTTGAGAAATTACCATTATTGAATCGACCAGGTCTTATTGGTACTGGTATTTTGGTGAGCCGTGCACACAGGTTTGAAACAAAAATAGTTGCACTATGGTTAAATTTTACGACCGTATTTTAAAAAATGAAGGGTCGACTAATTATCGACCCTTAAAATCTAAAAAAAATGATATTTTTTAACGGCTTCTTTCTGGAACGAAATAGTTAAATGCATACGCAGCAAGTGCACCACCTAAAAAAGCACCGATTACATACATTCCCAAGTGTGACCACATAATTTCATTCATGCCACTGATTGCACCAAACAATGATGAACCAATTGAAATTGCGGGGTTGAACAGTCCGCCAGAAATTGGGCCACCAACGGCAGCAAGTGCGGGAATGGTAAAACCGATTGCAAAACCAAAAACGGTGCTGTTTTGAAATCTTTTTGTAATTGCTACATGCAATACAACCGAAGCCAATACAAATGCTAATAATATTTCAACAATAAATGCTTGCGCGAGTGTAACGCCTGCTCCCGGTTCTGGGAAAACCATGCGTTGCCCTAAATAGGCAGCGGCGCCATAGGCTAAAAATCCTCCAGCAATTTGTGCAAGCATGTAATAGCCAGCAGTGACGAGCGCGATTCCTTCGGTCAACATCACGGCCAGGGTTACCATTGGATTATAGTGGCCCCCAGAAACGTAAAAACCAATATACATCCATGCCATAAGCATCGATGCAATTGCGATCGGACTTGCACCAATAGCAATGGTAAAGATGAAAAAAAATGTACCGATGAACTCCATGAGTAGCTTTCTCATAGTCTCCCTTTTTTGGTTAAAAAAATGTATTCGAGAAGCTTTAACAAAAAATACCTTGTACTTTTTACTGAGGAAAAATCAACAATTTTGTACAAGATGAATTATCTTTGATGAAAAATTATTTTTTTAAGATCAATTATTTTTTTCAGCGTCAAGCAATGCTCTTTTTTTATCGATTCCCCAGCGATAGTCACCAAGGTTACCATTTTTATTCACGACCCGGTGACACGGAATAAAATAGGCAATTTTATTAGCGCCTAAAGCTTGCGCAACGGCACGAAATGCACGTGGACGATCAATTTTTTGAGCTAATTCTTGATAATATACTGTTTTATTTTGATGAATTTTTAATGTGTGTTGCCACACCTTAATTTGAAACTCTGTACCAACTAAAATAAGTGACAATTCGGTGCGATTATCAAGTTTGGAAAGTTGCTGCGCAGGAATGTGTTCATCAATAAACGATGCTTCATAGATACCACTGTTAGTTGAAAGTGTACGCAGAATTCCTGCCGGTGTTTGAAAGTAGTAGGTGTACGTTGGTGATTGTGCTACATGATTTTTGAAATCGGATGGACTGAATGTGCAATAATTGATTTTCATAATGAAGGAATATAACTCAATAGATTGATAACATAGTTGTTATTTAGTGTACTACAGTTGAAGTTGCTTGTGAATGCGTACAGTCATTACATAAGTACACTAACAATTAAAGCACACGAGTGCAGTCAATATCAATACATTAATTGCAACGGGTGCTTGGTAAATAGTTATCTATGCACACTTATTAAATAAGTTTATTTCTTTTTCTTGCGCAACATTGGTAAACCGGTACGTTTGTTTTCCATTGTTTCGTACCCTTTTGGAATTTCGTCAATTGCATCTTTTCCAGCTTTACCTGCAAAATAGTAGATCGTTTGTTTGCGGCCACCAGCAAGCTTTACGTCTTTTGAATGAAGATGATACAGTTTGCCGCTTTTTTTAGATTTGATTGTGAATGCCATGGGTGTTGAACTCCTTTTTTTTAAAAAATCATTTATTTTTTTCAAGCAATTATAAGCAACCTAATAAATTCGATTTAGAAAATCTAGAAAATATCTATTCTTTTGTTAAAGTGGCGTAAGTACTGGGCAAATTTGTTGCAAAAAAAATTAAAAAATAAATAGATGCAAAAATGCAGGGATTCGAAAAAATGAATTTGTTGAAAAAAATAATGATTGCGCTCTTTATGGTAATTGTTTTGAGTGAAAATATAACTGTAGCTATGGATAATTCTGCCTCAGAAGGAAATGAAGAGCGTATGAAACAATTGAGAAAACAGTTTGTTGAAGCAGTACCAGGTAAAAAGTGGATGGTTATGAAAGAAATGCTTAAGTTGAAAAACACAAATAATGATGTTAATCAAGTATGCAACAAAAGTGGAGAAGCAAATGAACAACATCAAAAATTATTTTAAAGACGAATTGCAAACATCAACGCCGTTGATAGGTGGAATGTATGAGCACTACAAAGGCAATATATACAAAGTGTTGATGATTGTGTTCAATGCAGAATCGGACAATTTAGAGCCGTGGGTTGTGTATCAAGGATTGTATGCTGATTCTAAACTTGGCAATCAACCAATTTTTACGCGTTCAGTTGCAGCATTTATGGAAAACGTTGAAGTGAATGGTAAAACGATCAACCGATTTGCATTAATCGATTAAAATTATTTACCGACACAAAATTCTCTAAATACAGCGTCCATTGCATTTTCAGAAATTGTTTTGCCGGTCAATTCTGTTAACATTTCAAGAATAGCTTGAAGTCGAGCCGACACTAATTCATACGGTACCGCTTTGTGTTCCATAAGTGGTGCCGTATCTTTAATGTGTTGTTCTACTTTGAGCAATACACGAAAATGGCGCTGATTGAGCAAAAATGGTGAATCAATGTGCGCAAATAAATTACGAATTTTTTCTTGAATAGTTGATTTAAGGTCTTCAACAGTTGCACTTTGTTGTTCGGTAACTTGAACGATTGGTAACGAATGTGTAAGTTTGTTCTGCATCTGTGGCAAATCTGTTTTGCTGTGCACTACTATTATTTTTGCTGCGTATTTTTGTATTAATTCATGGTACGTGTGCTGTTCGTGCGAACTCAATTGGCGTGAACCATCGGCAATAAGTAAAATTATATCCGCTTTGTGTGCTTCCTGGTGTGAGCGAATAATGCCTTCTTGTTCAATGGTATCGTTCGTTGAACGCAAACCTGCGGTATCAATCATCGTTACTTGAGTGCCATTTAAAGAAATAGTGGATTCGATTGAGTCGCGTGTAGTACCAGCAATTGGTGCAACAATCGCACGAGCATGTCCAAGAAGTAGATTAAATAGCGAAGATTTTCCTGCGTTTACTGAACCTATTAACGCAATACGCACTCCTTGCCGCAACTGTTGCTGTTGATCGAATGTAAGTTTGATGCGTGCAATTGATTGAATAATGGTGGTGAGTTGCTCATTGATGAACTGCGCAAATTCCATTTCATCATCAAGAAATTCGAAACTTGCTTCACTGTACGCCAAACAGGTGATCAATTTTTTTTCAAGTGCTGCAATCCAGTGCGAAAAGGTGCCATTCAACTGTTCAAGTGATTGTTTGAGCGATAATTGATTCGTTGCATGAATGAGTTCATTGATTGCTTCTGCTTGCAACAAATCAATTTTGCCGTTCAAAAAAGCGCGGCGCGTGAATTCTCCTGGTTGTGCAACGCGTGCACCGCACATGAGTGCCCGATTAATAATTGTCTCAATCAAAAATGGATTATTATGGCAGGTAATTTCAACGGTGTTTTCTCCGGTGTAAGTTTTGGGAGCATGCATTATCAAAAAAAGAACTTGGTCAATTTTAGTGCCATTTTCATCAATTACCCATCCATACTCTATGGTATGTGATGAGCAAGCAAGTAATTGTTTATTGTCCGGTAACTGGCTCATTCGATCTGCAATTACCACTGCATCGAGGCCAGAAATACGCAGCAATGCAATTGCACCACTGCCTGATGGTGTGCATTGTGCAATAATGGAAGCGTATTCGGTTTCAATCATGATCGAGTAAATACTATCTTATAACCGCGCAACGGGCGTTTGAATGTGCGTTTGAGTGAACACAACAATAAAAACGAAAGTGAACGCAACATTTGTTGTTCTTTTTCAGGATGATCAATAAGCGGTGAAGAAAAAGTGAAACGCAATTGATAATTGTCAGCAGCAACATTGAATGGCAATGAAGCCTGATCAAGTGCTTTGAGAGTGCCACGCAGCCAATTAGTTGCCGCATCGATCATTTCATTGGTCCAAATTGCAGTTGTTGGGCGTAGTTCTTTTTGTGGTTGCTCTTTTGGCCGTTCAACACGCTGCTGCTGTGGTTGGGGAGCAGGTCTTTGTGGTTGATGCTGTTGTTGGCGCATTTTATTTTTTTGTTCATATGGTGCGCGCTCAGGTTTAAAGGCAACTGTTTCGTTGAAAAAAATTCCCACTTTGGCAGATTGTGTGGACATGCCAATAAAATTTTTCTTCCCTTCTTCAAATACTTTGATCGAAAATTCTTTCGGCTTGCCTGCAGCCTCCCACCCTTTTTCGATCGCTTTCATAACTGAAGAAGCTTCTTGCATAATAGATTTCATCGTTAACCTTTTGGTTAAAAATAGAATAAAAAAAACTCATGTATTAGTGTGAGTGTATATAGTCCCAAGATGAGCATGTAACGATTATCGCTGATTTTGATTGAGCATTGGAAGGCAACCGGTTTTTCAAACGAACTACATTGCTTCTTTTGGAGCGGGAAACGGGATTCGAACCCGCGACCTTTGCCTTGGCAAGGCAACGCTCTACCGCTGAGCTATTCCCGCGTCACATAGCAATGAAGAATGTAACAAAAGGGAAACAATTGTCAATATGGAGGCCTAAAAAATCAAAAAGTCTTACTGTCCCTTTTTCTCAGGAAAAAGGGGTAAAAAAATGGTGTATTTACGCTGTTTTTTAAAAAGAGTTAAGAGTTTTAAAAAAATAGTATACGATCAAGAAATAAATACCTTTAAAAAATAGGAACTAGTGCAATGATCAATTTTTTGCGCGGTAACGTGCACGCACTTGAAGAAAATACCATCACTCTTTTGGTAGGCGGTGTTGGGTATGAAGTCCTGAGCCCATCAGCCCAAACACTGTCTATTGGCAAAGAGGCGAGTTTGCATTGTTATTACCATTGGTCGGCCGAACAGGGCCCTTCAATTTTTGGGTTTGCCAGCCAACAAGAACGAGCGGTGTTTTTGCTTATTTTGAAATGTCCGGGTATTGGACCCAAAATCGCTCTTTCGATTTTAGAGCAAATGAGTGTTGGACCATTTTTGCAAGCAATTTTGAACGGATCGATCGAAACACTTACCGCGCTGCATGGGATCGGAACGCGCAAGGCTGAGCAGATGATTGTGCAACTCAAATCGGCAGCTCAAAATTTGATTACCAGTGGTAAAATTACGGTCGATGCGCAATCGGGCGGCCTGCAATGGAAAGAATTGGCAGATGCGTTGCAGTCGCTGAATTATTCACGTTCAGAAATTGCACCGGTAATTTCTAGTTTGCGACAACAATCAACGAACGATTCGTTTGATCAATTATTGCGCAAATCACTTTCATTACTGTCTAAATCACGGTAGGAAAATGAGTACTGTATTAAAAAAACAATCAGAATTGGTGCAGCGAGTTGTTACTGCAATCATTTTAATTCCTTGTTGTTTAGCACTGTTTTTCTTTGGCCCACCCTTTCTTTTTTCGCTTATGGCCGTATGTACTATTTTGTATTGCGCATTTTTTGAATTGCCAAAATTAATCAGTTATAACCATTTTTTTTTCTGGCTCGTCTTATTTTTTTATCTTTTGCTACCAGTTTTTTTTCTTATACAATTAAATCAATCAAATGAACGAATTTTTGTATTTTTTTTATTATGTGCCGTGTGGGGTTTTGATTCTGGTGCTTATTTTGTTGGAAAAAAATGGGGCAAAACAAAATTGGCACCCACCATAAGCCCAAAAAAATCGCTCGAAGGGCTTTTTGGCGGATTTTTAAGCGTTTTTTTGGTTCTTTATCTGTTGGGTACATGGTTCCAAATCAACTTGCCGGTTCATGAAGTGATCATCATTTCATTTCTTGTTTCTATCAGCGCAATGAGTGGTGACTTATTTGAATCGTGGCTAAAAAGACAAGCGGGTGTAAAAGATGTCGGGTCTATGTTGCCGGGTCACGGCGGAATTTTGGACCGAATTGACAGCGTGTTAGGTGCTTTGCCTGTTTGGTATTTAATTATTATAAAATATTTCTATTTGAAAAAATAAATTGACACAAATCATAGATACTTTATACTAATAAAGACAAAAAAATAATGGTAAATGGAGGTTTTTATTATGTCTTTATTAAAAAAATCTATGCTTGCATTTTTAGTTGCAGGAATTTCATGTGGAACTGTTCTTTCCATGAATGATGGATTTGATCAGTTTCTTCTTCGTCAGATGCATGAGGATATTCAAGCTGCAAAAGAACAGGCAGAATTAGCTGAATTGGTAAATTGGGAAATGAGCAATCCTGGTGATTTTACTTTTCAAATTCCTGGTGTGCTTACGTATGCAAAGCACTATGCAACAGTTGCTGCACAAAACATACAAACTCAAGCAACTAATTTCTGGTCAAAATTACCAAGTTTTAACACCGTTGCACAATCTATAAAAGATTTTGGTCTTTTTGCGAAAGCAAAAGCAGTTGAAAAACCGTATGTTGCTGCGGGAATTGCGGCAGGTACGGCAGTAGCACTTGGTGTATCAATAGTTATGTGGAAAAAATTAAGCAAACCGAAAGTGCAACCGGTTGCACAAGAACGTGCACCACGTTTTAGGTTAGCTGATTTAGATTAATCAATTATTTTTATAATGTAATGTGAGGTTATTGAATATGAAGAAATTAAAAAAGTTTGGATTGTTAGCAGTTCTTATTGCCGGTCTTGGGTTGAATAATAATTCAGCGCAAGCAATTGATGCAAAATCTGCTGCTGCTTATGCGGTTGCTGGCGTTGCAGTTGGTGGCTTAACTGCAATCTATTCAAAAACAGTTGGCAAGTGGTTGCAAAAAAATCCTGAAACAATATTTATGGCAGCACTTGGTTTTTCTACAGAAATGCTTGATTCGGTTAACAATGAATGCATGCATGGAATTATGGCTTCGACTGCAGCGATTACCTGTTGCATGGCACTTATTAAAAAGAAATCAATTTTTGCAGCAGCTGCTACAACGTTGATTCCGTATTAT
>CAZUJC010000011.1:0-29857 GCA_964620245.1 uncultured Pseudomonadota bacterium | reverse complement strand
AAAGAATTGGTTTCGTAAAATAAATTTGAACGAAGGCTTCAAAAAAGAGGTGCTCTGATTAAGAGCACCTCTTTTTTTTAAGCAAAAACAATCATTTTTTTTATGTTAATAAGGAGGAATAGATGAGAGTAGCATTGTGAAAATAATTAATGTGCGCGATAAAGTGTGTAAGTTTAAAATCATAATTAGACCTTTTCAATTATATGAACATAATTTAAAATAGTTACTAATATATTAAATCTTCAACAACTTAAGTTCAAGAAACAGTCATGA
Source organism: uncultured Pseudomonadota bacterium (assembly GCA_964620245.1). Lineage (GTDB taxonomy): Bacteria > Babelota > Babeliae > Babelales > JACPOV01 > JACPOV01. The sequence continues at coordinate 29,584 of CAZUJC010000011.1, read as the reverse complement.
TTGAAACAGTATTCTTAGTATTCAATTACATTAATAGCTTTCCATTCATTTTAGCAGCAACGAGTGTTTCTTTTATTTTAAAATTCTATTTTTTCATAGTTACTATTCTAAGTGGACTGAGATCATCGAAAATTAGAGGACCGTGGTGGTATTTGATTCCGGTTTTAATTGGTGCAATGTTTTCAGATATCGCTTGGATTTGTTTTAATTTGTATAAGTTGGGATTGATTGGCTCTGATTATAGGCCGGTTTTGTTTTTGAACCGCTTTGGTTGGGCTTTGACAATAATTCAATATCATTTTCTTGGATTATTGATTGAAAATTTGATTGATAACAATTATAAATTTAATTTGTATCAAAAATGTTTAATTCCAATTACTACCGTTCTTGCTTGTTTGTTCTTATATTTATCATGTTTTGAATTTAATAATGTGTTAAATAGGCCTTTTTTTGAATTAAAGGTTTTATTTCCACTCAGCACCTGCTTGTTTGTTTTATGTGTTGTGCCATCGATTTTTGTAGTTTTAAGAAAAATTAAAAATTTTCGTGTACCAAAAATTTTAAAAAAACAATTGAAAGTGCTCATTCAAATTATAATTATCCCTCAATTATTTTTTGATTTTGTGCAAACTATTCCAACTTGTTTTACACAAGTTTATTTACAGGTTAATTTTGCCGTTGTTAGCATTTCTAGTATTTTGCTTACTTTTGCGTTTTATTTTGCGGCAAAAAAAGTTATTGGGTTACGGTTTCTCAATTTTCATGGCCATGTTCAAACTTCGCCACATTTAAATTTTATTGATGATTTCAAAGCAATTATTGGCCAAATTAGCAAAGCGGTTACAAAACCGGAATTAGCAACCCTCACTTCGCAATTTTTTAAATCTGCATTTGGGTTGCAAGCAAATCGAGTTGCACTTCATATTCGTAAATGTGCCGAAAAGAAGAAATCTGAAATTGAAGAATGCAGTACCTACGATGTTAATCAGTTGCTCGTTGAAGAATTTTTGGCGCGCAATGAAAAAAAACAAACAACCGTTGTTTCATGTTTGCAAAAAAATGGCATTGTAGTTGCAGATGAAATGGCGTTTGATAATTTTTATGAAGAAAATGAATGTGGCGGCATGTTGCTCAAGTTTATGGATACTATTAATGCTGACATTTTTTTGCCGATTTATCATAATGAAAAAATTATTGCTTACATTATTGTTGAACGTGATGCACGTGATGGACAATTTTATAATCGCACCGAGCAAGATGAAATGATTGTTTTTGCTTGCTATTTGAGTAATGTAATTTATCTTATGCAAAACCGCAGCCTCGAACAAATGTTGAAGCACCAAAAAGGTGTCGAGGAAGAATTGTTCAGCAAGCATCAAGAAGTTAATCAATACAAAGAAGCTATTCAATCGTTTTTGCATACTGCACATCGCAAAATTGGTATTTTGCATTACAAAAACCGCTGGTTTGATTTTGGAAATCAGGCTGCGAAAGAGCTCATTACCATCAATCCAAATACGCATGAGGGACACCCGATTACGAAAGCATTAAAAACTGCAGTACAACATGCACAGGAATATAAAACAGCACAAAATGCACTTATTAGTGATGGTGATGGTAATAAATTGGTATTTATGGCGATTCCGAGCAATGATGATAATGGTGTTTTGATTGTTGTTTATTATCCGGAAATTGGTGATTTGCTTAAAAATCAACTTGAATTATTAAAAAATCCAAGTGATTGGGATTATCTTTTGTATTTAGAAACAACTCAATCTGGCAGATTAATCAATCAATTATTACCAAGTAGTTCTCCTGAATTTTTGCAGTTTAAAATTGATTTATTAAAATTGGCACTCGGTAAAAAACCGTTGCTTCTTGATTTGCCTGATGAAGATGTGCAACCGCTGGCTGAAATTATTCATCGTATTAGTTTACGCGGTACGTTATACATTCTCAATCTCACAACGCATGAAAAAAATGAGGAAGTCGCACTGAAAATGTTTGGTATAAATCCACTGTTTGGTGATTCCAAAGAACCAGCACTTCTTGAACAGTTAGATAGTAATGGTACATTGCTTATCAAAAATGTTCATTTTTTGAGTGCTCCAACACAAGCGATGCTTGCTCAATATCTTGAATATGGATTTTATCATCAATTGAAGGATGAACGTACCTGTTCAAGCAATGCGCGCATTTTATGCGCGACTCATCAAGCACTTGATAGTTTGGTTGCGAATGGCACTTTTAATGCAGAGTTATTCGGCAAATTTAAAAAAACAACATTGAGCTTGCCATCGTTGGTAACCTTGCCTGAACATGAACTTACCGATTTAGCAAATGGTTTCGTTGCGCAAGCAATTAAGGCTGAACCCTATAAAAATTTGTTGGAATTGAGTTCGCAAGAAACGCATCGTCTGATTTTTTCACGACCGCCAAGCTTGCATGAATTTAAAGCAAAAATCGAACAACTATTGGTCAATAAATCAAAAAAGAATCATATTTATGAAGATAATCCACTCGATCCAGCGTTTACTGTTTCCGATCCTGAATTGGCACGCGCTGCGCGTTTGGGGCGAAAAGCGCTCAAAGACCCTAAATTAATGGCACTGTTATGGGAAAAATTTGGCAACCAAAATCAAATTGCGCAGTTTCTTGGTGTTAATCGTTCCAGTGTTCATCGTCGATTTAAAGAACTTAATTTAAAATTTGGTACTGTTGTATAACGGCTTGCGTTTTAGTTAAACCTGGGCCTATACTAAACAAACATAATGAATATACAGGCAAGGAGAGCAGATGAAAAAAAATCCACAAAGTTGGTTTGAAGTGGTAAAAGAGAAAATTCAAGCAGGTGCAGATCGCTTAAATATTTCGATGGATTCAATCACGGAAAGTGCTATTGCTTTTGGTGTGGGATTTGCCGCTGGTTATTTGACAAAAAAATTCGGCAGATCGCTGCTCTTTTTGACCGTTCTTTTAATTTCATTGTTAGTAGTGCTTCATTATGTTTCAATTATCACTATCGATTGGCCGCGCATTAAAACGATGATTGGACTTTCGCCCGATCAAGATTTTCAAGAAGCTCTTAATAGTGGCATTTCATGGGCAAAAGCGCATGTTCTTGCAGTTGGTGTTGGCGGTGTTGCATTTTTTCTCGGCTTCATCATTGGCTAAAAGGAAAAAGTATGAAAAAGCAGGAGACGTTTGTAGAGGCATTGACCACTATTTTGTTAAAGCAGCGAGCAATTCAACCAGATGAAGCAAGAGCGCTTAAAAAAATATTTTATGATCGGTCGCAAATTGCGTTTGACGATTTTTTGCTTGAAGAAGGGTTGGTTTCGCGCACAGCGGTTCTTAATGCGCTGAGTGAATACTATCAAGTAGCAGCATTTGATGTGACTGGCTATTTTTTTGAACATTATTTATTACATGAATTTCCTAAAGATTTTCTCTTGCGTCATTTGGTAATTCCGGTCGAACGTGACCAAAATACGTTAATTATGGTTGCCAATAATCCTGGAGATCCTACCTTGCTTGCCAACATCGGTAAGCAGGTTTCGTACGATATTCAATTTATGGTTGGTTTAGCGCAAGATATTAACGATGCAATTCAAGAATTCTATGACAAATCAGTTTCTCAAGTCTCGATGGACGACGATGCGGGTCGTGAACTAGAAGAAACAAAAGAAGTTGAAGAAGTTTTGCATCCGCACACGCGGCAAGAGGAAGAATAACGCATGATCATCGAACGAGCAGTTGCACACGATTTTTCTGCAATTGAGTTTGTTGACATGTTACTCGCGCGCGCAATTGCATGCAATGCATCCGACATTCATTTAGAACCACTCAGTTCTCAGCTGCGCGTTCGTTATCGCATTGATGGTGTGCTGTATGATCAACAGCCAATTGCGTTGAGCAGTACAACACAAATTCTTTCACGTATTAAAATTATGGCACACACCGATATCGCCGAAAAGCGGGTGCCGCAAGATGGTAAATTCCGGTTTCGTGCAGCCCACCATGATATTGATTTGCGTGTTTCTACCTTTCCATCATTGTATGGTGAAAAAATAGTAATTCGTGTTCTTGATCGCACGAACACAATGATTGAATTAGACAAACTTGGTTTGCAGCAGCCAATGTACGAAGCATTGTGTGGCATTTTACGCAAACAAAGTGGTTTTTTTTTAGTAACCGGGCCAACCGGATCTGGAAAAACAACCATGTTGTATGCAGCACTTTCTGCCATCAGTTCTCCTGAAAAAAACATTATTACGCTTGAAGATCCGGTGGAATATCACGTTGAAGGAATTACGCAAGGCCACATTCATTCAGATATTGGTTTTACTTTTGCACGCGGAATTCGTGCCATGTTGCGTCAAGATCCAGATGTGGTGATGGTTGGTGAAATTCGTGATATTGAAACCGCAAAAGCGGCAATTGAAGCAGCACTTACTGGTCACATGGTGCTCAGCACGTTGCACACTAACGATGCACCCGGTGCACTCATGCGTTTAATGGATATGGGAATTGAACCATTTTTAATAAACGCATCACTTTCAGGAATTCTTGCACAACGGCTCGTGCGTCGCTTGTGCCAACAGTGCGTGAGCGAACGAGCACCAACTGATGAAGAAAAATTATTGCTCAAGCGGCTACAATTGCCATTGGAATCTCTGCGCACCAGCCGCGGATGTGATCAGTGTTTGAATTTAGGATACAAAGGGCGAATCGGCATTTTTGAACTTCTTTTAATGACCCATCAATTGCGTTCATTGATAGTACAGTCACCAATTTTTGATGCAATTGCTGCACAAGCCCATGCAGATGGAATGAAAACACTTTTAGATGATGCAAAACATAAAGTACTGCAAGGAATCATTTCACTCGACGAGCTTGTGCGCGTATTGTTGTAAATTAATTTGCCGGGGGATTTGCAGATGCTCGAGCGAAATAGTTGGCCCAAATAAGTGGTGCCTGTTTAATTGCTCCCCAAAATGCATATTTTATATGGTCGCTAAAAAGGACTGAAAATAATCCTACGGTAGTTGGAAATAAAATCCAATGACGTTCTGGGAACCATTTTTTCTTCATTTCGTGTTTTGGCGTAAACTTCAAACCGTTATGGTACTTCATGTTCTCAAGGTAATTATTAAAATCTTTAATATTTTCATTGATTGGAAATTGTATCTGTGGATGATTAATGATCCAGTTCGTATCGCATTGAAGTATGCTGTTCGCGACCATTGCTTTTGCACAATCGGCAATGTCTAACGTATGAGTTTTGCGCTCACCCTGGTTATTTTTCTTGTGTAGGACTAATTGATTCAAAGCATTAATAATATTGGTTGAATTTCCAACGGGTAAAGGACTGCCCTCGTATGTAATTTCTGTCGTGTTTAACATTCCCGGGGTTATTAAATCTATTTGAGCTGCCTGAGAGTTGGTTAGTAAATTTTTTGCATCTTGGAGTCGTTTGGCTAATAACACATTTTTCAATAATTCCTCCATATTATTTTCAGCCCCACCGTTGCGCGATAAAGCACGAAAAATCGGACTTAAATTTATGTTGCGTTGTGCTGCTCTGTTGTCGCCACTTACAACCCAGTGTTCTACTTTGCCTAATGCAAACTGACTATTGAACGCTTCACAGAGGGCAGTTTTCTGCTCAGGCGTTACCGGCGTATTGTTCCAGGAAAATGAGAAAGTTTCGGGCAGCTGCGCAGTGTTCAATAAATTGATCGATGCGTTATTTTCATCATTGTTAGCTACTAAAATTGCAGCAGCTTCATTTTGAATTGTTACAATGTTTCGGTTTTCCATTGCAACCGTATTCAGTGTTGAAAAGAATAATAGAATTGCCGATATTTTTTTCATCGATCGTCCTTTAGATTAAAGCTTTTTGTGAGTGTGCAAATTAGTGTAAAAACCATGTTTCTAATTGTCAAACAGAACGTTAAAATAGCGTTTTTTTCTGTATCTGTTACACTTATATATATATTTTTACTACAACCAATGCAGCGGAAAAAATGAATTCGGGATTACAATTAAACAATCTGTGCGTGCGGGTCAATGCAAAAGAAATTTTGCGCAGCGTCGATTTACAGCTAAATCCAGGTACGGTGCATGCACTCATGGGCCCTAACGGTTCTGGCAAAAGTTCGTTGGCGTATACACTCATCGGTCATCCGCGTTATGAAGTTACGCAGGGTGAAATCACCTTTAATGGCGTTGTGTTGACCGGATTAACACCGGATAAACGAGCGCAGCACGGGTTGTTTATTTCTTTTCAATATCCGCAAGCGCTTCCGGGAATTAATGTATTTTCATTTTTAAAAGAAACACATCGAGCATTTACGGGGCAACAACTTCCTCTTGAACAATTGCGCGCAGAAATTCTGCAGCATTTTGATACAGTCGGCCTTGATCGAGGATTTATTGATCGCTCGGTTAATGATGGTTTTTCAGGTGGCGAAAAAAAACGATTTGAAATGGCACAATTGCTGCTTTTTAAACCCAAAATTGCGATTTTAGATGAAATCGATTCGGGTTTAGATGTTGATGCACTCAAAAGCGTTGCACATGCATTGCAAAAAGTGCGCAAAGAAAATCCAGCAATGTGCCTTTTGTTAATTACTCATTATCGACGCATTTTAGATTATTGTGTGCCCGATTTTGTGCATATTCTGGTTGATGGTTCCATTGCAGCAACGGGCGATTCTGCTCTTGTGAGTGCGATTGAAGCGAAAGGGTACGATGGCTACCGCACCCGAAGTCTCTGATAATTTTTACTATTATAAAAGTAAAAAAGGTCTCAATCGACAAACGGTTATCGATTTGTCTGAACAGAAAAATGAACCGAGTTGGATGACCGATTTTCGATTAAAAGCGCTCGACATTTTTGAACTAAAACCGATGCCTCAATGGGGAGCCGATCTTTCTGCGCTTGATCATGAAGATATTCATTACTATGTTCGCCCACTGGAACAGCAACACAGTTCGTGGGACGAAATTCCTGCAGATATAAAAAAAACATTTGATAAACTTGGAATTCCGCAGGCCGAGCAATCGATGCTGGCAGGAGTTGGTGCACAATTTGAATCTGAAATTGTGTATAAAAAATTAAAAAAAGAGTGGGCTGATCAAGGAGTTGTTTTTACCGATCTTTCTCAAGCGCTCACAAACTATCCCGATTTAGTAAAAAAATATTTTGCGACCGTTATTCCTGCGCATGACAATAAATTCGCAGCACTGAATAGTGCCGTGTGGAGCGGCGGTAGTTTTGTGTATGTTCCTGAAAATGTCAAAATCGATTTGCCCTTGCAAGCCTATTTTCGCATTAATAGTGCGAGCATGGGTCAATTTGAACGCACACTCATTATTGCGCAGCCGGGAAGTTTTGTGCATTATGTTGAAGGGTGCAGCGCGCCGGTTTATCGCAGCAGTTCGCTGCACAGTGCGGTGGTTGAAATTGTGGCGCATGAACGAGCACATGTGCGTTATACAACCATTCAAAATTGGGCTCCTAATGTGTACAACTTGGTTACCAAGCGTGCAGTTGCGCATGCGCATTCACATGTGGAATGGGTTGACGGTAATTTTGGCAGCAAAGTGACGATGAAATATCCGTGCATTATTTTGCAAGGCGAACATGCAAAAGGTGAAATTATTTCAATTGCCGTTGCAGGAAAAGGGCAACAACAAGATGCGGGTGGAAAAATTATTCATTGTGCACCGCACACCAGTTCAACCATTGTTGCGAAATCGATTAGCAAAGATGGTGGCCGTTCAACCTATCGCGGATTACTTAAAGTGTTAAAAGGCGCACATTCAGTTCGCTCAAAAGTTCAGTGCGAAGCGCTTCTTTTCGATCCGCAATCACGATCTGACACCTATCCAACAGTCGATGTACGTGAAGAACAAGTAGATATTGGTCACGAAGCGTCGGTCAGCAGCATTGATGAAGAACAGTTGTTGTATGCAATGAGTCGCGGATTGACGCAACACCAAGCGCGCGCAATGATTGTGAACGGTTTTATAGATGCATTTGTGCAGTTGCTGCCAATGGAATATGCGGTTGAAATTAATCGGCTCATTGAGCATGAAATGGAAGGGTCGATTGGCTAATGCAAAAAAAAACTTTTCTGCCCAAAGCGCATGAGGTAATTGATTGGGCTAATTCTTTCAGTTCGTACCGTGAATGGCGTAGTGCAGCAGCGCGCAAATACCAAGAGTTTTCTGAATGTGAATCATGGCGCGAAGAAATGCGCTTGCTCTCCCCAGAAACTAATTTTACCGATTTAATTTCATGCGATGAGATTCAAAAAAAGGTATCGTGCGACTTTTTAACTTTTTCTGAACTACAGTCTTTGACCGGGGTCTCGAATGATTGGGCTGCTCTTCTTACTGATTCACTTTTTACCGATTTAAAAATTATCGAAATTAGTGCATCATCAGCTGAGCCATTCATAGTGAAAAATGAAAGAGCTCATCTTCAAAATGTCACGATACAAAAAATAATAATTGTTGTGAAACAAAATATAAATATAACAATTATCATTGATGAAAACATTTCTCTTTCAAATTTGTTTTGTTCTGTTACCATTGTTGCGCAGAGTAATTCGCAGGTAAATATTGTTCATGCATCAGGAAAAAAACAAAAATCTGCTTTCTATAATTATGCTTTGCGTGCATATCGTGATGCGCAGGTTTGTTTTGGGCTGATGAATAACAAAAGTGGCTACGAGCGAATCGCTGTTGAAACGTTTTTGCATGAGCCAGGTGCAGCAACTACGGTTGCAGGTTTTTACACCTCAGTAGGTGATCAAAAAACCGTTATTTTAACAAATAACCATCATCATGCAGGTGCAACAACCAGTGCGGTACAAGTGCATGGAATTTTGGCACAGAACGCGCAAACGTTATTTCGTGGCATTGTCGATATAGAAGTTGGTTGTTCCGGTGTTCAAGCCGAACAACGAAACAAAAATATCGTGTTAAGTAAAAATGCTCGCTCAATTTCGTTGCCACTTTTACAAGTAAAAACTGATCAAGTAAAATGTGCACATGGAAGTGCGATTGGTCAGCTTGATGAAGAACAATTATTTTACCTGCAAGCACGTGCAATTGACTACAAACATGCCCAAGAAATAGTACTTAGAGCCTTTGTTGTTGATTCGTTGAAACAATTAAATAAAGAAGTACGTAGCGAACTTGAAAAACGATTGCAAGAGAATGAACAGTCTAATTTTTCTTATATTGATAGCCAACAGTGCAATAACGCATCTTTATTGCATGGAAAATCGTGAAAATAAATTAGAGCTTGTGCAAACTTCGCGCGAGTTGTGGTACCAAGCAGGTGAGCTATTTAAAAAAGGTGATCGTGAAAACGGGCCGCTACTATTTCACAAAGCATGCCAAAGAAAAAATGAGTTACAAAGTAATGATAATGGTTTAATACAATGGACACTTAATTATGCAGATATGTTTGCGCCAATTGAAAAAAGCGTAGCTGCAGATCTTGCTCATTTATACACAACTGGAATTGGGAATATAATAAGTGCACAGAAAGATAAAAAAGAGTTGTATGAAGAGTATGTCTTAAGACTTGAAGAGCCCTCGTTGTTGTGGCAACGTTTTTCTCAAGAGAAAAATGTTCGTCCAACTATGTGGAAAAAACTGAACGATATTTTATTAATACATCACGCATCCATTGACGATCAACACACCGATAGTGAAGTTTTTCGTAAAAAAATTCAAGAAATTAGAGATAAAATTATCATCAAACTGGATAAGCAGTTTAAAAAGGAATCTTCGGCCGATGCAGGGTGTGTGCTTGCACAAATTTACAGCACTATCTGTGCACGGGATTATTCAATAAAACCACGGCCGCAACTCGATAGTGAAAAAAAACAACTTGAGGCATTTAAAAAGGCCCTGAACACAGTTGAAATGATTCAAAAAGATTCTCAAATGAGAGTAAACAATGAACTTTATGACCAGGCACTTAAGAGTATCTTGCAATTGAATATTCGTAGTTGGTTGGAATTGATGAGCAGTTTTGATTCTAATGATTCATTAATCAGCGCTTATGGAAAAAAATGGGATGCAATTTTGGCCAGATATGCATTGGATTTTATCGACAAAAACGATGAAATGCCAAATGGTGCTGCTTTGTGTGGCAAAGTTTATGATCTAAGTTCGTCCGAAGCATTGTTTCTAAAAAATATTATTGAATTTACAACCCATAAATTGATTTTTGAGCGCTATGAATCTGCAGTGAAGATGATGCAGCATGTTGTCAGCACTAATGATTCACGAAGTGCATTTCTTGTAGCAAAGGTGCTCGCTGCCGATAATTTATTATTCACCATCGTTAATCAGAATAAAAAAAGTGGCATATCTGCTAAGTTTGGGCAGCTTATTTTGCACACAATTGATAGAAATCCAATAGAGGTTATGTTGCTCGCTGGTCAAGCGGGAGAATATATGTCTGTACCGGGTGCAAAAATTACGCTTAAAAACGATGCAAACCAATCATCTCAGGATACATTTACTTCTTTTTTACTTAATTATATTAATAATGATTTTGATAAAATGAAGATTGATGAGGAAAATATGGCAATGGAATTCCTTCCGTTTATTGCCAGCATGTATGCATACGGAAATGGGAAAAATAAGTCGATTGAGCGCGCTGTCAATTGTGTTAATCGGTTTCTTGAGAAATTGGAAAGCAATCAGTCGGACCATTCATCATTTGTTATCGACCATCTTCTTGATAAATGTACAGAAACATTTCTTAACGTGGAAAAACAGTCTCCCGAAGCAATGGATACGTCATTAAAGTTGAAGTATGCATTCGCCAAAAGAGCGCGAAGCCCGTATAAAATTTTTCAAAGTATTGGTATCCTAAAAAACAGTCTATTAGCTCCCGTGCATGGTGCCGTTTGGCTAAAACACTTAGACTCACTTAAAGCAATTTACCAGCCATACATAAGTATGCATCCAGGTGTTCTGACTCTTTTTGGTGAGTTTGAATTGTTGAAGTATCAACTCAGTGAAGGCAGGCAGCTATCGGATGAAAAATTAGAACGGCAAAAGTATCTTTTAGAAGCAATCAAATTTTTTGATCAGGCACTTATGGTAAATCCAACAGTTTGTTCTGATTTTGAATTTTATACGCGTGCCGAAATCAAACAAAAAAAAGTGCAATCACTCGTGGCACTTGCTCATAGCTATCCGCCAACAAAAGAATTTGAAGAAAATTTTACCGTGCCTGCGCTCAAGAGTGCAATTGTGACCGACCCAACCAACCGTGCTCCAATCATGTATTATATGGAGAAGTATGTAAAATCGAACGAAGAGAATGATATAGCAATACTCATTACCCTTCTTGAATATGCTGCAATAAGCGGAAATAAAGAAATTCAGTTTCAATTAGGCTGTGCGTATGGTGATAGTCAATCAATTGATTTGAGGGATGAGCCACCTTCAACAACTGGGTACAGGATCGCATTAAATTCTAAGGACTATGCAAAAGCTGCTTTTTTTCTCAATCTTGCTTCTGATCGAGGAAGTGGAGAGGCAAGTGATATGCTTGGGCACTTATACCGCTCAGGTAATGATGCGTGTAAAAAAGATGTGGATAAAGCAATTGAGTATTATAAAAAAGCGTATGAGCAAAAATGTCAAAAATCTTTAATTAATCAAGCCTTGGCTTATTTAGAAAAACAAGATTTTATAAATGTTTCCAAATGTCTTGAAGGTAAGCTATCGGAACCAGATTGTCTAGCAATGAGAAAGATAATTCGAGCACTTCTTCATCACGAAGGCTTGGGTACTAGTAAATCTAGTTATCATTTTCTGAATAATATGGTTTTCGCATGCACTCAAAATTTTGCTACCATCAATTCGAAGTCTGAGATAGTTAGTATGCTTAATAATTTTGATATTTTCTCTCGTGTTGAAGTGCTTAAAAAAAATGAGCTATTAGCATCATATATTGCATGTCAACTCGAATATTTATGCTCCTATACATCAGGTACCAATGAAGCGAAACTGCAAATACGTGATAAAATCTGCCAAGGTCTAAAAGAACTACAAAAAAGCAAAGATAGAATAGTTTCAGCTCTCTCTTCAATGTCGTTAGTTCAAATGCAGGCTGCAATGGGTATTGAACGAAACAACGCGGAGTTGATACATAAAAGTTACGAAGATGCTGTTTTGCTCATAAAACAGATGCCAATTGATCTGACTAATTTTTCGGAAATTGAACGAGCAATGTTGCAAGAGGTGATTTATAAAACGCTCGAATATATGGATGATTTGACGAACATTGACGATGCGTTGGTTCCTGAAAATCAGAAAAATCAATACTTTCAAAACTTAAGAAAAGCTGTTAACCAGAATGCAACTTTCAAACTTGTAACAGTTATTCAACAGGCTGTTGATAAAGCAAGCAGCGCAGGTAAACAACCCATAATTCAATTTACTACTATATCATTGTGAACGGACATGAAATGAATAGAAAACTTCTCGGTTTTATAATTGTTAGTTTAGTAAAAATACCAGTTTTTGGTGGAACATTTGAACCAACTGCTGACAATCGCATTGTGAATCGCGAAGTCTATAAGCAATGTAAGTATTCAACTTTTTATTTGCCAGAGCATGCTGAAGCTTTTAGCAAAGCACAATGGCTGCTCTCAAATCCGATTACAGAAAAAAAGGGCTTAGAATTAGCACAGCGAATGACAACCGAATATGATAAGTTTCATCCACGCGCGCATAAATTATTAGCGAGTTATTTTATTGAAAAACAAGATTTTGACCAAGCGATTCCACATTTAAGAACATTAGCAGAGAATGCTGACGATCCTGATGCACAAAGAATTCTTGGTACTCTTTTGCTTTCAACTAACGAAAAAAAAGTTAAACGAGCGGCGATTGAATTGATTAATCTTGCGGCGATGCCCCGCGCCATTAAGGTTGATGGAAAAGAAAAGTATTATGTTGATTGGAAAGCGCAACTAGCGCGTGCTCAATTTTGTGGCAAAAAAGAAAATGAAACACTTTTTATAGAGATAATGAGGTATGGGCGTCCCTTTTTAGGAGATACTTGGCTTAGAGATATTTATTTCTCACCTTTATTTAAACAATCGATAGAAACTTCTGAAAATCAGAAAGTAGTTGCGTGGCGGGATTATGTACAGTATGAGGCGTTTAAAGGGGGATTGCATTCAGATGAAAAAAAAATACGCACATTTCTTGAAGAATGTACTAATCCGACGTATGAAATGAACGTTCAATTAGGAGAGATATATCAAAAAGAAAATGACGAAAAAAACTTATTTTCATTTGCGGAACGGTTGATTGATCTTGGTGATCATCAAGATCACAAATTGGGACTTGGATATTTGCACTATTTAGCAGATCAACATAACGCGCAAGCGCAAACAAAGTTAATTGATATCTATCTTGGCTTGTGCGGCAAAAAAAATGAGCAAGATGTTGCAAAGGCGCTTTCATATTTAAATCGCATGAGCAACCCTTTTTCACATTTTTGTGAGCGCGAGCTTGAAGAACATTTTGATAGATTGATTGAGCATGAAAAAAATGTTGAAGTACAATTTGAGTACGGAAAATTTTTGATTGAAAATGCGTGGCTAGACGATTTGCGGGTTAACGAGCGTTATCAAAAAGGTGTTGATTATATAACTAAAGTTGCTCAAAATTTTCCACAAGCATATTGGTATTTAGCTGATCAAGCTTTTATTAGCAATAACCTAACAAGTGCAAATGAATACCTAAAAAATGCCTGTGATCATGCCGAAAAATTAAATTCGATCCATAAACCACTTATCGAAAGTGTGATAAGCAGTGCGAAAGTATGCGCCGAAGATGATGGACCAACGGCATTTGTGCTTTCCCAGATTTACAAATTTGGTGTGCACGATTGGATTAGTAAAGACAACGATTTGTCTGAAAAGTATCGGCAATTGGCCGTTAAGCTGGGAGATCGGAGTGCGCGTTTGCAAGAAATTGCTGCCACAGGAAAATTAACGATCAATTCAAGCTTTGATGTTTTAAATTATACTTCGATGTTTGTTCTTTCAGAGGAAATGACCGAGTTACGAAAAAACGCTTGGGAATTATTAGAAAAACATGCCCTCACCGATAATGAAGCCCGCGCAGCACTCGTGGTTTCCCTATTACGTTTTCATAACGAATGTGACACAAAAAAAACTTCACAAAAATTTGATAGTGCCTGTTCTCATTTTCAAGAAATAGTTAACTATAGCAAATCGCATTCCGATGAATCTGAATTGAGCAAGCTTGCATTTACCTCATTTGAATCGCTGAGGGAAACATTTCCAGCGCAAGTTTGTCCATTGATTGCCCAGTATCGACTTAATATTGCAAATGATAAAGCCTTGCATAATGATAGTGTTGATTATGCTAATAATATGGCTGCTATCCAATATGAAATTAACCAAATGCAAAACTATCAGATCCCCTGTAAACACATTGTTGAAGAAATGATTGCTTTACTCATGCGTGATGCTGAAAATTTTTATAAGCAGGGTAAAAATGAAAATGCGTATGGAGTTGCTGAATATGCGGCGCTCAATCTTAATCATCAACCGGCACAATTTTGGATGGACATTTCAAGTATTGGTATAGAGAAGAGCTTGCAAATGCGTGAAATTGTTGCGCATACGTTGTGTGCATCGGTGCTTACCGAAAATGACTCAAAAAAAGCATTTTTTGTTGGTAGAGAATTGTCGCATTTAGGAATCTTTGCTGAAATTATGCGGAACATGACTCCTGAAGCGTGTGAAATATTCAAAGAGCTTTTGTACCGTGAAGTTCAATTTAATCCGATTGAATCGCTACTGATTCTTGCAGCGGGTAAAATTAAAGAATGTTGGAAAACAACCAAAGATCTTCAGTTTGATCCTCGGTCTATTGATGATCGAACCCAACGCGATTTTGCTACGTATTTAATCCATTATGTTAAAGATGAATTGCAAGAAATTGCTTTGCCTAGTTGTGGAGCGCAATTATCACTTCCAAGTGAATATTGCCCATTTATTGCACTGCAATGTTTAAAAGAGGGCAAGCATGATGCGGCAGTAAATTATTGTTCTAGCTTTCTTGATGCATTAGAAAAGAAATTGGTTGGGTATAACAGCTTTGTCCAAAATGAATTATTAGAAAAAACTATTTATTGTTTAGGGCGAATTGATAATGATCCGAAAGCATTCGATTGCTATTTGAGTGGTTGTGAAGTTCTTATTGAACGATTAAAAGATCCCATCGAGCTTTTGCGTTTTGCCGACGTGATTGCTGATTGCTTAAACGAAACTGGCGTGAATCAAATTGTTTTACGGAACCATTATGAAAGATTTATTCAGTTATTTTCAAAGTCCCTGGATATTCATCCTGCCTTTCACGCTCTAATTGGAGATTTTGAGCGTGACAAAGGGAAAGCTTTAAAAGAGACTGGCAGCGTAGCAAAAAATGAAAGGCGTAAATTTTTCGACGAGGCGATAAGGCATTATGACCTGGCGCTTTCGATACAACCACAATTTATATTTTCTAACACCTATAGCAGGGATGCGATTCTTAAAAGAAAGTGCAAAGCCTATGAATATTATGCCCTGACGTTTGTAGATGGAACAGCCATTACGCCGCTTATGAAACATTATTTTCAGCAAGCTATTCAAACATATCCTGAAACTGCTGGACACATCGTTTATTATGCAAATATACTCAAAGCCGAAACCGATGAAAACGTAAAGACGCGTATTTGTAATGAAATTGTTGAGCTGCTTGAATTTCAGGCATACAGTGGCAATACCAATATGCAGCTAAGATTGGGTAGGGCTTATATGAGTGGGAGAGTACTTGAAATTCCAATTAAGGGACACAATTTTCTTTTAGAGATCACCCTTGATCAAGATGCCAAAAAAGCAAAAAAATTCCTTGCGATGGCTTGCAAAAATGGTTCAGTACTGGCTACAAAAGAGTTGGGTGAATTATATTGTGCTAAGCCGGGGAAAAAAAAGAAGAATATTGAGAAATCATTACAGTATCTAAAGAAAGCGTATGCAGAGTTTTCAGATTTTGCGCTTGACGTAGCTGCAGTACTTTATGACCAAAAAAGATACAAAGAAGCGTTCGAATGGTTATCAAAACCAATTAGCGAAAAAGGTCGCAATGCGATGAAGAATGTATTGTTGGCAACGATGCATTTGAAAGGGCAGAGTTGTGATCTTTCCATGGATAAGTACATTGAACGTTTTATTCAAGTTTGTGTTGATGATATTTCTGATTGTGATTTGTTGCCCAGCGTTGTTCGCAAAGTTGAGCAAAATGAACTCATTCTTCCAACAGCTTTACTCATGAGTAAAGCTGAGTCGAAAGATATCGCTGATTACGTGTGTACCAAAATGAGCTGGTATAAATCGATTGTGCTACAAGATGAAGCGAAGAAACGGCAATTGGCAGTTGATGCGGTAAAAAAATTAGAATTATTGCAAAAGTCTAATTCCCTGTGCATTTCGACAGCATCTGATATTGATGTTGCTCGTATTAAATTTAAACAGGCGTTACAAAGTAAAGACCGAAATGAATATATTCGTGCACTTATTTCGTTATCAACTGCTGCAAAGAAAACTTTGAAAATGAATGCAGATGATCAAATCAATAAGATTATGAAAGAACAAGTTATTAAGTTATTGCAATCATTTACTAACGCCAATTCGGTACACCAGTTTTTTACCTTTGAAGAAGTGGTTAATTTGTTCAATAAATTCTTTCTTGAGTTTATGAAAAATCAGTATATTGATGTTGCTCAGTTTGTTAAGTCTCCAGAGAACAGCGATGCAGTAAAATCGAATGTCGAAAGTAATAACAACAATAATGCTAAAAAATGATTTTCCACTTTTGCAGCGGCAACAATCACTCATTTATTTTGATAATGCAGCAACATCACAAAAACCGGCTGTGGTTATCGATGCATTAAAAAATTTTTATGAGCAAGCAAATGCACCGGTGCATCGAGGTCTTTATCAATTAGCAGAAAAAGCAACAGCGCTTTTTGAACATGCTCGGCAAACCGTTGCGGTTTTTATTGGAGCAGCCGATTCATCAGAAATTATTGTCACTAAAAGCGCAACTGAAGGAATTAATTTTATTGCTCAATCTTGGGCTCTTAATAATCTCAAAGTAGGTGATGAGATAGTTATTACTGAACTGGAGCATCATTCAAACATGATACCATGGCAGTTAGTTGCCAAAAAAACAGGCGCACAGTTAAAATACATCCCTGTTGATGAACATGGACAATTACAGTACGAAAAATTGGATGAAATCGTTACAAAGCGTACCAAATTGGTTGCATGCACTCATAGCTCAAATGCAATTGGTACGCAAGTGAATGTAAAAAAAATCACTCAACGCGCTCGCGCAGTTGGTGCCAAAATTCTTATTGATGCGTGTCAAACTGTGCCGCATCAAAAAATCGATGTGCAAAATATGCAGTGCGATTTTTTGGTTTTTTCGGGGCATAAAATGCTTGGACCAACTGGCGTTGGTATTTTATACATCAAAAAAGACATTCAGCATGAAGTTGAACCGTATCAAGTTGGTGGTGGGATGATTTTTGAAGCATCGTACCAAGAAGCTTCATGGCTCAAACCACCGCATTGTTACGAAGCTGGGACACAACCGGTTGCCGAGCTTGTGGCGCTTGCACAAGCTATTGAATATTTGCAAGCAACAGTTGATTTTGTGAAACTCAAAAAACATGAAGCAACTTTGTGCGCGCAATTAATAGATGGTTTACAGGACATGAAAGAAATTCGTGTTTTAGGACCGGTTGATCAACTAAAAAAAGAAGGGCATCTGGTGAGTTTTGTGCATGAAAAAATTCATGCGCACGATATTGCAGCCTACCTTGATACTCATTCTATCTGTGTCCGTTCGGGTCATTTTTGTGCACAACCACTTGCAAAAAAATTAGGTATGGTAAGTGCTGTTCGCGCTAGTTTTTATCTTTATAATACAGCAGACCAAGTAGATCGTTTATTGGATGTGATTCAGCATATGAAATTGTAACAGTATTGCGCTTTTATGTGTTGTTGGGATACATTCAAGCAAAATAATAACCTGAAAAATGTGTGGTGGTATGAAGCTGAGCGGAAAACAAATTATTTTTGTTATTTTTTTGGTAGCGGTGATTGCCTTCGTCTATTTTAGCGGTATGCGTTCTTGGTTGACGATCGAAGCGTTGAAAAATCACAAGCAAGCACTGATGTTTACGGTGCAGCGACATTATTTTTTGTCGGTTGTAATTTACATTCTTTCTTTTGCATTAATGGTAATTACGCTTATTCCGTTTACGCCACTTCTCACTATTGCAAGTGGTGCAATTTTCGGTACCTTTTTTGGTGCGGTGTATACGGTGTGCGGTGCGCTTACCGGTTCTTTAGGTTCGCTTATTTTGTTTCGGTATGTATTTCGCGATCTTTTGTTGCAGCGACACAGTGCGCAATTCGATCGTTTTCAGCTTGAATTTCAACATCACGGCATCAACTATCTATTGTCGCTTGTCCTGTTACCAATTATGCCATTTAGTTTGATTACGATTTTGGCCGGAATCTCAGACATTGCCGTGTGGAAATTTATTCTGGCCATTGGTATTGGAATGCTGCCAACGACGTTTTTGTATACATATACTGGTCAACAGCTTTCACATATTGAATCTGCAAATGACATTCTTTCGTGGCATTTTATTTTGCTGTTTATTTCTTTAGCAGTTCTTGCACTTGTGCCAATTGTGATTGGTAAAATCAAGGATCGTTTGAAACGGTAATTTTTTTTGACTTGCTTGCTGGGCATGATAACTTGAGCCACAGTATTATTTTTTTAAGAAGGATTTGCAGATGAATAAAAAATTAATGTATGCAGTTGCGTTATCTTTAGGCTTGAATGCACAATCAGGATTTGCAAGTAACAAAACTCAGAAATTTGTAGAGCATTTTTTGAGTGAAGATGAAGCGAAACTGGTTGAGCTTATCAAACAAGGTAGAGAGGCGTTTCATAATAAAGAGCATGAAAAAGCAGAACAGATTGGCGCTGAAATAAAAAAACTAAGAGTGAAAGAATCGTTAGGCAGCAAGCTTAAATCTCATGCGATAACGTTGGGTGTGGGAGTTGCAGGTGGTATTGCGATTGGTGCATATTTAATAAGCTTAAGCAAATAAAAAAAGAATGAGCAAGAACCCGATTAATTACTGATCGGGTTTTAGGGATAGCTGATGAATAAAAAAAAGATGAAATATGTAATAATTGGATGTTTAGGTTTTGTGATAGTTCCAATCTTTGCTGCAAATAAGCAAAAAGAAAGAGATATATACGAATTCATTGCACAGTTACCCGAGGCTGATAAAAAGAGGAAAATTTATGATGCGTATCGGGAAGGCGGACATCTGGTGCATGTGAATGATGATCATGCGATTAGGCATGTCGCTCGCCGATTACAAAATGCGATCAATATTGCAGCAACGGAACGTGTCAATTTTGAAAATATAACTGCACGATTTAAATACATTTTTTATGGATTTGTAATTGGGATAGCGGTGACATTGGCCTCACGCTAATTTTAAAAATAAAGCAAACAAAGGTCATTTATTGGATTATTTTTTGCTGCGATTGCAGCCTAAAATTGCTTTATGTAAGTATTTATTCTATTAAACCAGCCTGGGAGCCAGCGCTCTTCCGGTTTGTTTTTTGGTGCAAGTGAAACGCGTTCTTGCAGAACTTGTTTTGCACTTTCTGCAAAATCCTCTACCGCTTTTTTTCCAATTGTTTGACCATTCATTGTTTTTAATACTTGCAACAATCCCCAGCGGTGATTTGCATAGGCCTCGTGTGGGTGAATTCCCTCACCTTTAAAATTGACGTAATCAACAAGTGCATAAATACCATTTAATGAGGTTGCAACACGGGAAAATTGTTCTTTAATATGTTTTTGCTCAAGCGGTGAACAGTGGTTCAATAAACGCGGCAATGTTTTTTTGAGCCGATTGATCATGAATGCAATTTGCAAATCGATAGTATCGACCAATAATGTGCGCAATTGAACCATGCGGGAACTCTGTGCATCTTTTAAAAATTCTTCACGTGAATGCCAGGGGCAACCATTTAAACGCGCTTTCTCAAGCCAATAGGGTAGAACTGTACCGTTTTTTTTAAAAAACGTAAGTAGCCCAGGAAAACTGTCATGAAATAAGCCGGTTTTTCCATGTGGATACCAAATAAAATGACCAATTCCTAATGAGGGAAAATCTTCATTTGGGTTCCAGCTCGTGAGACCTTCAACCGTGCCATTGCATTCGTTGCGCCAAATAAGATACCCAATTTTTTTTGCTTGATCAGGTTTGAGATTAATTGAAGTGGCGCTTAGGGTAAAACAACTAACGAACAAAACAGAAAATAGTATGAATTTCATAGGTATTCCAATTTCTTAAAACATTTCTAATTGTATTATATCCATTGGAATAAGGCTAAGTAAAGATTTTTGATTTTAGAAAATGCCGAGTTTTTTAACTGCTTTTTTTATCGGCTTAAATTCACTGTTTTTGCACAAAAATGCATGAAGTTGGCGTTTATTGAGTTGCCGCGCTGCGGCAACATTTATTTTTTGATCATCAATAAAAATAGTCAGTTCACTGTGTGGATCAATGCCAAACGTTGAAAATAGATGCTCAAAAATGCGAACATCAGGTTTCATCAATTGTGCAGTTCCTGAAATGACAATTCCTTTACAGAGTTCAAATAGTTCTTTGAGCTCAGGAATTTGTGCAAGCAATAGAAACGATTCCGGGTCCCAATTTGATAAAATATACATTTTATGACGAGGTTTGCCTTCAGAATCCACCACCGCTGCACATTTTTTGAAAAATTTGATACCAGCTTTTATTGGCGAAATGCCTTTAATAAAGAGATCCGGATTAAAAATGACGGAGGTGATTCCTTTAATGAACGATTTATGCCCCGAAAATTCATTCTTGGTTTCAAACTTTTGTTCAATAAGAAGGCGAATTTCAGCACAGGTTTTTATGCCGCACAGCCAATCACACATAATTTGTGGCAAAACATTGGAATGGTAAAAAGAGAGTGGTGTTTCGGCGCGGCGTGGTTCAAGCGATTCCAAAAAACGCATCATTGTGTGCTCAATCTTAAATGGATTATAAAGACCGACAAATCGCATCGGGCCAGCTTGCCATAAAAATGACAATTTATTGCTGCGAGTTAAAACGCGGTCAAGGTCAAAAATAATATGAGCGCCAAATGTGGTTAAGCACAAAAACTGAATAGCGGCACAGAATGGCAAAAACAGAACCCATCGCTTCATAGCTTGCCCTTTTTTTGGTCTGAGTTTTTCTGGACAGCTGATACTATACTCAAGCTACCAATTGCGTGCAAGAATGTTGGGAACTATTTTCAAAATGCTAAATGATATTGTTCTTTTAATATTTTTTCTGTTGCTTTCTGGCCTTTATACACAATTATTTTTGAATAAGGAATGCCTGCTTGTTGTGCATAGGGAATGTATTTTTCTTCGGTGAGAATTAAAATGCAATCATTTGGATTGACATTGAATTGGCTAAATACTTTTTTATAAAATTCGGGGCTAATGACTGTTTTAATTTCACCAGATACTACCATTGGTGTAGTGCGTAAAATATCATGTTTTTTTCGCAATTCGCCCGCTGCTTCGCCTGAATAATTATCGGCAATAATGATGCGGTGACCTTTTTTTATGAGCTTATTTGTCAGATGAACTGCGTCATGATTTAATTGCATTACTTCCGAATTTGTTTTTGGATCAAACGTAATAGTGGCTAAGTTTTTTATCGTCTTTTTTTCCTGAATATTATATTTTCTATCTTTTATTTTTTCTTTCACTTCTTTAAGAAGTACGTGATTTGGCGTAGTGCCGAGTAATAGTTGGTAAATATATTCCGGTGCTTCTTTACCATTCCAATAGACTTTATATTGATGTGCCTGTGGTTTTTGAATAATATTGAGCGCATTAAAATATTTTTCTTGCAGTTCGCGTACAGGATTTTTCAAACGAACAACAGAGCCAAGAGCACTAAAAACTCCAGCAGCACCGCCATTAACAAGACCAGCAGAAACACTTGGTTCAATTAAGAAATTTTCGAAAGGGACAATAATAGTAGCTGCATTTATTGAATTTAGGACAATAAAGGTAGCCAATAAAAAGAAGAAATAAAATCGATTCAATGTCATATAATCCTCAAATAAACTATTTTTAGGGATAATTTTCAGGATAACATGAAATCGATGTTATGCAACCGCCTTGGGCTGCGCAATTCTAATTGTATTTATCTTTGTTGGGTGCTAACTGATCGCATAGTGCGTTTAGAACGATATAAATCGGGGGTAAAGTAGCTTGCTGCCATGAGGGTAATCAGTAAACCTACCTTGAGTAATAATGGAAGAGAGGATTGATGCTCCATGATTGTGCCCCTTTTTTTATAAAATCACACCTAAGGAAATAATTACAGATAGATTATAATAACATTGCCGGGACGAAGTATAGTATTTTGTGTAATGTCATATTTTTTTATTTTTTGGTCAGATTTTTTGCCCACTTGAGACTTTGTCAACAGTTCTTTAAACTAGTAATTAATGCTTTATTAAACAAAAGAATCGCTATGAATATGTATAAAGAACTCTTGCTTGATCATTACAAAATGCCACGAAATCGGGGTACGATTCCTGCTGCTACCTTTAGTTCAGGAGAATACAACCCTTCATGCGGAGATAGTGTCTGTTTTAGCGGAATTGTTTTGGATAATACGGTTACTGAGCTTAAATTTTCAGGGCAAGGGTGCGTTATTAGCCAAGCGGTTGCTTCTATTTTGAGTGAGCATTGTTGCTCAAAAACGGTCGCTGAAATTATGCTCTTAACAAAAGATGATATTATGAACATGATTGGTATGGAGTTGGGCCCAATGCGGCTTAAATGCGCATTGTTGCCACTTGAAGCGTTACAAAAAGGATTGCAACAACCGGTCTAAATAAAGGTGAGGGAGTGCTCAATCACATTGAAGTAATGAAAGCGTTGCAAGATCAAGTTACTAAATTATTCATTCCGATTGATGATGAACTTACACTTGCCCGAAAAGCATGGAATACCTTATCAACCGATCCAACATTGCCATACAAATTGGCTGCAGCGCGCACTCAACTGATGGTGCCCAACTGGTCAGACAAAATCGGCGTAACTTTCGCCGTTGAACAAACGCAAAAAACGTATCAAGTTGTGGGTATCGATGGATCACAAATTTACCCCGATCGGCACTATAGTGCTTCGTGTGCACTTATTAATACCGGCATTGTTGCACTGAGCTATGGTGAAAATCCGGGTGCACAAATTGCATCAAAACCGACCATTTTAGTGCCTGATGAAATTGAGCAATTACCCTTTACCCCCGATTTGATCAATGCGCGTCGACAAGAATTTGAGCTGAGTGCAGCAGGGCAGCTTGAATCATTTAATGTGCACTTGAGCAGCGAGCTTTCGACACTGTTTCTTTTTGATGGCTCGCTTATTTTTTGGCATTTGCAAGCGTATGATGAAAAAATGTGCGCCTATTTTTTGGCTCGCTATAATCAGTTGTTAATACAGCTGTATGAGCAAAAAAAACCATGTGCGTGGTTTATTAGTTTGCCCAAAAGCAAAGAGCTGGTGAATTTAGTGCGTTTGCAATTGTGCGATTTTAACACCGATGTGTGCGATGTTTATCATGCAGTTGACCATTTGGTTGATGCACATATTGCTTCATTTTTTTTACCCACAAATTGTCGTTCAACCGTGTTTGAACATCGTTCAAAAATTGTGGCACACTATTTTGAACCAGTGCGACCCTATTTTTTTTACGTAAATGGTGAAAATGAAATCGCGCGTGTTGAATTGCCAGCATGGCTTGCACATGATGAACAAAAAGTTTCAGAAATTGCGCATATAGTTTTTGATCAAATGCACAAAGGATATGGTTATCCGGTAAGTTTGGCTGAAGCGCATGAACAAGCAGTAGTGAAAGGGCCAGATCGTGAATTTTTTTATCATTTATTGGCAAAATGCAGCAACGATGCGGGGCACACATTATCAATTTCACAAAAAAGTTCAAAAAAGCGTAGAATGAGTGTGTAATGAATTAAAAAAATGTGAGTAGGTATGAAAATGAGAGCTAACTATTTGAGTGTAATGTTAATACTGTTTTTTCTGCAAACAACCAATGTGAATGCCAACATTTTTCAGTGGATTGGTTTAAAAATTTCATCGCACATTTTTGGATCAATCTGGCGACACATTAAACTAGCAATGCCCTATCCTGATGTTGAAACGCTGTTTGGTCCAATTGAAAAAAAACGGGAAGAAGTGCGAGATGAATTAACAAAAAAAGCGCAGGCGATCTTAGCTCTTGCTTATGAAAACAACGGATTACTTTCTGCAGCAAACGACACAATTGGAACGGTGAAAAAAACGTTTAATGACAAGTATGCTCAAGTACAATCTAAAATTAGCTTTATTCAAACGGCAAACCAAACGCTTAAAACAAAGATAGCGAATGAATTTGAAGCGTTGGATAGTGAAATAAAAAAAGAATTAGCAAATTCCCAAACTCATTTTCAATTGTGGTCAAAAAAAATGCGCGTAGCGCAAAATCTCTACAATAAAGCGACTACCAACAGGAAAAATCTTTTCCAAGCACATTTTGATTCAAATAAACGTGCGTTTGAAGAACGATTAAAAAAAATGAATTTGTCGATTGATGAGCAACTTGGAAATATCAGTGATCAGGTAGAAGGAATGAAGAACGATATTGGGCATGTTGAAGAATCGTGCCAACAAATTCAACCCGAACTCGATTTGCTTCATGAAAAAATAAATCAGATACAACAAAGCAATAAAGACAAAATAACAATAAAAAATCAATTTATTGATTCTCTAGTGGGTCAAATAGACAGCTTGAGTGAAGAAAGTAATCGAATGTTAGTCAAACTCGAACGCATTGTTTACGCAAAGCCAACTGCAAAAGAACAGAGCCAATCAATAAGTGCAATGATAAATCATGCAAAAAGATTAAGTAGAAAAAGCTCAAGCAATCAACTTATAGGATCGATGGAGCCACAATGAAATGTATCTTAGTTATGTGCGGATTTTTTATGTTAACCACACAACTGCAGAATTATGCTGGAGGAGATGTGCCATCACAATCACCATTAAGTGAGCAAGAAATAAAGCGCATAATACAAGAGGCTATCGAACCGACAACAGCTGAAACATTGTGGCGTTGGAAATGTTGGATTGTTGGTGGTATAGCATGCGTAACGGTTGGTACATTATTGATTAAACGTGCGCGGCGACTCGATCGACGCATTAACCAAGAATTGGAAAAAACGGAAAATTTGCGTGAAGTGGTAAGCGGTGAATTGAATAGTGTTGAAGCGACTCTTACCGAGCAAAAAAAATCAATAATTGCGATTACAACAGAAGCGAAAACGCTCAATAATACCGTTGGTACTCAGCTGGGCCAAGTAGAAACTGATTTGAATGTAATTGAAAAGAACCAAAATGAAATAACTGTGAAATTAAGCCAAGAAACTACAAATTATAAACAGAATGTTATAAAAAGGATCACAGATAATAATGATGCTGTTGGAACAGAAGGCGAATCATTAATTGAAAACATCAAAAACTTAAACAATAATGATGATGAGATTCATACCGCGATAAACAAATCATTAAATAAGAACGTTATTGATTTTAATGCGCAATTTGAAGCGACCGAAAAGAGCATTACACAAAAAAGCAAAGAAATGGCATCCAATTTAAGCACCATAGAAGCTTCAAAAAATCTAATTGCGCAAGAAATAAGAAGTGTGATTACCAATATGCAAATCGCAACGGAGGGCATGGAAGCATCGAGTGAGCCGGACGATACCGAAAAACGAATTCAAGGTCTTACACACACAGTTACGAAGATTACAAAACAAATTGAGCATCGGGGGCGCTTGATGACATCAAAATTACCATCATCTTCGGGAGGAAGGTATAGATCGGCTTCTCCGACCGCGCGCCAGCAACACTTTAATGCTCGATTGGTTAAGGGGCCTTCGATAAATTCTAACGAAACCGATTATTCAAGGCGCAGCTCGATCGGCAACTTTGACGATTGTAATAACAATAATAATATCAATTTTCGATCTTCAAAAGATGATAACAACAACAATAACAATTCCCGATCTTCAAAAGATGAAAACTAAATTAATCTTTGATTAGAATTCATAACATCGTGTTTTTACTAAAATAATTGATTACGCTATATTTCTATAGTGCACACAGAAATGAATAATATTGCATAAATAAAAGATAATTTTTTCTTATTTTTGACAAAAAAAATTAATTTGTAGATACTACAAAGCAGTTTTTTATTGAGGATAGAGCACTTTATGAATATACACAAAAAATTTTTAGTGGTCAGCGTTCTCTCGCTTTTGATCAATTGTAATAGCATGCAGGCATTTGCAATGTTTAGCTGGTTTAAATCAATAAGTTTATTGGATGGATTTGCAAGGAATATAATTATCCCTTTATTTTCCAAATATGTTATTGAGCATGCTGAACCCATAAGGAAACAACAGCGTGAAATGGAGCAGCGCTTCAATAAAGAAATTAATGAATTAAAAACTGATGTGGATTGTTTAGGCCAACAAACAACAACTGTTCAAAGAAGGGTTGAAGCTACTAATGTAGCAGCCAAAAAACGTGTTGAATTACTCAAGGTCAAAACGTCAAATTTGCAGACAAATTTTGCCAAAATAAAAAAAGCTATTTCTGTGCGACTTGAAGAACATGAAGTCCATGTAAATGAACGATTTGAAAAAGTTCATGCTCACAACAAAAATATTCTTGATGACACGTCTCTATTATATAAAGAGAAAGAAAAAGAGAGCAACGCTCAATTGTTTTTGATCAAAAACTTAATCGAAAATCAGAAAAAAGAAATAGGTCAAAGATTTGTCGATATAGAAACGGTAATCGGTGAAGAAAGAAAAAGTGTGGAGCAATCAATTGGTTTACTCACCGTTATTCAGCAATCAAAAAAAACAGAAGATCCTAAAAAAAGATTAAAAGATCTCGAGCTAAAATTAAGGGAATTTAAAGCTATAGCAAAGAGCACAGGTTCTGATGCAAAAAAAGGTGTTAGTGATTCTTTCTTTCAAGACCGTTATAACGAATTAGAACAAAAAAATCACAAGGAATCATAATGCATATGTTCAAGCTTTTTCTATTAATAGGATTGTTTTTTAATGTAGCGATCCCTGTTTATTGCGGCGGCAACGAGCCACAAAATACTTCAGAGATTTTCTCAAGAACAGATATTGAAAACATAGCAAAAGAAATGGTTCAAAAAGCTTTGCAAGAGCCGATGATCTATAAATTGTGGGCGTGGAAAGGATGTATTTTGCTAACAATTGCGACCGTTTATGGAGCACGGAAAATTATGCAAGGAAATTCTGAGCTGAACAAAGCTAGAGAAAGTGATATCAATCAGCTGCAAAAGTTTGCAAAAGTAATGAATAATGAAATCGATATTCTCAAAGGTAGCGTTACTGATCAGGCTAGCATTATCTCTCAACTTGATCATACTACAACACAATTAATATTAAATATCAACTCCTTGGGAAATATCAACGAAGATATAGAAAAGGTTGAGACTCAACAAGCTTTATTCGGTCAAGAAGTAAGGGAGAAATTTAATTTATTTAAGACGAATATCAATAATACTGTTCATCAAAATAACAATGTAATGACTCAGAAATTTGAAACATTGCATAATGAGATTACTACAACTCAGAAAGAACAATTAAAAAATTTTGCTAAAGTCACGCATACCTTTGAAGGTTATTCTGAGGAAATAAAGAAAAAATGCGAGTCGGTTACTTCTCAAGTATCGTTTTCGGCAAATATTCGATTATTAGCCTTGCAAAATTTAGAATCGGAGCTTGTATCCATAAAAAATCAATTAAATATTGCTGGGTCACCAACTGATAGTGAAACGACAAATGCGATTGCTACTATTGAACAGGAAATTGCTAAGTATAAAAAAGAATTGAACATATTCAAGGAAGAGAAGCTACTAGTTTCAGTTGCAACGAAGCATAAAAAACGTTCATCTGTTGATTTGGTAATAAAGCCAAAAATCAACCTTTTTAAACTAGAGCAGCCAAAAAATAATGAAACTTTGAGTGGTTTTAGTTCAAGGATCTCTTCTAATGGTTCATTTATTTTGAATTCGAACAATGGAAGTACTATTGAAGGATTTGGTTCGAAAAATAATTATTTCACTGGCGATAGTCAAGTCAAACAAGATTAGTTATTAAAATTCTTAACGTAGGATATATAAAGCCGTATTGATTGTGATTTAATCAATACGGCTGTTCTTTTTTTTATCCCAAAAATTTCTTGAAAAAGCCTTTGATACTGCTTTCTGATTCTGCAGTTGAAGTTCCAATTTGTTCTGAATAGTTTTTGAGCAAATCTGCAGCAGGTGCAGCCAGTTTAGTTGGTATGTGGCATTGCGTAATTACTACCAAATCTCCGGTGCGTTTGCTATTTACATTAACAAACCCCTTACCACTGATTACAATGCGGTGACCAACGGCGCACCCTTTAGGTATCTTGATTGTTTCTTTCGTGCCATCGATATTTTCAACTTCAAGCTGTGCACCAAATACTAATTGGGGATAGGTAAGCATTACCGTGCATTGGAGATTATCTTCAATGCGTGTGAACCGTTTATCGGGGACAATAGTTACTTTGATAAAAAGAGAACCGGTCAAGCCACCGAAAACACCGGCATCACCCGCTTTGGTGACACGGAGTTCGGCGCCATCGAAAATTCCTTTTGGTATTGCCGGCGTAATTTTTTCATATTTTTGAACACGAGATTGTCCATTGCAAATTGGGCACGGTGTTGGAATGGTGTATCCTTCGCCGCCGCAGGTACCGCATGCTTGGCTGAAAGTGAAAAAACCTTGGCGGTAATGTTGTTCTCCAGCACCGTGGCAGGTTATACACTCTTGATATGAAGCGCCTTTGGCCAACCCTTTGCCGTCGCAACCAGGGCACGGAACAAAATGGTAATAACCAATCTCTTTTTTGGTTCCGGTGTACGCTTCTTGGAGCGTAATGGTAATTTCTTTGTAAAGATCGTGGCCTTGTTTTGGTAGCGGGCCGGCATTTTTACGGCGAGCTTTTTGTTTACGGCCGCCACCTTCTTGCCCAAAAATCGAGCCGAAAATATCGCCAAATTGGCCAAAAATATCTTCCATGTTGACATCTTGCCCTTGAAAACCTCCCATACCTTCTGGTCCTGCATGACCAAATTGATCATATTGCTTGCGCTTTGCAGCATCTGACAGAATTGCATAGGCATGAGAAGCTTCTTTGAATTTTTCTTCAGCTTCTTTGTTG
>CAZUJC010000010.1:0-35000 GCA_964620245.1 uncultured Pseudomonadota bacterium | reverse complement strand
GCCGTCGCTCTTAAAAGCTATGGCGCGACAGGGGCAGCAATTAATGTATTTCATTTTGCGCCCGACAGGGTTCGAACCTGTGGCCTACAGATTAGGAATCCGTCGCTCTATCCACCTGAGCTACGGGCGCGATACAAATAACTTAATGAGTACATTAATTATACCAAAAAAATAGTAGTGAGTCAGATGATATCTGTTTTTACGATGCAAACTGCTTCATTTGCCACTATTGAGTAAGAATATTCTCAACCAAAACAAAACCGGATACCAATATTAATTGGAAATGCAACAACCGTTCCTGGTGATTCACGAACTATATTGGTAAAATTCGGAAAAATTGTCGGATCAGCTTTGACAAAATTAAACAACGATTTTAGGCCGCCTGAGGCAACAAATTCGGCATTAAAAAATAATGAAAATGATTCAGAAAATAAAACATCAAATCCTACCTGCAATCCACCACTAACTGCGTTGCTCGTCTCAAACCAAATCGAATTTTGCACAAGCCTCGTCCCCACAGCATTGACAATCGTTAAGGGGCTAGTACTCACTTCACGGTAGTTAATAATGCCAAACTTTGATCCGAGAAAAAATGAAAGCCTATTGCACAGTATTCGATTGAAAAAATATCGCCAGCCAACGTAACCTGCCACTGCTTGAAAATCATCCAATGACAGAAAAAAAGTACCAAACGCTCCCGATGGGGCCTGTCCAACAAATGATTTATTTCGTGCTTTTGCGCGCCAGTAGTCAAATTCTCCAAAGAGTTCAACATTATTACAAACCGCATATCCAAATTCAGCGCCAATAGAAAGCGGATAGTTGCGCCACATCTGGCTAAATTTTTGCCCCTTCGCTCCCTCAAAAAATGGTCGAACAAAAGGACATACAACTATATTTGTTGATCCTCGACTTGAAAATACAAGAGGAGCAATACCCCCTTTGAGCGTACATGAAAACTGCTTGATCAACGGTCCATCTGAACATGATTCATGGTAGGAAAAAACGGTACCACTTGTAATAAGACAAAAAAGAATTGATACTATTTTTAGATTCATACTGCTCCCCAAATGCAAATCCGCTCTTAATAATAGTTGATCTTACATATCACCTGCGCATGTAGTAAAGAAAACAATGATGCTCACTAAAACAATGAACAAGCACAGATGCAGCTTACGTTTTATTTGATAAATTATTATAATCAATGAGAAAAGATTAACTGCCCAACTTCTAAATTCTTAGTTACTCAATAATTGTACACGATTATTTTTATAGTTGAATAAAAATTAGCAAACCAATTTTGATACACAACGCTCTAAATTGAATAACGTTTTCCAGTGTTCTTGTACCAGTTCAAGAATTTCACCAGTGCATGACTCAAATAAGCAATCTTGTCCACCTAACTCGCATCTTTTGCGCAAACCCCATATAAGTGCCAGTTCGATTTGCTGCGCAACATCAGCCGACAAAATTTTCTTTTCCACTAATTGATTTACTTGTTCAAATGGATTACCAAAAGGAATTGATGAATAAAATGACATATAATTGAGCAACTCAATGATCGGTTTAACAAGGTGTGGTTTATGATTAAATGCTATAAATGCGTGTTTTTTTGATCGTTTCTTTAACAAATAATCTACATGTTCACTAAGCGCTCTAATTAACGAAATTCTTTTTACTGTTCTGCAATATTCTTGCATGATCATTCGTCTTTGCTGCACAACCTCCCTATTTTTGTACATACGAAATTCATCATAAAGAGCACGATTCCCGAAAATAAATTTTGTCATATTAAGAGCATAACGCAAGGTGACTAAAGATGACTGATACATATTCGCTATTAATTGTTGTGGCGTTCCGATCAATTCAGCATGCCCATAAGCACTACCTTGATAGGTGAAATATGGTATCCATCCATTGTGATCAAAATGAATACCATAATCACCTAATTTTGTTTTTAACGTTCCCAAAAAATCATTAATTAAACTGCGTTGCATCAAAAAGAGTTCATCACCAATAATACCAAATTCAAGATCGGAACAAGGCAACGAAATATCGTTTGCAGATGAACCAAAAACAAAAACCGAACATTCTCCCTTAAAATGATAAGTCTTTTTTTCAGCGAGTGCATTGAAGGAATCTTGAACACATGAAATGAGCAGCGCCGCACGATCGTGGTTAAAACTATGTAAAGCATCTTGAAAATCGATTATCGTATCGCAACATTTTAATTCTGCGGCACTGGCAAAATTATGAATGCTCTCAATATCTGCACACAATTTTTCCTTAAACAAAACAATAATGAGAACCGCCACAGCCCATAAATTCATCGTAGTTTTATGATTTTTGCAAAAAACCTTCATTTTCAACAATAAACCTGGTGTTAAAATTCAATAAACCAGGTAATTACCAAGCCATGCAAAGCTAAATCACCATGTCTCTGTTGAATATTTTTCCCTTTGGTCGTAAAGTTTTGCTGTGCAGTAATACTATTGCTGATCCGTTCTTGGCGAATAAAATTGGTCCAATAATTAATTTCATAGCCAATTCCTGTTCCGACTGAAAATGCCGAAAAATTATACTCCCAGTCGACACTTAGAACAAAATTAAGGGAAGGCTGAATACGCTTTTTTCTGAGGGTAGAAACATACTGAAATGTAAATAAATCACCAGAATTTGAGTTATCAACAAATTTCTGATTTTGATCCAGATTAAATCTTCCATAGAGAGCACTGAGAGCTACACGACCTCCAAAAGAGAAACCGTAGTCAAGTAAAAAGCGTGGAGCAAAAACAACTGTTGGTCCGACACCTTTAAAGTCATTGCGAATATTCATTACCGAATTGTTTAACTTACCAATATATGGGCTACCCGGATCGCCAAAACTGATCGCCAATCGTTCATCAATTTGTGCAATCTTAATACCAAATGCAGCACTCAGCAGAAAATGTTCACTCACTTCCTGGTCTTTATTAAAAACAATATCAAAAGTCATATAGCGAGTTTTAATGAATCCTTCTATCGTATCGGTGTCATCACCAATGCTGTGAATTGACCATATATCATTGGTATCTCTTCCTACGATTGAACTAACGCCCGCTGGGTGAGGAATTTCAATACGATTGCCACCATCTCGTCCATGACACCGGTAATAGGTAAACAACGCATCAACACTCCAGAAATCTCTGCTCACAATATGATTCAAACCAATCTCAAAGCCGCCGTGTGGATTTTGGCTAACTTCTTTTAATTCATAATCGTTATCAAGAATTACATTTTGCCCCGCAGGAGTAATAACTTGATTAGCACTATTAAATATAGCATATTCTAATCCGTCAACGTACGTTTTCCAATAAATGCCGCCGAACCGCAATGTACTCCTTGGAGTATACTGCTCGTCAGCGTTAGAATTATATGCGACATCGTCAATCGTTTCATCAAAGGAATAGATTTGAGAATTGATAGACAAGATTACACAACAAAGTAATAATACTAAAAACCGACCTGTCAACTTCATTTTTCTCCTGATCCGAAATTTGCTTCATAATTTTAAACAATTTAAATGATACATTAGGATGTAAATATTTTTTTTGCAAGCTAGAAAAGTGAGCACTTCATGAAATTAACTCACCATTAACACAGATAAAATCGCGTCCATTTCTTAAATCTTGCTGCCTACTGCTATAAAAATCGAATATGATTATCACCAATACAACCAAAAATGAGTAGGATTCTTTTAACTCTATTTTTTCCAAAGATGTTTCATCAAAACTAAGTTTGCCGCTGATAGGTAATAACCGTAAAAATTAACCTCACCACTAGGTAGAAAGTTGAGTTGCTTCTTTTTTTTGATAAAACAGTATAATTAATGAGTAAAAAATCGGCTTTCTAAATAATCAAATTCTTCTGTGCATTGCAAAATTGTACCAATTATTTTTTGAGGACCCACCCATGTTAAAAAATAACTTTTCTCTTTCATTGTTTTTATTATCATTATGCATTACAACACATCATCAAGTAAGCGCCGATGACATAAAAAACAATCCCTTTTATAATGCCGCTCAAATATACATAAAGCGCTCCTCATGCGATGATCCTGAAAGTTGCAAAAAACTATTAATCGTTGCAAATATTTATGAATCGCAAGAATTTACTCGCGATAATCTGATTATAAAAGAATTCTTTGCTCAAGTGAGAGCTGGTAATATTGACGCAAATAATGCGCTTGATTATTGCCGCGTTGAACTTTCCAAAAAAATAACCGCTCTTTCCAATAAATCAACTCCTGCAACATCGAAAGAGCGAATACACGCATGGTCTCCTTGGATTGTAGGTATTATAGCATTAGGAGGCGCATTACAGTTTCAAAATGTTTCCGCGGGCGTTCTATCATTGGCTGCTTTTGGCTATGGTGCCTCTCAAGCCGCCACAAATGCGATAAATAATGCAGAAGATCGGGCCAAATGTTACGCCGCTCAACAACAAATTAAGAATCGAATAGAGTTCTTAAATCATCAACAATTGCTGCCACCATTTCCAAATCAACTTGAGAAAAATAATTGATATTAACACTTCATTGTTTCGATGCATATAATGCAAAAATGCAGAGAAAATATACTTTTTAGAGCAAACTGCTACAATTGTTCGCAGCATAAATATGTTTTTGTTTTTTTTAAAGGTTGAAGTTATGAAGAAAATGCTTGTTTTTATTTTTTTATTTTCGTCTAGTATTTCATTTAGCTCAATGAATAATAGATATGGTGGAAAAGATGCACGGCGAATCGATCTCATTGCTCAGAAAGCCAATCATCAAGCAACAAAATCATGCGCAAACGGAGTAAAACGAATTGAGTTACAAAAAGCTCGCTTAGCTGAAATTACCGTAAAAAAAATTGCTCATGAACAGCAAAAATTTTCAGCATTAATCACCACACCTCCAGCACCGCTTACCTTAGTCAACTATCCAAACGCGTCGTGGAAAAAATCAAATTTCTCGTATGTTGAATAACTATTTTATTTCTTTGCCTTGGGGATTTGTCTATGAAAATTATTACATTGTTTGTGTTGATGTTCTCATGTGCAAGTCAACTTAATGCGATGAGCGAGAACGAAAAAATTGATGCCGCCCGTATCGCAATGAAAATTACAGCAAGAGCTGTTTTCGCAAAAAAACAAGAGAAAGAAAATCCTGCTAACATAGAAACACAAAAAAATGCACCTCCATCAAAAAATCAAAATGATCAATCATATTGGCAACCGTAAAACATAACAAGAAAAAGCGACACCGTTTATCCATGGAATCCATCAGATAAAGAATAAAAAATAAAATCATTTCTTAAACAGATGGCTTTCTGCAAATTCGATGTATTCTTTTAACGGTTGCATCCCCACTTCTTTGCGCAGCTGATCAACAGTAGTTTCATCTTCGATTGGTTTTGGTACTAAGTGTCCATTCAGTTCTTGTAATTGCGTTCCATACTTTTGTGGTTTGCCTGAATTTATCAAAATACGATCAACTAAATAAGCAAAATCGATTTCAGAAGCATTTGCGTTCTTGACTTCTTTTTCCATCAATTGCAATGCTCGTTGCTGCAATAAAATATCATGATCGGCATGTTGAATTAACAGCCACGCAGCATTGCTTCCTTTATTGCCAACACGATCAATTCCTGGCCAACCATAGTGATCTAAAATTTCATGCATTCGTTGTGCATGCTTTTTATCAAGTTCTTCAATCTGATTTATTAGATCTGGGTTTGTGCCAGCAATAGTTTTCATTCTCAATTCCTGATCTTTTGCCATCATCTCCAACAATTCTTCTTTTAAGTGCGGCAAATATCTTGTTTTCTTAAAAAAAGAAAAAGATACCAATACAATACCGATTGCAATCAAAACACTATATATTTTTTTCATATAAAAACCTTTATGCATCTCAATGTAAAGTTTACAAAAATGTGAATTGAAATGTACTAATTTTTAATAATTTTGTTTCTAATTTCAGTTAACTGATAGCCATCAATCATAATAATGCAATAGCAGCTGAAAGGCAAAATGAGAGAGCCTGTGCTATTCCAATTTTTAGCTCAGAAGATTTACAATTATGATGCAAACCTGCAATTAACTACAAAAAGTAGTGCTTTGTTGAGCCCCCGCGGCGCTCTTTTTTTATTGACTTCCGGGCGATCAACTCTATAATAATTAAATTGTGTGCATGCTTTTTAGCAAGGGCGTCCTTCTTTTGTTTTTTGTATTTCTGGCAGTTCATAGAACCGTTTTGGGATAAGTACAACCTAAATTCTTACGAAGGAGCTTTACATGCTCATATCTTTGTTTCAAAAAATTGCAAAACCTATTTTTGGTGATTTCGAGCGAGAGGAATTTAAAAAATTTCTGCGGCTTGGTGCGATCTTTTCGTGCATTATTGGTGCTTATTGGACATTGCGCGTTTTGAAAAATGCGGTGTTTGTCAATTTAGTTGGTGCTGCCTATTTACCGTGGGCAAAAACAGTTTCGATTGTTACCCTTTTTCCACTGGTAATGATTTATACACGATTATTGGATAAATTTTCGCGCGAAAAAATGTTTTATATTTTGTCAGCTGTCTATGGCACCATAACGCTTCTATTTGCTCTTTTACTCACTATGGAACATATTGGTCAAGCACCTGCTGAAGTCATTGCCTGCAGAACTGGTCTTACCTGTTTAATCACGCGCATTGTAGGATTTTCGTGGTATGTGTTTGTTGAAAGTTATGGTTCATTAGTCATCGCACTTTTCTGGGCATTTACCACCGATATTACTAAACCAGAATCTGCAAAAAAAGGATTTTCATTTATTGTCGCGTTAGGTCAAATTGGTGGCATTGTGGGGCCGTATTTTATGAGCAGCTTGCCGCGCAGACTTGGGTTTGAAACAAGTGGTATTGCTGTTTTTGGTTGCGCAATTCTCACTACTGGAGTTATTGGTCTTGTTTATTATTTCTTGCGCACAACACCCAAAGAGCTTTTAACTTCATATCACGGTAAAAATGAAGCGGCAGAAGAAAAAGAACAAGAACCTGGTTTTCTTGAAGGTTTAAAATTGCTCGTTTCACATTGGTACTTGCTGGGGATTTTTGCTGTCTCGTTTTTCTTTGAATTTATTGTGACAATTTTTGATCTCCATTTCCAAATTTTAGCAGCAACACACTATACTGGAACTGCGCATGCAGAATATCTTGGTTTTTATGGAACGATGGTAAATGCAGTTACCTTGTTGTGTCTTTTATTAGGTGCTAATAATATCACCCGCATTTTTGGCATTACTGTTTCTCTTGCATTGGTGCCAATTATTATTGGTTTTGCTGTGTTTGGGTTTATGACACTTGATAGTTTGAATTTTCTGCTCATGCTGATGGTCGGTTCAAAAGCAATTAACTATGCCCTAAACGGACCTGCATTAAAACAACTCTACATTCCAACAACGCACGATGTTCGTTTTAAAGCTCAAGCATGGATCGAAACATTTGGTTCGCGCGCTTCAAAAGAAGGCGGCTCCATATTTAATATGGCCCTTGCACCACTGCAAAAAAGTTTAGGTACGGTTGCAGGAAGAGCACGGCATGTAATGCTCAGTTCATATCTTGGCTTTGGACTGGTAATTGCATGGTTTTTTATAGCACTCTTTTTGGGCAAGAACTATAA
This sequence comes from uncultured Pseudomonadota bacterium, assembly GCA_964620245.1. Lineage (GTDB taxonomy): Bacteria > Babelota > Babeliae > Babelales > JACPOV01 > JACPOV01. The sequence continues at coordinate 27,318 of CAZUJC010000010.1, read as the reverse complement.
CAAAGCAATTGAACAAGATGAAGTTGTTTGTTAAATAATACAGAGGTGGTGTTTTTTTAATGCCACCTCTTCTTTTTATACAGTGTCTTTTTTCATCAATTTTCCTTGTAATTTCGACAGGAGATCACGAATTTACAAGAAACTTCAGTGCAAACAATGAAGCGCAGTTTCAAAACACGATTAAATGTGCTAAATTGGCCATTGCTCAGAATATCAAATAGAAAGAATTTGCGTTAAAAGAAATTACTATGCAAGAAATTTTAAAAATTAAAAATATTAAAAAAAGTTATGGTAGATTTCAGGTTTTAAAAGGGATCAATTTAACTGTTTTTAAAGGTGAAATTTTAAGTCTTCTGGGCGTTAATGGTGCGGGAAAAACAACATTGTCTTCAATCATTGCTACCTTGCATCCGCCAACAGAAGGTGACATTGAATATAATGGTACCTCAATTTATTCCGCAATTACCGATTTTAGATTCAAACTTGGCTATTGCCCACAAACACCCAATTTGAACAATCAGCTCACCTTAGAACAAAATCTTATTTTTGCCGGAAGATTTTATGGGCTTTCTGATAGCAAAATTAAATCACGCATCACCACTTTAGCCAAACAATTGGATCTGCAAAATTATCTGCACGAAAAAGCATCGATTCTTTCGGGTGGCTACAAACAACGATTTATGATTGCGCGCAGTTTAATTCACGAACCTGAATTCATTATTCTTGATGAGCCGACCGTTGGTCTTGATCCGCACATTAGAAGAAAGTTGTGGGAGATTATCAAAGATCTCAAAAAAAATGGTATCACGATCTTACTCACTACCCATTATCTTGATGAAGCTGAAAAACTTTCTGATCGCGTGTGTATTTTAGATAAAGGTCAAATAAAACTGATCGATACACCCGATAAATTGTTGGCAGATTTCAAGCAAAAGAATCTTGAAGATATGTTTATTGAGTTGCTGCAAGCAGGTCAAGACTAAAACTAATGTGAAAGAAATTGGTATGAAAAAAATGTTCTATTTTAATGTGTTTAAGGAGCTGGTAAAAGCTGACCTGGTAGTTTTTAGAGAAATAATTTTTGATAAATGTATCGATCTTTCTATTTGGGTAATTCTCACGGTATTAGTAATGGCCTACATTATGCCCTATTTTGGCCTGAGCAACAATTTTGGTGTTTTTCAATTAGGCGGTGTTATTGCCGGCGTTGGCCTTTTTGAACTGTATCGAAATATTGTTGATCTGATTGTTGATTTTGAAGGAGATCGGATTATCAATTATTATCTCACCCTTCCTCTTCCTTCCTGGTTGGTCATCATGAGCAAAGCAACCTATTTCGCTCTCACCTCATTTATTCTTTCGCTGTTTATGATTCCCGTTGGCAAATTGGTTTTATGGAATCAACTCAATCTTTCAACCATTTCGTATCACAAATTATTCTTAGCATGCATGTGCGCAAGTTTGTTTTATGGATGTTTTGCGCTCTTTGCAGCAAGCTTGATCAGCGGTATGTCAAAAATTGGGAGAGTGTGGGCCCGATTTATTTTTCCAATGTGGTTTATGGGTGGATTTCAATTTTCATGGACTGCTCTTCATCATGCATTGCCCACCGTTGCATTAATGGTTCTTGTAAATCCGATAATTTACATCACCGAATCGGTACGAACTGCGATTTTGGGTCAAGAAAATTATCTCAACTTTTGGCTTTGCTTATCAGTGCTTTTACTATGCACGGTCGGATTTTTTGCACTCGGCATTCGTAATCTGAAAAAAAAGCTCGATTATGTTTGATTTGAATTTTTTATACGAGGATTACCAATATTTCCATAAAACGTAGCCTCTAACAGCAGTCCCAGTAGCATAGCCAATCCAACGTGCAGCTTTTAGTTGATGCAATTATTTTTATTCCTTTGCCTAAAACGTTCATTTACTAAACACAATACTTTGCTACAGAGAACTCACTACAACTTGTTTCATCTTTTTTTCCTTCAAGTATCAAGAAAAACCGCACAAAATCATATCAAAAATAAAAAAAAGCGACAGCGTGAGAATCTAGAAAATTGCACAATCAAAAGTATACTAAACATTTATTGTGCAAAATATATTTTACTGCTCCACTGATGAAAGTTGCCTTCATGAAATCTATTGAAATAGAACTGCGCTATGAAGTTATCGATGTCGCACCATTGCAGCAATTTGCGGCAATGCTCACGTTTATAAAAAAACGGCACGATATTGATGTTTATTTTGATACTGATCAAGCCGATCTTTTGAGCAAAGGAATATTTATTCGAATTCGTAACGGCGTTTCACTCGAAATTAAGTTTAATAGAGACTGTATTAATAATCCCGATCTTCCAATGCAATCGTACTGCGAAGAGCACGTTTTTGCGTTCCCGATTATTGACAGCGATGTTGTTCGATTTAATGATCTTGTAGTTACTCTTGATTTAAAGTCGCTTCATTTTCACGATAATTTTTTTGAACAATTTAAAAAACAGAATAATCTAGCTGAACATTACCGAGTTGATAAACAACGAATTGAATATAGGTACGATCAATTTACCATCGCCATCGATGAAGTAAAAGAGTTGGGTACTTTTTTAGAGATAGAATGTATGGCACATAACACTGATGAACTATCGTCAATCGAAACCGCAATGAAAGAATTTATTGCGCCACTTTCATTAAAACCATTTAAAACTGGGTACGGCACCTTATTGCTGCGCAAACACAATTTTGCACAGTACCTGAAAAGTAGATTTATATTACCCGAAGATAAACCAACCGTATGAAAAACATTTCAAAAAATAGGCTTTCCATGTATTTAAAAAATAATCTTTGTTTGATTCCTGCAATCGTAGTGTGTGCACAACTTGGTGCAATCGAAGAAAATAACAGTGCATCTGCTCAACCTATAAATGATACAACTCAACAAGCAGTTGATACGACCGAACAAACTTTAGAAACGGCAGCAACGTTTATTGTGATTGCGTTCATAGAAAAACATTTTTATGGCGTACATCACAATGACGAAACTGAACAACTTTTGGCAAAAGCGTTATCTTGTCTCGAAACCGAAGATAATTCATCAAATGAAGCTAAAGAATTTGATCAAATGTGGCATCATTACATCACTCAAAATGGGTATCCAAGCGAATGGCCACAAGAAATGAAGACGAAATAAATTTATTTGAAAAAAGAGGGCAAAGTCAATCCGCTTTCGTGAAAACTTCAGCGCGACATCACGCCATAGGACTATGCGTGGCACATTGTATGTACTTCAATTTTATAACCCCTACTTCGCTCTTCGAGCTCCACAGGGCAGTCTTCCGTCTTCGCTCTTGTGAGCTACGAAACGGACGCGGTCGCTATTTAATTTGTATATTTCCCTAGAAAGACTGGCCTGCCAGCCGAAGCTTTACGCGAAGGCTGGTGCGCCCGGCAGGGTTCGAACCTGCAGCCTACGGATTCGAAGTCCGTCGCTCTATCCAATTGAGCTACGGGCGCAAAGTATCATTAGTTGTATCAAAAAAAGAGCAAAATCACCAGAAGAATTGCGTTATCTATTCACCTTTTTTGACAAAATAGGCTAAAAATTCTTTATTTCCTTCAGTGCCCAAAATTGGTGATTCTGTAATTCCTTGGAGCTCAAACCCCGCTTGCACAAGTGCGTCGGTAACATTTTTTTTGACCGATTCATGAACCGCCGGATCACTTACAATACCGCCGCGCCCAACTTCAAATCGTCCTGCTTCAAATTGCGGTTTTATGAGCACAATCAATTTTCCGTTTGGTTTGAGCAATGCAGAAACTTTGTCGATTACTTTGAGCACCGAAATGAATGAAAGATCGAGTGTTGCAATATCAACTAATTCCGGCAGCGATTCAAGATGGCGTAAATTCGTGCGTTCCATTACCACTACTTTTTCATTTACGCGAATTTTTTCGTGTACTTGGCCATAACCAACATCAACACCGTATATTTTTGAAGCGCCACGCTGCAACAAACAATCGGTAAATCCACCGGTGGATAATCCTGCATCAAGTGCCACCAGATTGTGCACATCGATGCCAAAATGATCAAGTGCATGTTCTAATTTAAATCCGGCACGGGACACGAATTTTGGTTGTTCAATCGCCAATGCAATTTCAGCATCGGCAGAAGTTAATGTTCCCGCTTTAGTAACAACAACACCATTTACACGCACTTTGCCTTGCATAATAATACTTTGAATAAATGAACGACTTAAATCTGGCCTCAGTTCAGCTATCACCAAATCAAGTCGTTTTTTTGCAATACCCATTGATTGACTTTCTGTAATCAGATTTCTCATACTAAAAATACAACTATTATTAAAAAACAGAAAGTGCTTTCATGAAAAAATTATATTCATTAATATTCTGTTTCTTTCTTTCATCACCTCTTTTTGCAATTCAAAAAGAATCTCGTGCAGGCGTTTTACCCTATGCTATCGATCCACAGGGAAGGGTTAATTTTCTGCTTGGTGTTGAAACTCGTCGAGCAACAGGCACCAGGAAATATGTGTGGGGTGAATTAAGCGGATCTCAAAATAGTGACGAAATTGATTATCCGCGTATGACCGCTGCTCGCATTTTTAATGAAGCAACACGCTGTTATTTTGGCTTACCGGCACAAAAAGTTCTTCTTGAAAACCCAAAAAAACCGTCGGTCAGTATTTGCAAGGAAGGTCTCAACTATATTTTGCCGCGCCTTGATGCCCAAAAACTTATTTCACTTAATCAAGGACACCATGTTTATTTAGTACAAATCGATTGGGTGGATCAACAGAGCATTAACAACGCACCCACCATTTATGAAGACGGCAAACTGCTCCCGGGTGCCAATAAAAAAGCGTTCATTTGGGTACCGGTTACTGAAGTTCAAGAACAACTGAAAAAAGCTCCATCAAAAATGCAATTTAAACTGCCCGATTCGTTTCGCACAAAATGGGGCATTTCCTTAAGCCCCACTCTGTATGATCTACTAAGCAACGAGGCGGTCAAAAAATTTATGGACACCCTGATTGCTCAGGAATCATCACTTAATACCAAAAAATGAAGAGGCGTTAATTACGCTGCTTTGGTATCAAGAGGAATGATTTCAGGAGTGCGCGCCATCAAAAAATCGTCATTGCGAATTTTAAACCATGATTTTTTTTCCGCTTGCATGAGCAACATTTTCATCGTATCTGAAAGTGGGAAGAAATAATCGCGCGCTAATCGCACTTGTTCTTCAAGAACTTTTTTGAATGGACATACGACAAAAACACCTTCTCCTGTTTCAATCGTCAGATTTTCGGTGCTTATTCCTTTGGTGAGCGCCGCTCGCAGTTCATCCATTGTTTTTATTTCTTGTCCATTGATTTCTTTGATGATGCTTCCTGGCATTAATGAGCGGCAACGATGTGCTTGCGAATCGGGAAAAATATGAGTAATCACAATTGCAGGTTCCATTTGGTATTTCATTTCAGCATATTTTGCAAGTGCTGGCGCTGAGTTAACCAAAATAGGCAAATGATTGAGCGCAAGTGGCTGCACTACCATACCCGCCACGATTTCGTAATCAAGTTTTTCGTATCCTTGGTAAATACGGCGAATTGGTAAAAGCTCTGTTTGATCAAACGTGAGTGAAATATCTTTGCGATCACCGCGACGGTACATCACCAATTTTACTTCTTGACCCAATTTAAGTTGAGAAACATAGTCAACAAGTGCAACTTTTTCACCCTGCCACATTATTTCACCATACAAATCAAGCTGATGACCATTAATTGCATAAATCATGTCGCCACGCTTTACACCAGCTTTGTAGAGCGGACTTCCTTTATACACATCAACCACATACAATCCGCCAGGAGGTGGGTTACCAAGATACGATGTCAAACTTTCACTGGCATTGTTGAAAATAATACCAAGGAACGGTTTACGTAATAACTTGAGTTGACGTAAATCATCACAAATAATTTTGAACTCGTTAATAGGGATAATATACCCAATATTTTGCGCATCGGGAGCGTACATCGTATTAATACCAACAACTTGGCAGGAACGGTTTACTGATGGACCACCCGAGTTTCCTGGATTAATGGGCGCATCGATTTGAATTAAATGTTGTTCGCGTCCACTCACCACGCCAACGGTACTTTTCAACCCTTGCTGACCCAATGGATAACCAAGTGTCATAATTTCATCTGCTCGATGAACTAAGTTAGAATCACCAAGCTGAAGATGCGGTATTTCGCCCAAAGCGGCTTTGATGGTTTGCATACCTTCTTGCGTTACGCGCAGCAACGCCAAGTCTCGCTCAGGACTCACACCAACAACTTCAACATCAATTTGTTGTTTGCCAAGCGATGGAATTTGAATCCACACTGCTTTTGCTTGTTCAATCACATGTGCATTGGTGACAATTTCACCGTTCTTGTTAATTAAGAATCCGCTGCCCGTGCCTTGAAATTGATTTGGTGTTTTATACGGTTGCAATAAATCTACTGCACCAATTTGAGCAAATACTTGCACAACTGCATCTTTTACCTCAGCTTGCAAATCGCTCCAGCTTTCCGCGGTTACAACACGTTCATTGGAAACAAATTGCGTTTGAACGTTTTCATTTGAACTTGCTTTACGTTGATTAATTTCATTATATAATTTGGTTTGAAATTGCTGCATACGCATAAGCCAATATCCGCCACCAGCGCAGATCATCAAGAGCGCACATGTCGAGACTACATTGCTTCTTTGCATTTCCTCATCCTATCATTTTTTGGTGACTATTTTTTTTGCTTTTTACAAACGAATAGTTTAACAGGTCATACAATAAAAACCAGGGAGCACCCTGAATTTGCCAAAAAAATTACTCCAGATTATGCTGAATGAATGCTATGGGTAATTATTATACACAGGAGCTTCCTTGATGAGCACAGAAAAAACACCAATAACTCTTGAAAAAATAGTCTCACTTTGCAAAAGAAGAGGCTTTGTCTACCAAAGCGCAGAAATTTATGGTGGATTAAATGGCGTTTACGATTTTGGCCATCTGGGCACGCTTTTGAAAGATAATATTAGAAATGCTTGGTTAACTTCGATCAACAACGCATCTGACGACATCCTGCTCATGGATGGCGCTTTGTTAGCTCCACAAGAAGTATGGGCAGCATCTGGCCATTTATCAAATTTTAACGATCCGATGGTAGATTGTTTACAATGCAAACATCGTTATCGCGCGGATGAACTTGATTTAAATAAATCGTGCCCACATTGTGGACAAAAAAAATGGACCGATGTGCGCATGTTTAACATGATGTTCAAAACACAGCTTGGTGCATCTGAAGATCAAGCAAGCGTTGCCTACCTACGCCCCGAAACAGCACAATCTATTTTTGTTAATTTTAAAAATATTATTTCTACCAATCGCGTAAAAATTCCATTTGGCGTTGCGCAAATTGGAAAAGCATTTAGAAATGAAATTAATCCAAAACAGTTTTTATTTCGCGTGCGTGAATTTGAACAAATGGAACTCGAATGGTTTTGCTCTGAAAAAACAGCTCGAGCCGATTTTGAATTTTGGACACAAAAACGTCTTGAATTTTATGAAAAAATTGGCGTTAAAAAAAATAATATCCGGTTACGCGCGCACCAAAAAGATGAATTATCTCATTATTCACAAGCAACATCTGATATTGAATATCAGTACCCTTTTGGTTGGAAAGAGCTGGAAGGTATCGCATACCGCACCAATTTTGATTTAACACAGCATGGTACAATTTCTAAAAAAGATCTTTCAGTATTTGATGATGAAACAAAAACTTCTTATGTACCGCACGTCGTTGAATGTTCTGTCGGTGTTGGACGTTTGTTTCTCGCAACACTCTTTGATGCGTATGATGAAGATGTTGCAGACGGCGAACAACGAATTGTATTGCGTCTCAGTCCACGTCTTTCTCCGATCAAAGCAGCACTCATGCCATTGACCAAAAAACAAGTCGAACCGCTTGAAAAAATTTATCGCGATCTCAAACGCGCAGGTTACCTAGTTCAATTTGATGAATCTGGTTCGATTGGTAAACGTTATCGTCGCCAAGATGAAATTGGTACTCCTGTGTGTTTTACGTACGATTTTGAAAGCGAAACGGATCATTGTGTTACTGCCCGCAACCGTGATACCATGCAGCAAGAAAGAATTTCAATTGATCAGATTGAACCGTACCTTGCTCAATTGCTCAAATAATATGCAGGAAAACTCATGAATGTTTTACGGCGCTGCTACGCGTGGTTCGGAGCGCAGGTGCACGCACCGTATGCAATACCGCTACTTGCTCTTCTTTTTTTCGTTGAAGCAATTATTTTTATTCCGGTTGATCCACTCTTGGTTATTTACTGTGTTGAATATCCATCACGATCTTTTTATTTTGCACTTGTCGCGACAATCGCTTCGGTTGCCGGTGCGATTGTTGGTTACGCAATCGGTGCATTTTGCTGGGATTTAATTGGTATGCGCGTCGCTACCTTTTTCTTTAGTCCCGCACCATTTGAATCAACGGTTCAACTGTGCAAAAATTATCAAGGTTATGCATTGTTGTGTTCTGCGGTTGTTCCAGTCCCGTTCAAGCTGCTAACACTTTCGTGCGGTTTCTTTCGTTTTCCGATCGCTCAATTTGTTATTTTTGCGCTCATTGCGCGCGGCATTCGTTTCTTTTTAGTTGCCGCAGTTTTACGCATCTATGGTGTTCGCGTAAAAGAATATATTGACCGGTATTTCAACCAGTTAGTACTCTTGCTCCTAGGAGTACTTATATTTCTTTTTGTATTCATTAAAAAATAACAGGGACGATCGATGATACGAACTATTGCACATTTTTCTCCAGGAAGAATTGTCCTTTTGTCTCTTGCATGTACAATTGCGCTGGGTACCTTTCTTCTTTCATTGCCAATTGCACGCCACGTTCCATTATCGTTGATTGATCTGGTGTTCACCTCCACATCGGTCACCTGTGTAACTGGACTTCTCACGGTACCACTTGAAAGCTTCACTCCATTTGGGCAATTCATTATTCTATGCCTCATGCAAATTGGGGGACTTGGACTCATTACGCTCACTCTTTTTCTTATGTCTTTATTTATTGAATTTGGATTGGGCACACAAGTTCTAGCGGGTAAACTTCTTGAATTTGAATCATGGAAAAATATTAAACATGTTCTTATTTTTATCATAAAGTTAACAATCATTATTGAACTGATTGGTGCTTTTTTAATTTTTTGTTCACTCCATGATCAATATTCATTTTCCCGGGCACTTTTTTTATCAGTATTTCATTCAATTTCATCATTTTGCGATGCAGGACTTTCTCTTTTTCCGTTCGGCATGATTTCGTATCAAAATAATGCTTTAATGCTTCTGACTACTACATTTCTCATGTTGCTGGGCGGCATTGGTTTTATTACCATTCATGAATTAGTAGAATATGTTTATGCACGCAAAAGTGGCAATCGGCCACATCTTTCATTACATTCAAAAATTGTTCTTTCAATGACTTCGTTCTTGGTAGCAGGATCGATTATTGTTTTCTGGCTATTAGAGCGTCACAATACATTGCAGCACATGCCATGGCCATTTGCAATTCTTAATTCAGTTTTTAATGCAATTTCCAGTCGCAGCACCGGCTTCATTACGGTCGACCCGCTTGATTTACATATTGGTACTATTTTGATGATCATGATTATCGCTTTCATCGGTTCATCACCAGGTTCAACTGGAAGTGGTGTACGTACAACCACGTTTGCTTTATATCTTGCAACCATTAAAACCGCAATCAGTGGGACTTCTTCGGTGCAAATTAAAGGCCGACGCATTGCTAAGGATCAGGTATATAAAGCACTGGCAATTATTTCACTGAGTCAAGCATGGATTATTATTGCTACTTTTTGTTTACTCATCACTGAAAAAGGATGGGAATTTTTAGATATTTTATTTGAGGTAGTTTCTGCATTTGCAACACTGGGTCTGGATACACACATTACTCCGTATCTATCGACCATTGGTAAAATATTTATTATTGCTACCATGGTAATCGGTCGTATTGGTTCACTCACCGTAATGCTTGCATTGCGCAAAAAACTAGAAACACCTGAATTTCAATATCCTGAAGAACGGGTAATGTTAACGTAACATAAAGGGGCACGCATGAAATTTTGCGTTCTAGGTTTAGGAAGATTTGGTTATCAAGTAGCAACACGCTTGGCAGAAAATGGCATGGAAGTGCTTGGTGTTGATAACAGTGAATCAATTGTTGCATCAATTCGTGATCAAATCACGCAGGCTATTTGTATTCAAGTGCATGATGAAGCTTCATTGCGATCAATTGGTGTTGATGAAATGGACACGGTCATCGTTGCTATGGGCGAAAATTTTGCGAGTTCAATTTTGATTACTGCTTTACTCAAAAAAAGACTCAACATTCCGCTTGTTATTACGCGAGCAGTTAACGAAATTCATCGTGATATTCTTTTGCTCATCGGTGCTGATCAAATTGTCCTTCCAGAACGAGAAGTTGGCAACAGTTTAGCAGACAACCTCAGTTTACCATTTATGGTGATTTCAAGAATTACAAAACAATTCTCCATTGCACAAATTAAGGCACCTACGCAATTTGTTGGTAAAACGCTCAAAAAAATTGGCCTTCTTGAACAGTATCGCCTTAATTGCATCGGTGTAAAAAAAGAAGGAGATATCGTTCCGGTCAATAAAGATTACATTGTCCAAGAAGACAATATTCTAATTGTTGGTGGTTCAAATAAAGATTTGACAACTGTTGCTAAATTATGATTCAACAATCGTTAGTTGAGTTGCATAACGTTTGCGTAAGTTACAAAAAACATTGGTTCAAACGGCCATCAAATGCACTTGATACTTTTTCTCTCACTATTAATCGCGGTTCAATAATTGCACTCATTGGTCATAATGGCGCTGGCAAATCGACGCTTCTTAAGTTAATCGCCGGCTTATTACACCCTACTCGGGGCGAATGCATCGTGCGTACAAAACATGTCGCATACGTTCCGCAAGAATGCGTATTTCCGCAATTTTTAACTGCCTATCAAATAATGATGTATGCAGCACATTTGCATGCTATTGACCATTGCCACCGTGAAAAAAAAATAACTCAATTTTTTGAACTTTTTGACCTTACACACTTTGCCCACGAAAGAGTAAACACTTTTTCTACCGGCATGCGACAACGACTTATGATTGCACATGCATTATTGCAAGAACCGGAACTGCTTTTGCTTGATGAACCGTTTTCAAATCTGGATCATCAATCACAAACACTCATTGAGCCACTGTGTTTCGCATTCGAAAAAAAAAGAAGCATTATCTACGCAACTCACGAAAAATTGGCAGTGAACACTAATTTAGTTATGCTCATAAATGAGGGTACAATTGAACAAGTCTGCACACCTATTGATCTGAACAAGGAAACATATGATTATTTCAGGACGTGAAATTAAAAGAAGACTGGGAACTGATATTGAGATCACTCCATTCAATGAAAAACAACTCAATCCCAATAGCTATAATCTTCGTTTGCATAATGAACTCGTAGTATATCAGAATAACGTTCTTGATATGAAAAAGAAAAATGAATCCTCAACTATTCTCATTCCCGCTGATGGATTAGAACTCAGTCCCGGAAAACTATATTTAGGTAGAACTGTCGAACATACACGCACCGATAATTTAGTACCTCTCATCGAAGGCAGATCGTCGATTGCGCGCCTTGGATTATTTATACATATAACCGCTGGTTTTGGAGATGTTGGTTTTAAAGGATATTGGACACTCGAAATTTTTTGTGTACAACCAATTAAAATTTATCCAGACATTGAAATTTGCCAAATATTTTACCACACCATTGAAGGTGATTTTGACAGATACGCAAGTGGTAAATATCAAAATAATCGCGGCATTCAAACAAGTTTATTATATACAGAATTTCAGCCGTAAATTTTAGGCGTATTTGTGTCCGAGCTGTTCGATATGTTCAACAGAAGGCCGGTAAACAGAAAGAGTTTTATCACTAACCGGTGTACTGTAATCCGCAATCCCATAATTTTTGAAAAACCCATGCACTGCTTCTTGGTACAATGCACCATCCGGACCCCACATAACTTTACCATGCGCACCGCGCTCGAGTTCTAGATAGTACACATGCTCATGCCCTTTAGTGATCAAATGATGATACAGCGCACGAGAACTTTCAACCGGACAAACTTTATCTTCGCGAGAATGAATAAACATAAGTGGCACTTGAGCAGGAAACCATTCAATTGTTTTGCTCGGCATGATACCAGCAATGTCTATAATTGGAAAACGGAATGTCATAATAGATTGGCAAACAGACACAGGCAACCAGGTTACATGAAGTCGTTTCATAATGTGTTTCACGAGTGATTCAAAAGAATCAAAAGGAGATTCGACAACAACCCCTTTAAGACGCTGTGGCTTGTAGAGCGAAACATAATTGAGAACCGTTGCAGCGCCACGAGAAAGTCCGATCAGTACAATATCACAATCGGGCGCGAGCTTCAATGTTTCTTCATAAGCAAAATGCAATCTTTCAAGATCTAATTGTTGACCCAAGTTTACAAATTCTCTATTGGCTTGCCCAGGCACATCTGTAGCATCTGGAAAATCAAAAAGAGCAAGTGGACCATCTATGAGCCAATGCTTATTTTCAGTTTTGTCGGCAGAAAAGCGGGTATACAATTTATGTGCTTGATTTTGGTTGCTTCCAAGGCCGTGTGCATACAAAAACACCGTAGTTGAAGCATGCGCGCTTAGAGAGAGCACCGTTGCTAAAAAGAATACAAAATTAAATAAGCGTCTGCCTAACATACAAGATATACCCCCATTTACGAATATTTTGTTAGATCGCTTCGATGCGAATCACAGTCATCAATTGACGGTGGCCCTTTTTAACGCGCGATTTTTTACGACGTTTGAATTTGAAAACAATAACTTTTGGTGCTTTCATTTGTTTAACGATCGATGCCGTTACTTTTTGTGCTAAAAATGGCTGCCCAATCTCAATATCACCTGGACCTGTTTTGCGCAATAAAACTTCGGCAAATTCAAGTTTTGTTCCTGGTTCACCTTCGATTTTTTCAATCGCAACCGTTTTTCCCTCGATCACTTGATATTGTTTGCCACCTGTTTGAATAATGGCATAGCGCTCAAATGATGGAACATTTGAAGTTGGTATCGTTTCGGTGTGTGTTTTTAGTTCCATAAGCAACCTTTTTAAATAGAAAATAGTTTCCAATGTTTGTATTGTACCATATCAAACGATCCTGTCTATATTGACAGCATCACATTAGATACATTCGATGCTACCAGAAAAAATGCGATTTGTCTTGTTTTTATGTCTCGATTCAAGCGTTTGTGAAATGCCTGTGCTCTGATACACTAGAAACTGCCTCTAATTTGTTCATCTCAAATAGGATGATACTATGAATTATATCCAAAAATGTCACATATTTCTTTTACTATTCTCCGTTTTTGGACTCATATCAACCAATGCAACCTCTCAAGAGCCGTACCTAGCCTCCCTCGAGAGAAAATTGCTATTTGAAAATAACAAGCTGCCGCGAGTAACTTCTCATATCGAGCAGGTAATGTCATCATTCTCGCCCACTTTTAGCTTTGCTCAATTAAGTGGACTTTTTAGACAAACCGTTGCTCATCGTACCGCAACCTGTGCTCAAAAATGCCCCACTACTCCAGAACAGCTTGAACTCTATGATCAAGCTCAACTGTTGATTGCTACTCATTTATGTAAAAAAGAATCATTATTACTGATGCAAGAGCTTCTCAAAATTTTGACAACTCTTTTTAGCTCGCTTGAATATTGGCAGGATTTAAGAACAAAACCACTCGGCTATTTTACCTCACAGTGGCCAACCCGTTTATGGAAAAATAAAACCCGCACGAGTACTGTTCGAGAAGCAATTTCCACAATAAAAGAAGCGATTCATTATTACACCTATTATCTTGGTTCAATTTATCATAATCTCTACCAATTTGAATTAATTAATAACGAGTCGGAAATGCGGGCACACCTCATTCAAACAAGCCTCTTAATTAATGCGTGCATCGAGCACGATTCATTTGAATATGAAAAAAACACGTCACTCACCATGCAGCAAGTTTATGATGTTCTCAATAGTGCGCATGATCGCACAAAAAATTTTCACATAAATGCACTCTCCAAACTTGAAAAATATTTAAAACCTGGCCACTTGCAGCGCAATTGGACTCGCTATGCAGTCTTGGCAACTACTGGCTTAGCAGCACTTACTTACTGGCACTACAATAAAGAACAAGTAACAACTTGGACAGATCAAACAATGCAGGCCGGAAAAAAATTGTTTTACGACAGTGTTTATCAACCAGTCAAGAATATTTTTGATTCCTATTTTTCAGAAAAAGAAAATAACAAAACAGAGAAAGTAAAAAAAGTAAGAGAATCAATCACAAAAGCTCGATTAAAAATCGCAAACAACATTAAACAGCATCATGACGAACGCTTGCGGGGCCTTCTTGAAATCGAACTAAAGGAAAAACATCCTGCAACTCCGCAAAATGAAATTGATCAAATGATCACAAAAATTATCTCATCTGGCGATTTAGCGCCAATGAGTGAAGCAATGAAAAATTCATCTGCTTACCCAATATCAACTCTTTTTAACCCATACGGTCATTATATTCGACATAAAGAACTTGAGCTCCGTACGATGCTATCCCAAGCACTAGGATCAGTTGATGACGCGTTTGGTGTTGTCGATGATTCAATGGATGGATTAGAGGAAATTATTGAACAGTTATTTGGTCTCGCGCATCAAAATCACGTTAACTACCAACTCTTATTAACGATTCCTGCGGTCATTACCGGCTGCATTGTTTATTTAACAACGCGATTGGCTTGGCGTAGTTTTTCAACATCTGATCATTTTAATCCCTTGCGCGAAGGTCTATTGATGGTCGAAAACACACTTAATAAATATAATACAAAAGATCACAAACTACCATTTGAGGCACAAGGTCTCATCTTATATTGGGTAAATAAATTACGCGTTTATGTTTATTATTTACCAAAGCACCATCAAGAACAGTTTAACGAAGATTTAATACAAATTGGTTCGCCCGAATTTGAATTGCATCAAAAATTAGGCACTATCGATCGCATGTACCGTACCTATGAATTTTTAAGTTTTGGATCTCACAAACCAATAACTGCATACCCACCATCGTTTTTTAGACCACCGGTTGTTCGGGATCGCTCGATTTTTGCACACGATATTCCTTGAGCTTCCACAATAAATCGAACGCTTGTTTTGGAGAAAGTTCATCAAAATTAATCTGGTCGATCAATGTATCAAGTGAACGATCAATCAGTTTCTCTTGTTGCATTTGCGTTATTTGTAAACGAAGGTTTTGATTTTCATTTATCAGTTGTGCCTGATATTTAGAATTTTCCGTTTCACTTTTTTCAAATGAACCAATTTTCAATTGCTCAATCAGTTCTGCTGATCTTTTAATAATTGCATCTGGCAATTGTGCCAGCCGTGCAACCTCAACACCAAAACTGCCATCCGCAATTCCTGGAATCATTTTATACAAAAGCAGCATCCGTTCTGCAACTCGTTTGTTTGCTGCATGATAATTAACTATGCCAGGAAATTCGTCTGCTAAATTGGTTAATTCATGATAATGTGTCGCAAATAAGCAACGTGCACCAACCGTATTGTACAAATATTCAACAACCGATTGTGCTATTGCCAATCCATCAAATGTACTCGTGCCGCGACCAACTTCATCTAAAATTACTAAACTTTTTTCGGTAGCGTATTTACAAATAAGTGCGGCCTCTTCCATCTCAACTAAAAAAGTACTTTTTCCTTCAGCAACATTATCACTTGCCCCAATGCGCGTAAAAATACGATCAAGCAACGGCAGCTGTGCACTTTTTGCAGGAATAAATGAACCACATTGTGCCATAATGCACAACAGAGCAACTTGCCGCAAAAATGTAGACTTACCACCCATATTAGGACCAGTAATAATCCACAACCGTTGATCATCAGTTAACAACGCATCATTTGCTATAAATCGATGTTCGCTCAGACGAGCAACAACTGGATGACGCCCTTCATGAATAATAATATCCTGGCTTTCATGAAAATGCGGCTTGGTAAAATTATTTTCATAGGCAATTAATGCAAAACCAATTAATGCATCAATATGTGCAAGCGCTTGAGCCGTTTTGCGCAATAAAGTTACGTACTGTGCAACTTCATTTTTGACACGTGCGAAAACTTGATTTTCGATTGATTCGATTTGCGCACGAGCACTGACAATTTCATTTTCTAATTCTTTGAGTGCTGGGATCGTAAATCGTTCTTTTCCAACTAATGTTTGGTGACGAATATAGTATTCGGGAACTGCTGCAAGATTTGCTTTCGTTATTTCAATATAGTAACCATGCACTTGATTGTAACGAATTTTTAACGATCCAATACCAGTTTTTGTTTGTTCAGCTCTTTCCAGTTCAAGTATTCGTTCATTGCTTTGTTCTACCAAGTCACGAATATAATCAAGTTGTTGATCAAAATTACGTTTTATAATCCAATCTTTATTTCCATCATCATTAAGTGCAGATGACAACAGCAATGCAATTGAATCGTAATTACCAATCGAACTTGCCAAAATTCGGACAAGCGGCAGCTGCCCAAGCTTGATTAATTGTTGCTGCACTTGTGGCAACAGTTGTAGCGCATTCGCGAGCGATAAATAATCGTTCAGCACACCGCGTGACAATGCGATTCGACCAACGACCCGCTCAATATCACCAATTTCCATCAACTGTTGACGAAATAAACTCAGAACTGAATTATCGTTTAACAATACCTGTACAAATTCTTGGCGCTGCACAATTGCATCTTTTTTAACCAAAGGGCGCACAATCCATTTTTTGATCATGCGTGAACCCATACCGGTTACGGCACCATCCATCACTTCAAAGAGTGTGTTTTTTATCGTGCCATCTTGATTATTTTTTACCAACTCTAAATGGCGCGCTGTTGATCGATCAAGTTGCAAAAAATCGTCCGGTCTATATAAATGAAGTTGTTTAAATTGGTCGATTGCCTGCTCTTGATTGCGTTTCAAATAACTATAAAAAAGTGAAAACGCATTGACCATTGCTGGATTTTCATTAATTGATTGAACTTGCTCCGAGCGAAATTGCTGCGTAATCCAACCTTGTGATTCTTTTTTTTCTTGTTCGTTTGATAAATGCAATGTTGTACAATAACCCAATCGAGCAATATGCGCCGCGAGCGGTTTAATTTTATTGTGCTGAGGTAAAATCACTTCATCCGGAAAAAAACGTGACAATTCTGATTCAAGAACATGATATTGTTCTGCACTAATTACTGTTGCAAAAAGTTGTGCCGTCATCAGTTCACCAAATAATAAACCCCACTGATCATCAAGCGGCATGCACGAAAGCAAGTACGATGCTGATTTTGTCTCGAGCAATTGTGCATCAGTTAATGTTCCAGGAGTTAAAACCCGCGTCACGCCCCGTTTTACTACCTTTCCTGGTTTTGGTTCTTCAAGTTGATCACAAATTGCAATCCTGAAACCACCCTTTACTAATTTGGCAACATAATAATCAAGCGCATGCACCGGAACACCGCATAATGGAATTTCAGCACCGTTGTTTTTACCACGCGCAGTAAGAGTAATACCTAAAAATGCGGCTGCTGTTTTTGCATCATCAAAAAATAACTCATAAAAATCACCAACCTGAAACATCAATAACGCTTCCGGGTACTGATTTTTAATTTCAAAAAATTGTTTCATTAATGGTGTTGAACCATTATTAATAAATTCACTCATGAACTACCGAAAAAAATCAAATTGTGTTACATACCAGTTGCAGCATATCACGATCGTTGCAAATATGCTTTAAAAAAAAGTATGCTATGCCCCAAAAAGAGGAGCCGTCGATGAAACAATGTTTTATTTTACACTCACTATTTTTGTTGGTCCTTACGTTTACAACAAACACCGTACCACCATTAATGAGTGATTTACCTTTTGAAAGATCGTACGAAGAAACACGTTTACCGCAATTTTTAACCACAATTTATACATCCATAAAAGAAACAGTTTCAGAATTTCATGCAACATTGTCTTCAATGCCAGAGAATATTTACAACAGTCTTTTTCCAAAAAATTCAAACCAAAATCAAGTAGCACATCTGCGTTATTGCCCTAACGATGAACTGTGTCAGCAAGAGCAAGAATATATTTCTAAGCGCTTAGCAACTGTACAAAAATACCTTGAACAAACGTTCGACCTTAAACTGGATGAAAATAAAATCCCGCGAATCGCTTGTTGTTTTAGCGGTGGCGGATTTCGTTCTATGATTACTACCTTTGGTTTTTTGAACGGCGCACAACGATCAGGCGCACTTGATGCAACACTTTATTTAGCTGGATTGTCTGGATCAACTTGGGCAATTGCACCGTGGATCGCGTCCGGCAAATCATTAACCGATTACTTTAAGCCGCTATCAAACGATTTAAATGATGGCATCAAACAAATTATGGGATTAAACAGACTCAAACAACTCATGAAACTTTTTATTCATAAAATGCTCTACAAACAAATGGTAACGAGTATTGATATCTATGGAAGTCTTCTTGCCAACACACTTTTAACCCATGTTTCGGACAATCCGCTGAATCTCACCATAAGTGAATCACATCAATGTATCATTGACGGTTCGTTACCAATGCCAATTTATACCGCAATTCAATCAAATATCGAACCATATGAATGGCTTGAATTTACCCCATTTGAAGTGGGAAGCTCATATTTAAAATCATACATTCCTACCTGGGCATTTGGTAGAAAATTTAAAGAAGGTGTTTCAATCAACGATGCACCCGAGCAAACACTTGGATTTTGTATGGGCATTTTTGGTTCAGCATTTGAAATAAGTCTTAAAGATGTCATTCGAATGACTGCAGACAATATTGCGCAAGTAAAATCTGAATTACCTTCATTTATTTATGAACCGCTAAAAAAGTGCGTATTGCTCATAATTAATTCGGTAATTGGCGAAGCGCGCCTTTTTCCTGCAATGCTCGCAAACTTTAGCTATTTACATCACGAAAGTCCTATCAAAAATGATAAAAACATGGTTCTCGTTGATGCAGGCATTGATTTTAACTTGCCATTTCCACCACTCTTGCGAACAGCGCGTTCAGTTGACATCATTATTGTGTACGATGCATCAGCATCGGTATCTGGTGCACCTGAGCTGTATTTAGCAGAACAATATGCTCGCCGAAAAGGAATTAAATTTCCGCACATTAACTACGAGAGCATTGACCAAAAATCGGTCAGCATATTTAAAGATGAACAGGATCCAGAAACACCAATCATTATTTATTTCCCGCGCATCAAAAACGACAACTATAATCCTCATTTTGACCCAGATTATTGCGTATGCGAAGATTATTGCCATACTTTTAATTTTGCTTACTCAAAAGAACAGATTGAGCAACTGTGCGGACTTGCTGAATTTACCGTAGTGGACGAACACGATGCGATCCACAACACGATTAAAGATGTTTTAATTAATAAATATGGGTACCATATTGCAACAAGTTAATTACTAACAATTAGGCAAAATCAATTACCTCGATATCAACAAACGTCTTCAATTCTTGATCAAGGCACGTACGCATATTATTTAAAATGTCGGCGTAATTAACCGGAATGTTTTCGTCGACCACTTTGACCTTGATATCATTAGCTGTTTTGAATACGATCTGGAAAACATGTTGCGCTATCTGATTGCTTCGTTCTTTCACCAACGGCACAAATGTTGCTCGACGATATTCTATAAAACCAAGAACGCATTCCATTTGTTTTATGAAGATTGACCATGATCGAGCTAAACATTTTTTGTGGAATTCATGTTCTTCAGTAAGATGATCGCGTCCATCGTGCTGTTTTTTTTCTATTTCTTGATCAAGTTGTTTTGTAAGCGTCTCTAAATCATTAAAAATAGCTGGCAGCTGAACACGTGTCGTCAAAAACCATTTCAAATTTACTTCATGAAATATTTTGCCAACTGCTCGATCGGTAAACGATTCAAGTTTTTTAAAATATTTCATGAGTGGTGAAATAGTATTTCCCGCAATACCAAAAATTAATGCATTACCAAAAAGACCGCCAATCCAAGTTGCATAACTCTTAAGTGAGTCAAAGGATAAAAGGCTTCCTTGTCTTGAAGCCGTATCAAGACGTAACAGATGAGTTACCTTCTTACCAATATCTTTAGTGACTTCTCCTATCTGAGCAATTTGCACTTCAACCGATTCGCTGGGGAGAGTAATTTCTTTTGGCTCATTTGCTGGCAATTCTAGGGCAGTTTCGGGTGACAGCCACCGGTATGTTAAATAACCGCTTGTTGCAATTAATGAAAGAATGATGGCTTTTTGTGCCACCTTTTTTCGTTTAATTTCTTGAGCAATATTGTGCTGCATACGCGCCACATTTGATAATTGAATGTAACCAAACTGTAGCGACCGCTCATCCTCACCATGAAGAGAGTGCGAAAATATGAATAAAGATGCCAAAATAATGTTATAAATGCGCATTAATATTTCTTTCTCTTTAATTCTAAGTATCACTCATTAGTGTAAAAGACCTGGCAGACTCGTCAACTGCTGGAAAAAGCGGCGCTGCGATCATAAAAATTACCCGCGCAAGCAACAATTAGAAAGTTTTAATATTATATAATTGTAATTTTGTTTTTTTATTTGCTATTTTATTATTATGTTTGAATTTTTAATAAATGGGGGAGGGTCAGCATATGAAGCACTGGTGGCTCGGTATTTTTTCATGTGCTTTAACAGTTCATCTCGCCGGAATGGAAACGAACAATAATAACAATTCATTGTCCTGCCAATTGCCACTATTGAGCATACATGAAAACAAGCGCTCCAACCTAATACCAAGCCTTCAACATTTGTCGATCAACGCATGGATCAATCATATTCTGGGGTTAAAAGCATGCACCACTGCCGCACTCATAGAAAAACAATTAGAGGGTTTGCCAGATTATGATCAGGAACTGTTAATTGAAAACGTGAACAATTATGGAAATCACAAAACAAAGTCTAATTTGCTGGCAATCAACAAAACACACACGCGAGCAGTGTATGATACGAATCTGTACACCTGGCCACAGTCAATACCTATTGAAGCACTTAATGCCGAATCTGCCGCCTTTTGCCCAACAGATTTTTTAGCCTATAATGAAAAAAATTCAAAAAACTTCAAGCTCCTCAATCTCAATACCGGCGATCATCATAAGGACTATCTTGATCTGAATTCATATATTCGTCGATCAACCCCTATTGATACTTTTCTTTGTCCTCACCTTTCAATAATTGTTATAAATCCACTTAATACACCACTTATTTTTCTTTGGAATAACCCAATAGAAGCACATTCCCCCGCTCTACAAATAAACCTCAAACCTGGAATGATACAGGCCATCGATGTAAATCATTTTACAAGTTCTCTGTTTTACTCCAAGGGTTACGACCCTAAAGCACCGGCTCTTTATGAACTTGATTTGCCAACACTTACGGTAAAGAAAGATTGCTTCACCGGAGGAAAAATTAATTCGATTGCAGTTAGCCCTGAGAACAAAATGGTAGCCACCGCTTCAGATGATACGACCGCCCGGTTGTGGGATATTAACAGTTCAAAACCACAGATAGTAATTTGCAATCATCCAGAAAAAGTGCGTTCGATCGCTCTCCATGGCCATCATATTGCAACCGGAACCAGTGCACCCGAAGGCACAGTATATCTCTGGGATATTCGAAAAATAAAAAATCCACTAAAATCGTTTCAGTTACCCTCGAAAAACTCTTCAGCATTTATGCGTGCTCGCTACGGTGAAAAGGCAAAACCGGCAATTTCATTTTTATCATTTAAGCATGATGGAACTTCATTAGTCATTCAAAATGAATCGTATGAAGGGCCCAAATCATACCTATTTGAACGTTTTATTGGACAAAAATCGGTAAATCTGCAGAATTTGAAATTAATTACAACAAGTTATGCACTCAAGAAAAAACAAGATGAAAATAACAATAACTAAATCAATTTTTATATTCCTACTTTGCACAGCTCCAAAAATCTCTTCAATGGAAACTGAAAACGCACCGCCACCGCGCGGACCACTCAATCCTTTTTTTCCCACACTCAAAACATTGTGTTTAAAATTAATTACTCATGATTTGCAAAAAAAAACTGAACCCGAAACAAAACAAGAAATACAGAATTATTGTAAAAAATTACCTGAAAATCTAGTGAGCGAATTGATTGAAAATTTAAAAAATCCAATCGAACGTTTGAAAAATTGTGGGACCATTTTGAAAATATCTCCAGATCAAAATTATGTGGTTTGCGAACACAGAAAAATGAAAAATCCCTATTATGCGTACACTCTCTACCAAAATAATAACGCTCAGATTAGAAAGATTCATTCGCGAAAACAACACATTGTTTCAAACTTATCAAACGGCGAAATTGCTTTCACCCATGACACAATTGCTCTTATAAATCAGCTAAAAACCTCAATCGAATTATTTAAATTACCACAGTTCGAATTATTGTTTTCCATCGATCGAGAAGAGTTTGGCAGATCAACGGTCATTGATTTTGCAAACAGGAACACCTTAATTGGATATCAAAAAACATTTGGTCAAAAAATACATGCACTCGATCTAATTACGCTAAAATCTAAGAGTATTAATTGGTCAGGTCCAATTACTCAAATCGTTCCTACAATAACCGACACGATTTTAGTTGTTAATAATATAAATGATCAACATATGTCAATCACCTTTATAAACCTGCTTAAAAGCTCTGCAAATAAAATTGCTGTAATTAAAATTTTCAACGGTTTACCATTTATAAATGACATTACGCACAATAAAGATTTAGTGGCATTTGCCAGCAACAGAAATGTTTACATCTACCCTATGCATCAAGATGAAACGCCGACAAATGATTCGGTTGTTATTTTTCCAAATCCAACATTTAAGCTGAAATCACCGATTCAATGTTTACGATTCAACACAGACAATACGCACCTTGCAATAGCGCATGCTATGACCCTAGAAGAAGGACCCTTTGTTTCAATCATCACTTTAGATGGAAAACAGTTATTCCAAACAGGTTTGACCGTTAACAATATTTCATGGAATAAAGAATTGATAATGCAACCGATAAATCCGCACGAACACGCACCGATTATACGACAATTGCCTGGATGGGCGCTTGATGCAAAAAAGAAAATTAACTACAAACGAACACTCGCTCGATTTGCCCAAAAATTAATTGAAGAGCAAAAGCGAAATGAAATACAAAACAATAACAACAATGTTTAACTACAAAAGCGTTTTCAGATAGCGCCCGGTATGACTTTTTGCATTTTTTGCCACCACCTCTGGTGTCCCTTGTGCAACAATAGTACCACCACCATCGCCACCTTCTGGCCCTAAATCGATCAAATGATCGGCAGTTTTAAGCACATCAAGATTATGTTCAATAATAATCATTGAGTTACCCTTATCAACTAAACGATTGAGCACTTCAAGCAATTTTTCAATATCACTTGTGTGCAGCCCAGTTGTCGGCTCATCTAAAATGTACAATGTATTGCTACCGCGTTTTGCAAGTTCATCAACCAGCTTAATTCGTTGCGCTTCGCCACCTGAAAGTGTTGTTGAGGGTTGCCCTAATTTTAAATAATCAAGACCAACTTGACACAAGAGCGAAAGCCGTTTGGCAACTTGCTTGTGTGCGGCAAAAAATTGTTCTGCTTCAAGCGCTGTCATTTCTAAAATATCGGCAATATTTTTGTTTTTAAATTTGATTGCTAACGTTTCAGCGTTGAATCGCTGCCCATTGCAACTTTTGCAGGTCATCACTACATCGGGTAAAAATTGCATCGATACCGAAATCGTACCATCCCCTTTACACTCAAAGCAACGACCTTCAGCCACATTAAAACTAAAACGGCCAACTTTATAACCACGCGCATTACTCTCAGGCAAGCTCGCATAAAGTTTGCGAATATCGTCGAAAACACCCAAATACGTTGCTGGGTTCGATCGCGGCGTACGCCCAATTGGTGATTGATCGATCACCACTAACGATTCTAATTTTTCAACGCCTTCCAAATCGGTGTGCGTTGTTGGCTCATGCCTATGATGTTTTACGGTGGGCAATTCTCTTTGTAGCGCGCTGACCAGTTCATCAAGCACTAGTGTACTTTTCCCTGAACCAGAAACGCCAGAAACACAGCACATAACACCGAGAGGAAATGATACAGTAACATCTTTCAAATTATTTTTACGTGCATTTTTTAAAAGAAGTTGACCGATTGGTTGGCGACGTTTTTTCGGAACCAATACACCGCGTCGCCCTGCTAAATAGGCGCCGGTCAGTGATTGTGTATTTTTTGCAAGTTGTGTTGGTGTTCCAACGGCGGTTATTTCTCCGCCTAATATTCCGGCCGCAGGACCCATATCAACCAAATAATCAGCAACACGCATAGTATCAATATCATGTTCCACTACAACAACCGTATTTCCTTGGTCGCGTAATGCTTTGAGCGTATTTATCAGTCGATCATTGTCACGTTGATGCAAACCAATACTTGGTTCATCGAGTATATATAGTACACCGCTGAGTGCAGATCCAATTTGAGTTGCTAAACGAATTCGTTGTCCTTCACCACCTGATAACGTGCGTGCTTGACGATTGAGTGAAAGATATGACAAACCGACATCATTTAAAAACTGCAAACGAGAACGCACTTCTTTAATAAGTCCGTGCGCAATTGTTTCGTCTTTTGAATTTAAGCGCAAGTTCTCAAAAAAGACTGCTGCATTTTTAATTGAAAGTTCACCAATATCAAACATATTTTTGCCACCAATTTTCACCGCAAGCGCAAATTGATTTAATCTTTTTCCCAGGCAGATGCGGCAGGTATGTTGTTCGGCATGTGAACCAAAAAAATCGGGATAATTTGATTTCCAACTCTCTGGATCATTCTCACCCCATGGCCATACATGAATAATTCCCAATCCGTTACATTCGGCACACGCACCAATTGGTGAATTGAACGAAAAGAATCGTGGCTCAAACTCGGGAAATGTTTGCGAACAATGCAAGCACATACGCTGAGATGAATACAACTGTTCTTGATCACCAATAATCACTTTGCACATACCAGTTGCAAGCGCAAAAGATTTTTCAACTGCCTCTTGCAAACGAGCTCGCTCATTTTCTGTTATTTCAAGTCGATCAACAAGAACGTCGATTGAATGTTTATATGTTTTTGCTAATTTGATCGATTTTATTTCTTGAACTGAATTAAATTTATGCGCAACCCCATCAATGATGAATCGATAATAGCCACGATCAAAAAGCGTCGTTAACTCATTTTGAAATTCGCCTTTTTTTTGTACTGCAATAGGGGCCGCAATAGTGACATGGTTGCCATTGAACGTTTTTAAGACATTTTTGGTGATATTATCTGGCGACTCTGGATTAATTTCGGTGCCACAGGTTGGACAATGTGGAACGCCGATTCGCGCAAACAAAACGCGTAAATAATCTGAAATTTCAGTAATGGTACCTACCGTAGAACGCGGATTTGCACCAACAGTGCGTTGCTCAATGGCAATAGCTGGACACAGCCCTTCAATACGGTCAAATTCCGGCTTTTTTGCAATTCCTAAAAATTGACGCGCATACGAAGAAAGTGACTCCATGTAACGCCGTTTGCCTTCAGTAAAAAGGACATCCAGCGCTAAAGAACTTTTGCCCGAACCAGACGGACCGGTAATAACGGTGAGCTTATTTTTTGGAATTTCAACATCGACACTTTTTAAATTATGTTCGCGCGCACCCCTGATAATAATCCACTCGGTCGATTTTCTCGTGTTATTGTTACTCTCATTATTTTGCATACGTCACCACTTGGTAATAATGTCGATTATGAAATTTTTGCAAATTTTAGCACCTTTCATCATACCATGAATCTAAAAATAACGCAAAATGACCCCTCATACTCTTTTTATGGAGAAATCCACCCCATTTTACCGGTGGAAGCGCTATAAAATTTGCTTTTTGGCTCAAAAATGTATAGTTTTAACTACTGAAATGGTGAATGTAGCTCAGTTGGTAGAGCACCAGATTGTGGCTCTGGTGGTCGTGGGTTCGATCCCCATCATTCACCCCAATTTTTTGAATGTTAATAACTATGCCATTCATCGTCGCCATGATAATTTATTAGTTTCATATGAAAGAATTTTCCAAATCATGAAACACATTTTTAGCTCTGAAATTTTCTGGGGTAGTATTCTTATTATTTTTGGTCTTTCAGTGCTCATCAAAGCGATTTTTGGTATCGATTTACCCCTCATGCGCGTTATTTTTGGTGGTTTATTAATCTATCTTGGTTTTTCAATGGTCACCAGTTGGAAAAACTATTCTCATTGTGGGAAAACCACTCGAACTATTTGGTTCTCGAACATTTCCTCTACATCAGATTCGATCAAAAGTGAATATCGTGTTTCATTTAGTAGCATTCGCATCGATTTGCGTTCAGTGCCTGTCGATCAATTGCCATCAAAAATTGTGATCGATGCTCATTGCAGCTCGGTTTTTTTGATTACTAACCCAAATGTACCAACAATCATTAACATAGATGCACGTTTTGCAAGCACAAAGCTACCAAATAATGACACTGTAGCAGTTGGCAATACGGTCTACATGACTCATGATCAAAACGTAAAACCAGTTGTTGAAATTTCTGCTAATTTAGTCATGAGTAATTTTGAAATTTATTAAGAAATTCCCTATTTTGTACTTGCATGCATCAGTAAAAATCGTTACACTGCTTGTACATAAAAAATAATTCGTCGGGGCGTGGCGCAATTGGATAGCGCACTCGCTTTGGGAGCGAGGGGTTGCCAGTTCGAGTCTGGCCGCCCCGACCATTTTTTTCCGGAGGTTCATTTGTGAAAAAAGCAGCTCTCTTCTTATTTTTCGTAGCATCAGTTTCTCTGCACGCTCAAAATAGTTCATCTGATGATTTTTACGCTCAATTAAAACCTAC
>CAZUJC010000009.1:0-37161 GCA_964620245.1 uncultured Pseudomonadota bacterium | reverse complement strand
ACCACTAATGTTGCAAGCGCTTCGCCTTCAACATCTTCAGCGATGATCATCAATGCACGGCCCGATTTTGCTACTTGTTCAAGCAATGGCAACATGCTCTTCATGCTTGAAATTTTCTTTTCGTAAATCAAAATAACTGGATCGTTGAGCACCGCTTCATTTTTTTCCGAATCGGTAATCAAATACGGAGAAATGTAGCCGCGGTCAAATTCCATACCTTCTACAACTTCAAGTTCGCTTTCGATTCCTTTTGCTTCTTCAACGGTGATGACACCATCGCGCCCAACTTTTTCCATCGCTTGTGCAATTTGTTGGCCAATGTCCGCATCTGATGCAGAAACAGTTGCTACTTGTTCTATTTCTTTTTTAGAGCTTACTTTTTTTGATTGAGATTGAATAAACTCAACAGCTGCGCGTACTGCTTTATCAATACCACGCTTGAGTTCCATAGGGTTAGCTCCAGCAGTAACGTACTTATTACCTTCACGGAAAATTGCTTGCGCCAAAACAGTCGCGGTTGTGGTACCATCACCAGCTACATCAGCTGTTTTACTTGCCACTTCGCGCACCATTTGTGCACCCATGTTTTCAAATTTATCTTTAAGATCAATCTCTTTGGCTACAGTTACGCCATCTTTAGTAATTGTTGGTGCACCGAACGATTTTTCAAACGCAACGTTGCGACCACAGGGCCCGAGGGTAACTTTTACCGCATCTGCCAAAGTGTCAACACCGGTGCGAATTTTTTCGCGTGCCTCCACGCCAAACAAAATTATTTTTGCCATAATAGGTTACTCCTTAGGTTGTTTACACACTAGGCGCTTACAACAGCCAAAATTTCATCTTCTTTTACAATTAAATGCTCATTGCCGGCTTCAGTGCCAGCATATTTAGGAACGAACACCATATCACCTGCTCGCACTGCTAAGCCAATTTGCTTGCCTTCTGAGGTCGTTTTTCCGGGGCCAACTTTAACCACCTTATACATCTGAGCCTTTTCTTTGGCGACTTCAGGGATAAAAATACCACCTGCGGTCTTTTCTTCCAATTCCATGCGTTTGAGAAGTACTCGATCGGCTAAAGGAGTCAATTTATCGTACATAAGATTCTCCTTAAAAAATTGATTAGTTTATTAAAATTCATGATTAAAAATGGAGGGTCGAATTAATCCAAAACCTGCCTGCATTCAAGTATACTTAAAACATGAAAGTTTGCAATATCTACAGCAAAACACTCAATTTTTATGCAACTGGAAAGTGAGATCGAATTAGCACTGACATTTGCCATCTTTGCAACAGCTGCTTTCTTGCATCTCTTGTTCTCCACCCATTTTTGCACGAACGCGCTCAGGGGTTGGTTGAACTAAACCGATAATGTTATTTCCTGGATCTTTTATGCGCGCAATATAGGCATACTCAAGATCGGTTGGTGGAGTGACAAAACTAATACGGTCTTTGAATGTTTCATAGAACTTGTGCACATCATCAACATGCAAAACCAAGCCACTGTAATGATCAGGAAGTTCTTCATCAACTTGGTATAAAAATAATTTTACCCCTTGAAGATCAAATTCTGCCCATTTGCCCGGCACTTGAAAGGTCACTGGAAGTTCAAGTTGTTTATAAAAATCGATTCCCGCTTGCAGGTCGTTGTGCATGAGACTGACCATGGAAACGCGCAGATTAAAATTCATATTTTCTTCCTTAAAAAAAGACTGTTATGTTACTATACCAGCATTCACTTGAGGAGTCACGATGCCACACCCAATAGCACTTTATCCTTCGATCATTTCTGCTGATCTGCTCAACCTGCAAAATGAAATTCAACTGTTACAAAATAACTGTGATGGATTTCATGTTGATGTAATGGATTACCATTTTGTTCCCAATCTAACGTGGGGCCAACCATTTATTCGGGCAATTGCTCAGTACACAACTGCACCACTTCATATTCATCTCATGATTACTCAGCCGGATGCATTTATTCATTCTCTTAACCTGCGAGCGGGCGACACCATAATTTTTCACATTGAAGCAGTAACTGCACCTGAAATTATTATTGAATATCTCAAAAAAAACCAATGCAAAGTGGGTATTGCACTCAAACCAAAAACACCGCCCGAAAGAATGGCTTCTTTATGTGAGCTCGTTGATGAGATATTGTTAATGTCGGTTGAACCTGGATTTTCCGGTCAACAATTTTTGCCCGAATCGATCGACCGATTAAAGAAACTGGCGCAGATGCGCGATCAACAAGAAAATAAATTCGCTATTGTAATGGATGGTGGGATCAATGCACAAAATCTGCCATCACTCACCAAACATGGATTGAACGGTGCCGCTATCGCTGGAGCGATATTTAACTACCCTGATCGATTAGCTGCTTTAAAAAAACTATACGATGCTGCTCAGCTTATTTAGCACCATATTTGCGCAAATACGCTCTTATGCGCGGAGAAACAACATAGGCAAGCGGCGCTTGTCCATCAAGATCTTTCCCGTTAATAAATCTCTCAAAATCAATTGATCCGATTCCAAAAACTTCACGTGCACGCTCTACCAATGAGCTTATTATATCAAACGATCGTTGATCATCTGAGCTTGTGTAAGCTGCAAGAAGCAATGCAGTAAAACCGTTCAATTCAGTACGCTGATTAACAAAACGATTAAAATCTTTCACAGAATTGCCAAAAATTTCTTTTTGTACCGCCAATAATTCTTTCAATGCACTAACATAGCGACGCGAAATAACCAAATGAAGCGGTGTTCTGCCATGAACATCGGCATTATTGAGTATTAAATTTGCCCATTCTTTATCATCTTGTTTTAATTCTTTAACCCCGGGACTCCCAAGACGAGCAGTGTCGCTTTTAAAAAATTCGGCTGCACTCGTCAATATTTCATGAATATATCCTGGATTACCTGCAGCAGCGGCATTCATCAAAGGTGTCCATGCGGCTTCATCTCGCGATGTTAAAATAAACAAAAAAGCTTTATAGTTTTGGGGATATTTTTTACGGATCGTCTCGAAAAGATTTTTAAGCTCTTTCTCATTTCCTTCGACAGAAGCAAGGTCTAACATTATTTTGCCCAGTCGCAAAAGATCTTGTGTTTGAGGATCTCCGCTTTCACTATCATCGCGCGAACCATATTCTATCAATAACCAACGATCACGCGGATCGATTGATTGTACAACAGGACTTCGCCCAAACGAACCGCGGGCATTTACAAATTCTTCATAATAGGGTGAATCTTTACCAAATATTTTTGCTGCTGATCTTAAAAGCTCCGCAACAATAATTGAGGCACTATCATGCGTCGCTACGAGCAGTGGCGACCAGCCAATATGCCGTTCTTTTGCGTTAATAAATTCAAAAAATAAGCGCTTGTTGTTTTTAAGCCATTCAGCTACGCGTCGCAATAAGAGTTGCACAATTTTATTAGATCTTCTTTCGGCCGCAATATACAACGGTGATCGCCCATGGACATCTTCAGCATTCACAACCGACATGAGCAAGCCTGGATTAGAAATCAGCACTTCTTGCAAAACATCAAGTATCAAATTAATGCGCTCAATATCGCCAATCTCAACTGCGTGAAAGAGAACACCCCAGCCATCATCATCACCAACCTTCATCGTTTGCGCAAATTTTTCTGGTGATTTTTTATAACGATTAACAACAGTCCTCAATGCATTTTTAAGTTGATTGATATCTTTTTTATGAGCCGATCTATAGAGTTCCGCACCAAGCCTGATTACTGTTGGATCGGTTGGCCGTACTATTTCGTGACTCAGCAACAAATTTGGAACTGCAAGCAGCACACAGATAATAAAACAGTAGTTTTTCATCACCCTCTCCCCCTTTTTTGTTAGTTTACTCCAGACACAAAACCAGTGACAAGTAATCATAAAAACATTTGCCCAAATCGCATTATATGCTAATATTGAATAGATAATTGGTTTTGGTTATACAGTGAATTAAAGGAAATAAATGCAGGTTATCATTTGTGTGCTTCTCTTGTTTTCAACACTCCTTTCTGCCAATGCGCCTTTGGTTTTTCCCCAAGGTTTTCTTAAAGGTGTAGGATTTTCTGCTCATCAAAACGGGGGGGATATTTTTGGTCGCAGCAACTGGTCATATTTTGAGCAACAAAAAAATATTATAGGCCGTCCAACCATAACTGGTGATCAACGTTGCAACGACTCAGTTGGTTTTTGGCAAAAAGGTTTTCAAGACATTCAACTCATGAAGGAACTGGGCTGTACTGCCGTGCGTTTTTCGATTGAATGGTCAGCCATTGAACCTGAACCGGGCGTTTTTAATGAAGTTGTTCTCGATTTTTATGAACAATACTGCGATGCATTAATTGCTGCCGGCATTCAACCAACCGTGACATTACATCATTTCACCCATCCGCATTGGTTTGATGTTATCGGTGGATTTGAAAAAGAACACAACATCAGTTTCTTTGTACGGTTTTGCAAAGTTGTATTTTCTCGATTGCAAGGTAAAGTTGCACTGTGGTACACCATCAATGAACCAACGGTCTACAGCTTTATGGGGTACATTTTAGGTATGCATTCTCCAGGTAAAATGATGAATTTTACCCTAGCAGGCACCGTGCTTAAAAATTTATTGCTCGCCCATGTGCAGGTGTACAAAACACTCAAGCAGCTGCCAGGCGGCAAGGAAGCACAAATTGGCATTGTTCATCAATTGTTACGCGCCCAAGCATATTCGGATTGGTCACCGTTTGGCAAATTCACCGCATGGTTTTTAAATTTCTCAGCTGGCCATAAACAAACAAAAAAATTTCTTCAAACTGGCATTTTTGAATATAAAATCCCAGGAATCGTTAATGTTAAGTGCGAATGCAAAGATGCTCCGCAATCGTACGATTTTATTGGCATTAACTATTATTCTCGCGTGGTCACTGGTATTACCGGGCCCACCTGTTACCCAGATGAAGTAATGACCGATATGGAATACGCGATTTATCCGGACGGAATTTATAATGCGATTGCAGATATGGCAACTCTTGGTGTGCCATTATATATCACTGAAAACGGCATTCCTGATGCCCAAGATTGCCACCGAGCACATTTTATAATGAGCTATTTACAAAAAGTGCATGAAGCTATCCAAGATGGTTACGATGTTCGCGGCTATTTTTATTGGACCTTAATGGACAATTATGAATGGGACCGCGGATTTACTCAAAAATTTGGCCTATATCAGGTCGATTTAACCACTTTGGATCGTACCTTGCGCCCAGGGGCCCTGCCTTTTAGAGATCATTTTCAGATAGCCCAACCAGCCTAGACACATTGACAAACAGGCAATATTTGATATAATTAAAACACATGCTCGCAAGGGCATAAATTATCAATTGTTTCTATTTTAGGGTGGGACATGAAAAATCAATTTTTAACATTTTTTCTTCGATCTATGATGCTTTTTTTAATCGCATCAACGCCGTTTGCTCTCCGTGCGATGGAAGAAGGATCTTATCAAGAAAAAAACTCTAAATCTTCTCAAGGTGATAAATTATTTCCCATAAAAGAATTTCAATCTCCCACTAAAGCAACCGCTTTTTCTACCAATGATAATAAATGCGAGTTCGATCCATTTCTTATATCTTTGGAAAAAGCCAAAGAAGGCGATTCTATTCGTTCAATGCAGTTTCGTTTTACTTCGAGTCCATTAAACAACACGCTCAAGCGAAAAGCGGAACAAGGTGTTGACGTTGAAATAATTATTGACGGAAAAGATGAAAATACCAAAAAGAAAGCAAAGATATTGCAAAAAAGTGGTGCAAAAATCCTCGTTTTTGAAGATCCCAAAATAACTCTCCATGAAAAAACAACTTTGTGGACTATCACTCAGCCAAACGGAACGAAAGAAGTTAGAACTCGTTCAGGTTCACAAAATGCTACTACCCAAGCAACAAAAGGGGGAAATCGCGAAATTATAGCTTACGATCCGGATCCTGAGATATACAATTCTGCATTAGAGCAATTTAAAAAAATTGAAAAACACTCGATTGAGCTTGGAAGTTCCACAAAAGAGAACCCAAGTTCTCCTTTAAAAACTATGGGCAATAGCGAGTTACAACTAACCCCAGAAAAAAAATTAAGAATAACTTCTTTACAAAACGATATTAATAAAACTAATAACGTTCGATTCAAAAATGCTGACAAAGAATTGTGGGTAAATTTTTACACAATTGATTATAAGAACATGCCTGAGTTAATCAAAGCCGCAAGCCGTGGAGTACTCCGACAATTAAACGTTGACTCTACTTCTTTAAATTCTCCCTGCGTAAGTCGCGATCTCTTTCGCTGTGCTGCTCTGGGAGCAAACGTATTCATTTTTAATCCTAATCAAACAAAAAAATTCGCTGATAAATTTGCACTCATTAATCATGTAAAAGCTTATGTACGAGAAAATCAGGATGGTTCAATTCTAACCGCTATCGGAACCCAAAATCTTACTGCGTCAAACAACGCAGATATTAATAGTGAAGTACTGTATCCAGATGATCGTGAAATGGCACAAAAAGTAAAACAAATTATTGTTGAAATTGGTAACGAATCGAAAGATATAACTTCGCTTAATAATTATAAAGAAATTGCTCCATTGGCAGATCTTGACGCACGCATAACATTTCTCTCCCAAGGAATAAAAAGAGACGAAGCAAACAAAAAATTTGATGCAAAAAAATACACGGCAAACATTAAAAAGTGTAATGAAGATATGGATAAATTAGAAAAAAGCGTTTTTTTTAAACAGCCGAAAAACAAAGATGCCTATAGCGGCTATTACTATCAGGTCCGCACTAATATCTCGTATCTTTCTGGCAAGCTTAACTATAAACATACAAAACTAGATTAAACTTTTATTATTCAGATAATTTTAAAGCCACGATTTATTTCGTGGCTTTTTTATTTTCTCCTTGCTCCTTTGCTCACTTCTGTTAAACTCTTGGACAATTTTTCAACAGCCCCAGGAGTAACGATGAATAAATTACGTTTTTTTATAAGCAGCGCATTTTTAATTCATGGATTGTCTTTAGCGCGCTTTGATCCAGAACGGCCTGATGCAAAACCAAATCTACCACTTACTACATCCGAATCAATTAATCGAACTATTGGAGATTTTTTTGAACACGAAATTTTAGGTTTTAAAGCTTTATTGCCCCACAATCAAAGATATATCGATTCATTGATAAAAAAAATGAACATGCAAGATTATTGCATAGAAGTAAGAGGAATGAGTAATTATGCAATTGCTCTTTTTGGAAGAACAAACGCATTTGTAATGCCAACTGTTTTTTCTCAAAAATCGCATGCCTATCTATTTCTTAGTGAAGATTGGTTTGAAACATTAAATGAAGACGCTAAAGAAGCCCTCATTAGACATGAATTAACGCATCTTAAAAAAAATCATGTTACTAAAAAAGTTCTCTTTGTATGGATGAGTTTATTGGCACTGATCGGTTTAAAAAAACTTATTGTAAATCCGTTGTTCGATCTTAATAATCCAAATTTTCATTTACGACCAGAACTGAATTCAATTAATAATTCGTATTATATTGCAGCATTTTTTGTACATATGTTAGCCAATGCAAAATACTCAAGATGGACTGAATATGAAGCCGATGTCGAAGCCGCAAAAACAATGGTAGATACCCAAGGCTTTGTAGATTTATTTATGAACATTAAAGAAAATGTCGAAGATCCTCATTCACGATTCCGCATTAAACGAATATTCCAAAAAATTGGCAACTATATTGGGTCCTATTTCAGCACGCATCCCAATCTTGATGAACGAATTGAATACATGCAACATTTTAATCACACTGCTTAAAAACAATTCTGGGGCCATTTTTAGTGGCCCCCTCTTTTTTTGCGGCAAAAAAAATTTTGTTATTCTACTTCGCCAGAAAATCCACGTTGTTAAACTGTGGATGAATGGCAGGTAAAACTCTTCGAAACTTTTAGTGTAGTAGAGTTGGCTTCGAAGAATTTCGCGCGATACAACGGCCTTCGAGCCGTTGTGCGCTTCATTTTACGTCAATCAATTCTACATCAAAAATAAGTGTCGCATTTGGTGGAATCACACCGCCCGCACCGCGTGCACCGTACCCTAAATTAGCTGGAATAGTGAGGCGACGCTTTTCCCCAATCTTCATTCCAAGCACACCTTCATCCCATCCTTTGATTACTTGACCAACACCAATAATAAAACTAAATGGTTGGCCACGGTCAACGCTGCTATCAAATTTTCTTCCGGGAACACCATTTTCATCTAACCAACCGGTGTAATGCACCGTCACTTTTTTTCCTATTTGTGGTGTTTCACCTGAACCCTCTTTGACAATTTCATATTCTAAACCTGAAGCATTTTTCATGCGAGCCATTTTTGAGGTTCCTTCTTGTTGCATAGATTCTTTTTTTTCTTCCCGTTTTGTTTGGCCACACTGTGCCAGAAAAAAAACTGATCCTACTGATAAACAATACACAATCACTACTTTTTTCATGTATTCTTCCTTTTTTAACACACAATCTATTGTGCTCTATTTTAACATGTCTATTTTTTTTCAAAATATCAATGCGCAAATCTTACGTGTCATGATCAAATAAATATACACAACTATTCAACCGAGAAAAAATAGCAATAACAGCAAACTGACAACTTTGTTTTACAGCCTGCTGGTCAATCAATGTTCTAATCTAAACATAACTTCATTTCGTCGCCAAAAAGGAAGTGTCCATGGTGGGTTGTATTGCGCCCAAACCGGGTTGCCTACAACCTGAATGTTATTTTTTTTAATATGCGTTTCCAGTATTTTTGTATGTTGTTCAAAATTAGAACCTGAGCTAAACCCGGAAAATCTAATGGCAAGATATTTTTGTGGTTTACGCTGAACAATCTGTATTTTATTATTATTGGGTTTTGGCAATGTTTGCAACGTAAAATGAGCTGGCATTACAAATGAAACAATCCATTTGTTACCAGATGGTTCTTGCATGACAGGTGCAGTCATTGGAATTTTTTGCGAAATTTCTTGCATAACCGGTGCGGTCATTTCAATATTTTTCCGCACGGTGTTATTACCAAAAATGTAATCGGCCAAGAGTCTAAAACCTTTATTGAGCGCTTCCTTGCGCTCACCAACTACTTCAACTTGAGCCAAAATATCGCCAGCATACATTCGCGTTTCAATGTCACCATCTTTTGATAGCACAGAGTAGTGTGCTTCTTCGGTTTTAGCCATCGCTATTCCCATCAAAAAAAATAAATTCCCAAAAATAAATATCCCATAAGACCTATTCACTCTCATTCCTTTTTTTAATTAATTACTGTTGAACAACGATTTGTAGTGGCCATACCCTTCTTTATCCAGATCTTCTATAGAAACAAAACGCAGTGCTGCCGAGTTCATGCAATACCGCAATCCTGTAGGTTTTGGCCCATCATTAAACACATGACCCAAATGCGAATCCCCTTTTTTGCTGCGAACTTCGGTTCGTGTGGTAAACCATCCTTTATCTTCTCTAAGCACAATATTTTTTTGTTCAAGCGGTTTAGTAAAACTTGGCCAGCCGGTTCCCGATTCAAATTTATCAAGTGAACTAAACAGCGGTTCTCCTGAAACAATATCAACATAAATGCCGGGCTTTGTATTGTCCCAATACTCATTTTTAAATGCCGGTTCCGTGCCGTTTTGTTGGGTTACTTGATATTGAATTGGTGTTAATTTTTTGCGTAATTCTTCATCAGACGGTTTTGTTCGCACCTCAGGAGCAGTAGATGTTTCTTTAGCCCATACTTTTGATAAAAATTGATCACGCCCTGAATTAAATCGGTAAAATTTATAACGGATTGGGTTCTTTGTTTTATAATCTTGATGATATTCTTCTGCCGGAAAAAAAGTTGTTGCCTGAATAATTTCTGTTACAATCGGTTTTGAAAATCGTTTAGATGCACCAACTGATTTTTTCGAAAGCTCTGCTATTCGTTTTTGATTCTCATCGTGATAAAAAATTGCAGAACGATATTGTGCCCCACGATCAACAAATTGACCACCTGCATCGGTCGGATCTATGTTTCGCCAAAAAGTATCGAGCAAAATATCGTATGAGATAAGATTTGGATCATATTTAATTTGAATTGCTTCAACATAATTTTTTTGTGCATAATTTTGGTACGTTGGATTTTCACCGGTACCACCTGCATAACCTGAAAGTACTGAAATTACACCGGGCAATCCCTGAAAAGCCGGTTGCATGCACCAAAAACAACCACCTGCAAACGTTGCCGATTCAATTTTTGATTGCTTATTATTCATTTGCGCTTCCACACTTCCTCCAATCATTGTCACATAAAAAAGAACAAAGAAAAATTGTTTTATTTTTTTCATTGAGCCCTCCCTTTTTTTGTTAATCACTTGTGCATAATGTACCACACTCTCTTGTGATAAAATCAAGATCGCAAGCAATTGTCTTACTTGCTTAATTTGTTTTTACTTTCTTTGTTTTTCACTTTTTTTATAAACTGAGCAATGAGCAACATTAATCATAATTTATTTGCCATAATAGAGTTATCATGAAAAATGACATACATGTAAAAAATGGTATAACTATTCCTGAACATGAGCTTGAAATTACAACGAGCCGATCGGGCGGTGCTGGTGGACAACATGTGAACAAAACAAGTACGCGCATTTCGGTTCGATGGAATGTAAAAAATAGCAGTGCTTTAAACGATGAACAAAAAATGCGTGTAATCGAAAAATTGCAATCACAACTCACCACCGAAGGCGACTTGATTGTGCACAACAGTTCGACCCGGAGTCAGCTACAAAATAAACAATTAGCTTTGCACCAACTTGCACAAACGGTGCGCAAAGCACTGTATGTTGCAAAAAAACGTGTCGCCACAAAAATGCCGCACGCAGTTAAAGAAGCACAATTACAAGAAAAAAAACGTCGAAGCGTCATTAAAAAAATGAGAAAAATTACGTATCACGACTAATAATGTTTAATTTTTAAAATTCGCGCAATACCATTTTCATCAATTTCAGAAATAGCTACCTTTATAGCTAGCTCATAGAGCTGATTTTGGGTAATCGAAAACGTTTTTCCGTTAGCTTTTATAAATGTTAACATCGCTAAGACGCCAATTCGCTTGTTTCCATCGACAAATGGATGGTTTTTTATCAAATGCATGCAATAACATGCTGCCAACAGATTGATATCTCGCTCCATACCAATAGAATAAAGTAATTGGGGATATGAAAGTGCTGATTCCAGCAATCCTTTATCTCGAATTCCATAAAGACCACCAAATTGCGCAATAAGCATTTTGTGCAGCTCAATAACTTCCGAGGTTGATAAAAAGCGCATGATTATTTAGCTAATTTTTGAAACACATCCGCATATTCATCCATAATTTCTTGAGCTATTTTTTTTATTTCCGACTTAGATCGCTTACTTTTCTTTTCCAGGGGACGGATTACCAATGCACCATCTTCAATGAGAAGTTCTAAGTTCGTTTTTTCAGAAATATTAAGTAAACGCAACAACGGTTTATCAATTATCAAAGCAAGACTATTCCCGTGACGAGTTAGTTTTTTAGACATTCGCACCCCTTTTATTTTTCAGCAAACCGTATACACAATGTGTATACATTGTATCACCTGGATACTTAAAACTCAATATTCTACTTACCATCCTAATGCTTTTATCAAATTAGATGCTGCAAAAGAAATTTTATTTCCCAAAATTGTTTGCACCGCACCACTAATCGGGTATGAGCGATAGGGTTTAAAACAGTGATCCAAATCGGTTCTGCCATCAATGAGATGTTCTGCACTGTATCGACCAAGAGCTGCCGCAATGGGCAATCCCGCGCATGCACCAACATAATAAATGTGCGATTTATCTTTATCGCGCCCTGCAATGGGACCAATATCTTTTGATATGCCAATCAAACCTGGCCACATGTGCTCAAATTGAATCCTAAGACTTGGAAATCGTTTGCTAAAATAGTTCGTTAATTTATGGAATATTCTTTTATTCTCGTGCTGTGCATTTGTTACATATCCGCTCAACAAACTGCCACCACCAAGCAATAATCGATTTTGGCCTGTAACACGAAAATAGCTGTAGATCATTTCACTATCCCACACCATATAGTTTTTCTCAGGAAAAATGGCTCGAATTTCTTCATCAGCCAACACTTGAGATATCATTAAAAATGTTTGAATGTGATAAATTTCTTGTTTTAATAATCCAAGGTCAGGAATAAAACGATCTGCACACAAAACAATATAGTCTGCTTGAATATCAACATGTGCGGTTTTGAGTGTGTGATCAATAATTGCTGTCACTGGTGTTTCTTCAAAAATATCAACCCCACTGTTTTGCAACACCTTCATCATTTCTTGGCAATACAAATAGGCACTGATACCAAACGTATTTTCGTAACACACTGCACCCAAATAGGCAGTTGTGCCAATTTTTTTTTGTAAATCGTTGCTGTCACAAAATGATGTTTTAAAACCCATTGTGGATAAATTTTCGTACTCTTTCTTTAGTTTTTCAAATGCTTTTTTGTCATTGGCAAGCATAAGTGTATCTTGTGCTGCATAATCACATTCAATTTGATGCTCATTAATAGCGCCACGAATATCCTCAACACCGCGGGTGAACAAATCCCAAATTGATTTTGCAGTTTGCTGTCCATAACGTGCAATAAAATCGGTAAGCGATAATTCTGCATTTGGTGTAATAAACCCTGAACTTTTGCCAGTTGCTCCTGCGCCACAATAATATTGCTCAAAAAGCGCAACTTTTTTTCCGCGTTTATGAAATGCTTGTGCTGCAGAAAGGCCGGCCATGCCACCGCCAATAATTGCCACATCAACCTGCAAGTTTTGCCTGCATGGTTTAATTGCACCACGATCTAAATACCAAAAAACTTCATCCTGGGGAGGCCAAAAAGACTTCATATGTACACCATTTTTTTTGTTGAATTAATTTTAATTTAATGGTGATCAATTTACTGAGCATTAAGCAATAATTATTAAAAAATCAATGACAGATAATTGATTAATGTAAGGTACATTTAATACGCTGGCGATATCCAGACTCAAGAAGGGAAAAGTAATGAATATACGCCAATTTGCTAAAATTTATTCGTTAGGCATGAGTTTATTAATATCGTATTCTATTAACTTTACCCAAAACATCTCTGCTGCTAATTCTCAACCACTTGATTTGATTATTATTCTTGATGATGGAACAGAACTCGCCTCATATAAAGAAACAAAAAGTCTCGGTGCAGGCCGCGAAACAGTAGCAGGCGCAATGCGGGACGAAGTGCCGTTTTTAGCAAGCAGCACATTGATAGCAGAGATTTCTAAGGAGTCTCCCTATCTTTTTAAAATGCTTACCAATAATAAACAATGGTTTATTTATACCGATTCGACAAAGCAATTTACTATTGGTCTTCCTCGCCACTATTTAAACTGGGAACAGATTCTTATTTCAAACGACATTGAAAAAATTGGATTAAACAAAAACAATCTTGTGTTGATCACTCCGACTACATTGACCGAAATGTATGGAACTTTATTCGAAAAAAAAATTGATTTAGACAAACCAATTGATGTCGATGCATTAAAAAATATTTTTGGGCACATCATTGGCGATAGTTGGGAACCAATCAATCAATTTTCTCGCAAACGATTATTACTTTTTGGACACGGTTATTACCAAAGGAACCAGCAGGCAGGGTTTATTGCAGGTCTAACAATTAATCAATATCGTGATTTTTTGCAATTTTTAAACCATTTAAATGTTGATATTTTATATGTAACAAGTTGCTACTCAGGTGGCAATAATTTATTAAAAGCATATCAACTGCATGATGAATCAATAAGCAAACCAATTTCACTCAATTATTTTTTAGTAATCGGATCAGTAACTGATAATGTCGCAGCGGCAGTTAGTTCAAAAATTGATTTTACCGATTTTTTTCAAACAGTCGATCATTTTTTTAGCCCAAAAAAAGATACATCCATGCGCTTTGAAGACATTGTAAAACCATTATGGGGAAAAGTTATTCATAACATTCCATCAATTCGATTTCCAGGAAATATCAACTATTTCAAAGCAGCCGACATTGATAACTATGTACTGCCTATTACGTATGCTCAAGCAACCGCGCTCACACTTCCAGCCAGGAAAAAGTTACCAGCAGAAGTTCAAAATGCATACAATCGCTTGATGGATGATTACCGCAAAAAACAACAACCAAATACCGATGATGTAGAATTAGTAGAACACTATTTAATAGAAGCTGCAAAAATAGGAATAGCCCAACCATCGACACCAATCAAAGCTGAGGCACGAACGATATTACTTTACCCAATGCAGCTGAAAACACCACTGAATATTAATTTTCCACCAAAAAAGTTTACATCTCAAAAATTAGCCAAACTTGAACTAGGTAAATATCCTGCATTTATTTCAATGATTCCTGGTAGCGCGGCCCATTTAATCAAGAGCATCAACACTTCAGGCTCCCTCGATCTGCGGTATTTTGTGTATATGTTTTTTGTACTCGACTCTGCATTTGAAAAATTATTTTTAATCCAACATCTTACGACAAAAAATTTTGCTGGTTCAGGCATTTCATCAAATGAAACACTTAGTCTTACTAATGTAGTAATTTATAAAAATGAACACCAAAATCAAGGTAGTGCATTTGTAACGTTTGAAAATAAAATCTATAAAGCACACATAGCTTTTCCCCGGCAACTCTCTTATGATGAAATTGGTGCTATGCCAATGCTCACACCATTTACAATAATTACTGCACAACAAGCATATAAAGAAATATATGAATTAATCTTAAAAACACAACCAACGCAACAAGCGGTTTCTCAAGCTTCTGGTGGTCAAGAAAATCAGCGCGAAATTATGCAAAAAATGCTTTCTAATTTTGTGCCATCAATATAATATTTTTTTCAGATCCGAAAAAGAAATATTTATTTTCTAATAAATAGAGAACAGTACATGAAAAAAAATAGTTTATTGTTTGTTTTAATGCTCAATGCAACTAACTTAGGGGGAATGGACCAAAATGAACTAAGAGAGACATTATTCGCAATTCTCTATCCCGAGCAACCAAGATATTCATGCTTAGCAGATTGTACAAGTCTATTTAGCAAGGAACAAATACCTAAGTATATCGAAAATACTGTTATATTAAAAAAATTTGGCGGATATAAAAAAGAAGGTTTATTCAGCTCTATTAATGATAATGATTTTGCTATTATTAATAAAAGCAATGCTGAAAATATGCTAAGAATTTTAAAAGAGAAGCATATTATTAACAGCGAAGGCCAACTCTGCGAGGATGTCACAGACGAGTTAACATTCTTCGGAACATGGTTTATGAACTATGACAAGATGTCGTTGTGGAGATTGCATACTCTTTTATCGAGTGATGAGCAAGCACATTTTCAAGCTGCGCAAGAGTTTATACAACATATAGCTAGTCCTCATCCGACAACTTCAATGACTCCATCTTCTCTGCGTATTTTAAAAGCATGTAAGTTCCTCGAAGAATCCGAGCAGCTACAACAAGAGTCTCACATGAAACAACTATTCGGTTTTCTAAAAGAACGCAACTCTTGGCACCTTGATGAGGTTCTCACAATCTTAGATAAAAAAATTAATGAATAAGGAAAGAGATGATAAATACATCAA
Organism: uncultured Pseudomonadota bacterium; assembly: GCA_964620245.1. GTDB lineage: Bacteria > Babelota > Babeliae > Babelales > JACPOV01 > JACPOV01. The sequence goes on along the minus strand of CAZUJC010000009.1, from coordinate 21,375 downwards.
CACATAATACAGCAAACGCGCAGCTCATGCGACCTTTTGTCGGAGTTGGTGTATTGATTATCAAAAATGGGCAATTATTATTGGCAAAACGCACAAATTCGCACGGCAATAATTGTTGGGCACCAATCGGTGGTCATTTGGAATATGGCGAATCACCAGAAGAATGCGCAATACGTGAAGCGCGTGAAGAAGCAGGAATTGTTATCAAAAATATTAGTAGGTTTTCATTCACTAATGATATTTTTGTTGATGAACACAAGCACTACATTTCAATTTTTTTGTTAGCTGAGTCTTTCTCCGGCAAACCAACGATTTTAGAACCTGAAAAATGCGCACGGTTAGAATTTTTCGCATTTGATAACCTACCCACCCCACTTTTTTTGCCACTACAAAATTTAATAAATCAATTGCATGGACAACACAATTTAGAAGAGTTAATAATGAGCAAAAAAAGTAGTTAGAATCATCGTAAAAAAAGCAGAAGTGTGAACAAAATCAAATTGACAAAACTTGCAATCACAACATTTTGCAAATAGAATAAATTTCCAGATGAACAATATTTATTCGAAAGGGTTGTATGTATTTACATTTATTGTCCCAAGTTAACTATCTTGCTGTTTTTGTATCAGCAATTGTTTTTTTTGTTATTGGTTCGCTTTGGTATTCATTTCTTGTGCGCGAGGCATGGATTGCAGAACTAAAAAAACATGATATTACCATCAAACAAAATGTATCAAAAGAACTACTCCGCACGAAAATGTTGCTCACCTTTGGCGCAAACGTTTTAGCATCGATTGCAATGGCACTTTTAGTGATCATGACCGGTTCTTCGACCATATCTTCTGGGATTTGCCTAGGTATTCTTTGTGTTCTTGGCTTTGCAGTAACATCAGTTGGTGCTGTTTTTATCTGGGAAGATCGTTCACTCAAATTATTCTTGCTTGATATTGGTTATCCTGCACTTGGCATTATTTTTTCAGCTATCATTCTTTCTCTGTGGCAATAAAAAAATCACAATAAAAAAAAGAGCATCTACAGTGATGCTCTTTTTTTATCCACTTTTTTAAAAACGATCATTTATTCGACCGTAATTTCAAACTCACTCAGCTCAACAGATTGAACTCTGCCAAAATACGATCTCTCTATTTCGCCAGCACGAAGTTCATTGCGCCCTTTGGACGACCAATATACCGAACGAGGAAAATGTTTTTTTATCAAATCAACACATTCCGCAGAACGTTGTCCTGAATCATTTTCGTCAACCTTACTAGTCCATTCTTTTTTTACACATTCTTTAAATAACTCTGAAAAAAAACAATTCCCATCCGGAAAATAGGTATCTGTCAGATCAGATAGTTGTCGATCGGCCGCCCGCTCTTTGAGAGCACCGAGAATTGCTTGCTCCAAGATCGATGGTTCCCAGTCTGGAATAGCAGTATATTCTTTTTTTGTAAAAGCATCATAGGCAGTATAGGGGCCATGATAACCTTTTCCATACTGCGTGTTATCAAATTCATACGATGCAATACCATCTGCAGCCACACGCCCAGAAATGGTGACGCGCACCGCTTCACAACTATCGTCCACAATTTTTTTAGATTCGACACTATACTCTTTAAGTACCGGGTTTAAAAGTCCTCCATCCCCATTTTCATATGGCCGCGTACCAGCAGCTTGGAAAGGATGCTTATATGAATGTGAATGTGCCTCTTTACATAAATTTCCATCACATACAGACCAATCATTCCTAAGTTCAAGCCATTTTTTTAATTTTTTTTCACAATCTTTATTAGCAGATGAACATGAATAGGTAGCTACAATTTTAAAAAAAATATCTTTTTTTCTTTCTTGTGATGAATCACATTTAAATTCTACAAACCCACCACCTTCTTCTAGTGAATTATTCCTGATACTAGTCTCCACCACATTTTCGATCCTCTTTATTTCCTCTTGATCAACCGGTTCAATTGTTGCATCACCAAATAAGGGCATTATTACTAATGAAAAAAGATGAAAAATAGTTAAGTGCTTTTTAATATTTGAAATAAATTGATACATTTTCACATAATCCCTTTAAATTGAAACTATTTTTTTATACAGGATAATCAGTTTTAGCATAAATATAAAGACGTACCAATGGGCAATTTCAGACTCAGGGGTAAATATCTTGATCAGGTTTTTAATAGCGATAATTATCTTTCAATCTTTGCGCAGCTTCTTTAACTTCTTCCCGATTTTTGTGTGTATTTAAATTTTCCTGCGCCCATTTCATTATTGATTTAAGTGATGTGATATTTTGTCCAAATGTATGCATCCACTCGTACCATGGAAATAACCACACATGAAAATGTGCTGAATCTTCTTCTTGAATCATATACACCGTATTAATATTCAATAGTGTGCGCATCCCAGTTCTCATTCTACAGACGAATTCAATAAAAACTTTTCGTTCATCTGCGGTAAATTCATCCAAACTTTGAATGTGACGTTTTGAAGCAATGATGACAAAACCTCGAATGGGAACCACGTAATCTGGTTGTGCTTCAAAATGGTTCGTACAAGCTATAACAATACATTCCATTTCCCTTTTTTGTAGTGCACAGCTTAAGCATACCTTACTTTGATTTTCAACCATTAGTGATCTATATAAATTCATATTTCACTTCCATGTGCTCACAATTTTTTTTGTATTTTTTAAGTGTAGAAAAAACTCGTAATTTAAAAAATCAACGTACCATTTTTTACAAAGAAAAATCAGCTGCATTGACATCTTTCTATTCAATAGCTCATTATGAATGAAAAGAATAATGAACAAAAAAAAGGAACCTCATGAGCCGAAAACTCCATCATCTTTTTGATGCAATTCGTGAAGATAAGCTTGATCAAGTAAAAGTTGCAATAAGGGACAATCAATCGCTCATCAATGCACAAGATGAAAAAGGCACTACTCCATTAATCGTTGCAGCTGAGCATGGCAACACCGGAATTGTCAATGCGCTTGTGAAAAACGGCGCACATGTTAATTACCAAATGCCTGAAAAAAAACTCACTGCATTAATAGTAGCTGTACAAAAAGGAAACGTTGATACCGTCAACTATTTGCTTGAAAACGATGCTGATAAAACTCTTGTCGATGCACAGGGCAATACTGCGCTTGAATATGCAAAGCAACAAAAGAAACAAGACCTCATTGATGCTCTTGAAAAATAGTAAAAATACTCAGCCATTTTTTGACAAAAAAGCGTCAATTTAAGCTTTTTATTATATTCATTACAATTATGTCCACATTATTATCTTTCCCCAACACCACAAAATTTGCTAATATGAAATTAGAAGCACAAGTTATTTAAAATATAGGGGACATAATGAAGAAATTATTTTTAATGAGTGCATTAATTGCATGCACTATCACAACACAATCATATGCATATAAATATACCGTAACCAACAAATCAGGTCTGGATAAGCAAGTAATTATTTACACAGCCCTTGGGCCCTCTGTCAATTTTGGTAGACTCAGAGCAGGAGAAACGAAAACGCTTGATTCTCATTCAATCGCTTGCCTTGCAAAGATTCAAGTAGATGGTAAAGATCATACAGTACTTGGTTGCGGCGATCATCAATTTAATCTTTTAGGAAAACAATCTGAAGCAGTAGGTAAAGCAATTCAGGTGATTAAAAAATAACTTGATTATAAAGGCAATGTCACCCAAATAAGCAAAGCGCACAACAGTAAAAGTGGTAGCACAATAATAACAATACCAAGTTGTGAACTTTTGTAATTTTTTTCAATATGCAAACGGACACTCATTTTTTTATAATCGATTGAAGATAAAATAATAACTAAACATCCCCAAAAAATGAGTGTTTCACCAATTATATGCGCAACAATTCGGTGCACATCTGTTTTGAAACTAATCAACCGTAAAATTGCAAGTCCACCAGCCATCGCTGTCAATGCGGTGCGTATCCATGCAGAAAAAGTTCGTTCAAGTGCCAACAGTGTTCGTTCTTCGGCCAACGTATTTTTTATTTGATCGTTATTCATTATCCATTCTCCTTTAATTATGGTGCGAAAAAATAATATTCTACACAAGAACTAGGTTATCTTTACTTGAGGATGAAAGTAATGAACTCTACAACCCGTAGAATAATAGTGTTGCTGTGCGTGCTTTTTTGGCAACCAATCGGTGCAATATCAATAGTGTATAATTTTCGGATCGCGCAAATTACCAAACAACCAATTTTTGAAAAAACAACCGACAAAGAACGGCTACTCGTCGCACTTATATTTGATCAATTTCGTAAAAAACACACCGGTGTACGGCAACAATTTTTAGGTGGACTCACTTCATTCATTTACGATTTTAGCTCATATTATTTCAGAACCGATTTTGCAGTGTCGCACATTAAAGAAAAATTGAATGGCATCACCACATTTTCTGGAACACAAACAGATGATATTCTTTTCACCTTTGGACGAAATTTTGTCATCGATAATCGAAATGTGATAACCCTTTCTGGATTGTTTGGTCTTCCCACGCACAAAATTACCAGGTTGAAACATATCGATTTTGGTTACAGCCAAATTGGCACTGGTATTCAAGTTGATGGATCATTCGACATAAATCAAGTTGATACTCTTTTGTATGGTGCTCGTTACATTTATTTTGTTCCGAGAAATGCAAAAGATACCGCGGATGAAACATTTAGATTTACATTGGGAAATATTGTAGATTTGCTTGCTGCTCTGAAAAAAAAATGGAATCAACATGGTTTTGAATTTGGCTATACGTCACGATTTCGTTTTGGTGCACATATTAATCCAGCTCTTGATGACATTGTCAAAAGAACCAATTACATCCGCAGCAACTTTTACGGAGTCTATAAATATAAATTCATAATTAATAATGTTTCGAATCGACTTTTATTCAATATTTCGTACGGATTCGATCACGCGCCAAAACGATTTGGCAATGCATACGTTATTACGCTCTGGGCTTCGTGGAATATTAGTTTTTGATCATTCAATTTTATTTTTTGCCTTCAGTAAACTTCAAGATAACGCGTAACACCTTGCTTGCGAATGCATTTTTCAGTCTTTTTAAATAATTACTTTGATTCGATGCATCAATCAATGCATCAAGCCTGTGCCAAAGAGTTATGTGCATTTCACTATTGAGCACTGCATCTTGAGCAATCATTGGCAGATAGAGCGGTGCTCGAATGTGCTCCGTTTTAATCGTTGACAATACATCGCTGAACGAATCGACAAAGTTAGTTCCATCTTCATTAGCAAGTGAATAACCAATCATCATCACCGGTTTGGTATGCCATGGTTCCCAAATAAGATCGATAGCATTTTTAAAAATCGCCGGATACCCTTTATGATAATTAGGCACAATAAAAATAATTGCATTCGATGCACTTACTGTATCGGCCCAATTTTTAACTATTTGTTGAGCAATTGGTGCTTGCGCAGGTGATATTCGCTCACTCAGCGCAGGCAAATTGAGTTGCGCAAGATCAGCAACTTTTATTTCAATTTTTGGATTTTTTTGCGTAATGTGGCGTACAATTTCTTCAATCAATTTTTTTTTGAACGGATTTACAAAAACATTATCGGCAATAATGAGAAATTGTTTTTTTTGCCCTGCTCGCACATGAGGAATGATTACCCAATCAATAACCATGAACGCAATTACTGCAAAAGCAAGCAACGCACCAATTGAGAATATTTTTTTCATGCAACCCCTAAGCTTTTGTACACATCCTGTAAAAGATTCCCGACCGCTTCAGCGTCTTCATTTTTTTTAAATTGACCATGTTCATCAATTGCGCTTGATATAAATTGAATAACCGCCAACGAATTGGCAAGTGGACGCATACCAATCGTTTCAAGAGTTGGCAGCAACGTTTTGAGCGGCTTCTCGCTTGCATAGCCACCAGCATACCCAATTAATGCGACAAATTTACCGTTACCTTCAGTTGCGAGCACATCTAATGCATTTTTTAACACTGCCGAATAGCCATTGTTATAATTGGGAACCAACAAGATGAGTGCATCAGCATTTTTAACATCGCTTGCCCATTGATTCATGCTCTGGGTTCTCACCGGATCTTCAAGATTGATAAACGGCAAATTGTATTGCTTGAGATCGGCAATGCGCACGTTAATTTTTGACGTATCAACCAATGCTTGCACTGTTTGTGCTAATGGCTCTGCCATTCTTCCCTCACGAACACTCCCGAGCACCAACAAAACGGTAGGCTTTTTTAAATTTGCGGTATCACTACCGATAGTAATTGCATGTGCACAAAATAATGTGCATGAAAAAAAAAGTTTCTTACTAAACACTATTGACTCCTTAGTTTTTCAAAAAAAATATAACAACCAGATGAAACCTGACAGCAATTATGCTGTGAGAAATACATTATTTTAACTGCACAATAATCAATTCAATTGAATCGCTAGACGCATTTACACTTTTGTGTAATTTATCTGCCGTTTCTGAAGGACGAAAAACTGTCTTGCCGGTTGGAAATACAACTTTTGTTTTTGAGCCATCTGCTTCAAGTCGTGTTATGATTCCACCTTTTAATGCAATTACAAGGGATTCATATTCATCATAATGCAATCCGATTTCTTCATACGGTGTTATTTTCACGTAAGCTACTGAAACTTTATCATTTTCGAACTGTTTTACGTATTCCAATGCATCAATCCTCAAAAAAAATAAACAAACTGCTAGAAAAACAATAGAGTTCATAAAAAATCCTTTTTCAGTATTCTATAATAATTGTATGAAAACTCATAAAAATAAATGGTGTACGAGATTATAAAATATGCAGAATTCTTTTGATAGTATCAATCCCCATCTTCTTGCAGCACAAAACCTTGCGTATACACCAAGCAAATTAATGATTGCAAATGTGGTAAACGAACCAGAAAGCCAAAAATATGGTGCGTGTACATTTGAAATGAATAACAAAATCATTAAATTTCGTACAGCAAGAATCACACCCACAAAAATTGGGCAATTTGTTACCATGTGGAAACGAATTGTTAATGGCGCTATTTTACCCTATGATTTAGACGATTCAGTTGATTTTTTTGTGGTAGGTGTTCGCAGTGGGCATCATTTTGGACAATTTGTTTTCCCCAAAAAGGTATTATATGAAAAAGGTTTTGTATCTAAAGAAGGAAGAGGGGGAAAGCGCGCAATCCGCGTTTATCCACCGTGGAGTATCACTACAAATCCTCAAGCCAAAAAAACTCAAGAATGGCAATTGATCTATTTTTTTGAAATCAAACCTGCGATTGACAGTGCTAAAATTATAAAATTGTTTATTTAAAAATTTTGTAAAAACTGATGCATAGCTTTTATCTCTTTCTCGAGCTACAAAGCTTGTGCTTTAGGCTACTTCAGACAGCCTTCGCTACCAACCGACCCTTAATTTCATTTTAATTCCGTAAAGAAACTGGCCTGCCAGGCATTCGCCATTAATGCAAAATGCACGAATGACTGGTGTGCCCGGCAGGATTCGAACCTGCGACCTACGGATTAGAAATCCGTTGCTCTATCCAGCTGAGCTACGGGCACAAAGAAATGTTCATTAAGTATATCAAAAGTGAAGTGATCAGCAACTTAGAACCGACTTTGATCAACCGGAACGAAAATTTTATGAAATTCTTGAGCAATTTCTATTAACTTATTATTGATCTGTTCTGATACATCTTCCGACTCTAAAATAGTATCGTACATATCTTGATAAATTGATTTTACATAGCTCACGAATTGCTCGGCATACTGCTTGACATATTTTACAGCGAGTGAATCTAAGAAATTTTCTTTAAGTAAAAAAAGCATGAGTGCTTGGTCAACAAAAGTGTAGCCGGTAAATTGTGGTTGCTTGAGCAGCTCAACTGCCAATGCACCACGATTTAATCTTTTTTGCGCCACACTATCAAGCTCTGTACCAAACTGTGCAAAATCAAGCAGCTCATGATATTGAGCCAACTCAAGCCGTAATGCACGCGTCATTTTTTTAATCGCTTTTGTTTGGGCAGCCCCACCAACACGAGAAACTGAAAGTTCAACATTCACTGCAGGCCGCACACCTTGATTGAACAATTGTGTGTCCAAAAATATTTGACCATCGGTAATCGAAATTAAATTGGTTGGGATGTAGGCAGTAATATCATCACTTTGAATTTGAACCATTGGTAATGCAGTTATTGAACCACCACCTGCAAGTTTTCCCGCACGCTCAAGCAAGCGTGAATGCAAATAAAACACATCGCCCGGATATGCTTCGCGGCCCGGAGAGCGACGGAGCAAGAGTGACATTTCACGGTACGCAATTGCATGATTGCTTAAATCGTCATAAATAATCAACACATCACGACCTTGATCGCGGAAATATTCTGCAATGGTACAACCGGCATAGGGAGCTACATATTGCCGCAATACCGTATCACTTGAATCGGCACTCACAATGACTGTGTATTCAAGTGCACCATTTTCTTCAAGCGTTTTAATAATGCGCGCTAAATTTGCTTGCCGTTGCCCAATTGAAACGTACACGCACACAACATTTTTATTTTTTTGATGAATGATGGTGTCAACCACCAGTGCTGTTTTTCCCGTATTTCGGTTCCCAATAATTAATTCACGCTGCCCACGACCAACTGGAATTAATGCATCAATCACCATAATTCCTGTTTCCAACGATTCATTAATCGGTGTTCGTTCAATAATACTCGGTGCTTCAGCCTCAATTGGTCTCATTTCATGTAAACTAATATCACCAAGACCATCAATCGGTTTACCTGTTGCATCAACAACGCGACCGCATAATTGTTGACCAACCGGCACTTTAAAAACACCACCAGTTCGCTTGACAACCTCAAGTTCATTAACCGGTTTTCCTGCGTCAAATAAAAAAATCGAAACATAGTCTTCATCAAGATTAAAAATAATGCCCCGATTGCCGCCTTCAAATAAAACTTGTTCACCAAGTACTGCATTGCGTAATCCGTGCACTTTACACATCGAATCACCAACTTGGATAACAACACCAATTTCGTCAAGCTGCTCATACGTAACACCGCTGAGCGCTTTTTCAAATAACGAAATTAAATCTGAACTTTTAATTTCCATCGCTCAACAACCTTTCTGCATCTCTCAATTGTTTTGCAATTGAATATTCCCACAAGAGCGTATCACTTTGCAAACGCACACCGGCGATTAACTGTGGATCAATTTTTTCAACGAATTCAATTTTTTTACCTGTTTTATTTTCTAAAAAGTGTGTAATCAATTGTTCTTGTTTTTCTGACAATGCATGCGAACTTGAAATAGTAAACCGCATGATTCCATTTTGCTGTTCAAACTCTTGTTCAATTGCTGCACAAATAGCTGGCAACAAAAAAAGCCGCTGCTGTTTGAGCAATAATGAAATAAGTGATTGAAGAGAAACCGCTATGTTAAGTTGATCAATTAATTTTTTAATCATCGCCTCTTTGATTGCGGTAAATTGCGCCGGCAATTTGAGAAAAAAAACCGTGTGCCGATGCGATTTAAAAAAATTGCTTATTTGCCCAATTTGTTTTACCTGCGCATCACTCAGTTGTTGCGCATGCACATTTAAGAATGCACGAACATATTTATGTATCAATGATGCATATTCAATTTTCATGAAATGCTCTTATTAATTATAGCCATGAGTGAATTTAAATAATTTTCGCTCTTATTTTCAACGGCAAATTGGTGTATTAATTCTTTGCGCGCTTGTTCAATTGCACCAGGCATGACCAGTTTTTTGAGCGCATATAATTCACGTTGCTCACGTTGTCGTTCATGTTTTTTTTCTTGTTGAATACGTAGTTCGTCACGATATTTTTTGTTGGCTACGCGTTCTTTTTCCACTTGCACCGACCATTGAGCCACTTTATCTAATAGATCTTCACCCATCTGCGCTTGAACTTGTATCGACTGTTTTATTTTTTCGTTTTCTTCATGCAACAACTGTTTTTGTCGCAATTTGTTTTCGCGCATCGCCTGTTGTTGTGCAATTTTTTGTTGAATTCCGTTCAACATATATTTGTAAAAAACATAGACACCGAGTGCCACCAATGCAGCAAAATTTAGCATACGAAAAAAAACAAAGCTCACATCATGAATTGACACGGCTTACCTTCTGCACAATAAAATGGCTTAATTCATCACGATATTTTTTTACCAGCGCTGGTTCAAGCATGTCTTCAACTTTTAGGAGAGGCTCAATTGCTTTAAGCATCGAAATACCCTGCTCTTTTGGTGCACCATCTTTGATGCGCAACCGAATTTTTTCCCATAGATCTTTTTTTTGAGTTTCTAAGATACCAACTTGTGCAACTTCTTGATCAATAGCGGCTTGCACCTGGTCTTCTTTATGCTGGTCATGCTTGATCGTCCCAACAACGGTACGTATTAAGATACGATCGATAAGGTAATACGCAACGGCAAAATGCGCCATTTGCATAACAAGAGTAAAATTGATCATCATGGCAACTCTGCAGGTTTTTTAAAGACTATATCCCACAAAAACCAATGCTCCGGCAATCAACAATGCATACACTGCTGATGATTCAATAATACCAACCGTAAGAATCATTGCACCGCGAATGTCTTTGGCACTTTCTGGATATTTGCCAATATTTTCGCACGCCTTTGACCCAACAAGCCCTTGGCCATATGCAGGTGCCAATGTACCGATGCCCATTGCCAATGCTGCACTAATAAATGCCGCTGCCTTTGCCATATAGATTCCGTCAACACCATTCATAAAAACCCTTTCGCTGTATGTGTCCCGTAAATGCTCTCTTTTCTTAATTTTTTATTCTAGCCTATTTTTATTCTATTTTACAACGTGCGTTCAGTTGCTCGTACTTGCTTATCTAAAATTGGATGATAATTAATACCAAAAAAAGCGCCAATTTCACCTAACAATCTATCTTGTTGTTGCTGATCATGTTCAAAATCTTGATGAACCGGAAGCACTAAAATTGGCACTTCTTTTTCAAGACCCAAAACATCTTCTCGCTCAATAAGCCAACGTTCATGTTTTTCATGAATTGTTTTTAAATAGTCTAAACTCACATTGCGTTCTTCTGAACGATTTCGTTTTTTTAATCGCTCATAACACACTTCTGGAGTGGTACGCAAATAGATAAAACCAACAGGTGTTGCCGCATAGCCATCAACAAGCCATGAAAACCATTCCTGATACAGTTTCCATTCAAGTGCTGTCATAGTACCAAGTTCAAAAGAATTTTTTGCAAAACAGTAGCGATCAGAATAGACAGAGCGTTCAAGCATTTGTATCGGAAACATTGATTTTCGAGCGAACGATTCTTGCTCAATAACACGCGTGACAAATGCATAGGTTTGAAACGTATACGACCATCGATGCGGTTCTGCGTAATATTTTTCAAGTAAATTTTCGGTTCCGCCAACTTGTTGCCATTTGGTGTGCGGTTCAAAAATTGCTTGGACTGCTAAAGCTTTTTCAATGATTTTTAAAAAGGTAGATTTTCCTGCACCAATATTGCCCTCCAGAGAAATAATTCGTGACGCGGTGCGAAATTCATTCATGATGTTCCTCAACAAGTTCTAGATTAAAACCGGTCTCCTTTTTAGGTTACTCATTTAGTTATAAAAAGCCAGTAGAAAAGCCCCTTTTTGCCACCACCCAAATTTTGTGGTACGATACCCTCTGCTCATGAAGATACTACCTTTAAAGACAACGAGCAGATGTGGCATACTCAAAAAAAAATTAAAATGAGGGAGGATAGTGTTATCTATTTATTCACCCTCACTGCAGTTGTTACGCTCACAGCAAAATTGATCACCCTTAACATCATGGTACTCTATGAAACAGGCATATAAATTTTGTTTAGCCGTCGCATTAGGTTGTTTTATTTCATCGCACAGTTTCACGCAAAACAGTTTTGATAATGACGATGCGCCTTTTGACTTTTTTGAAGAACTGGCAGAAAGCGACCCTCTTTTAGATGAAGACTATTCTCCTCATATGAATTCTTCCACAATTACACCAGCAATTGCACTTAAATATCTTACGCATCACCGCGATTGTCCACCCGACGCGGGACCTGATGCATTAATTAATGCCGGCGCAATTTTAGAACAAGATCTTTATTTACGAACCAATCCACCAAATCAACGTAACATTCCAGATTATCCTGCCTTTTACTATCCATATTGTATTCCAGAAAATTGGCATTTCACTGGACAACTGTGGTTTAATGTAACCGAACGCGTTGCACTTTTTAATGATGAATTTATGTTGCGCGACTATTTAGCTTTTGAAAACAAAAACCTCATTGCGCAACTTGATGCGTTAGCATTTGATATCAATATCCCTAAAATTCTTTCACTTCTTGGCGATACTGAGGTAGAAGAACGCCGCGCTGCGCTTATGGGTTGGTTTGCGCGACGCCGTGGCAAATGGCTTGTTCAATGGAAAACACCCATCGCTTATGTTGAACGTAACTTTAATTTAGACGAGCAAGAGCAAGCACAAATTAGCCAAGAACTAAGCGCTTTAGTTGGTACCAGTTTTGATTTTGAAACATTTAAAAAAGAACATTTAATAAGTGATAAACTTGGTCTTGGCGATAGTAGAATGACCGCAGGTTATACTTTTGTCGAACAACCATTATTGTGGTTAAATGCAGGATTTTTGGCCACCGTGCCAACTGCGTTTGCATTCGCAAAAGGTCTTTTCGGTTCTCACTTTCCTAAAAATAGCGACAACCCGCCATTTGATTTACTCGAAATTTTAAATTTAGTAGTTGATGGTGATATTCAACAAGTGCAAGAAATCGGTGTTACGTTCTTACTTGGTGCGCTGGATAAACTTTCGGCAAATTTGCTTGATAGTGAGCTTGGCAATGGTGGTCATTTTGGATTAGGCTTTTTTATGGATCAGCGACTCTATGTCACACCGCGGTTCAGCTTTGATACTCATGCTGAATTTGAATATTTATTACCATCAATGGAAAAACGTTTTTATATCAACCGCAAAAGTGCTGCACAATTTGACCGGCTCTTTAATCCTAATCCTTTACAATGCGAAGAAGATATTGCCTTTATTCAACAACAACTTATTGAGACACTCTTTCCGCGCGTTTTTGATACGCTTGTTTTTCCCGGCGTACTGCTCAAATTTACCACTGGTGGGCATATTCTTATCTCACCACAAACCGATTTGATAATCGGTTATGATTTATGGTGGCAACAACAAGAAAAACTAGGGCGCATTATTGCAACAGGGCGCGAACAAGATTTGGTGCGACGCGATATTGCAACTAAACCAGCAGCAATTCAAAATAAATTTTTTGTTACTGCCACTTATGAACATTCTGGCAAACGAGGCGATTGGTGCATTTCAGTTAATGTTGATAAGACATTCTTAAGCACCGGCATTGGAAGCGACGTCTCAGCATCATTACGCGTAGAATATTTGTTCTGATTTTTCACCTAAGAAAGGAAAAAATAATATGCAGAAAAAAACTTTTTTTAATTTAATAATCCTCATCACTCTCATCTTAATCAGCTCAAATACACCTATTCATGCAAATACGACTCAACCACTTCATCATAAAGCATTACTTTTACTTGATGGATTGGTTATCGATTCAGACGTTATTCGCTCAATGATTCATGCAATCCAAAATGTGAGAAAAATTCAATATGGCACACGACAACAAGGCTCACATCATAGAATCGGCCGTTATGTTTTCCGTGCAGAACCACATTCAATTCATTCGCTTATTCAATATGAAGATCAAAAAGATATCACCCCAGAGTTAGCCCAAGAATTGAGCGAACTTTTTGAACATATCAAACTTGACTTCGCCACTCTTATGAAACCGTTCCTTACTCAAATCCACCCGTTCAAACATACGATACATGAAATTATGAAAGAATGGGTAGAGCTGCACGATCGCCATGAAAGTTTCATCGTTGAATGGACTAAACAAAAACATGGCACCGAAGAAGAACTTTTCAATCAAACAATTACCTCTTTTGAAAAGTTCAATTCATTTTGCACCGATATCGTTAGTTTCCTTGAAGATCTGATCAAAAGCTGTCCAATTGGTTATCAGCAATATCTTGAAAGTATCAACAGAAAATAATCATTAACACTTATGAGCACCAATGAATGAACAGCACCCAGAACAATTAGACGGTACACTCGAACGCTTTGTGTTTCAACACCCGCACAACGGATTTTCAGTCGCAGTAATGAGCACAAAAGCACATCGGTCAATTTTTGTTACCGGCTATTTGAACGCTGTGCATCCTGGGCAGAATATCACTGCGCAGGGCAATTGGACGAATCACCCTAAATTTGGGCGCCAGTTTGAAGTAAAGGAATATGTTGCCCATGTACCTACCACCCAACTTGGCATCACTAAATATCTCGGTTCAGGTTTAATTAAAGGCATCGGTCCAATTTATGCCACTAAATTAGTGGAAAAGTTTGGCAAAGAGGTGCTCAACATTATTGAAAATGAACCGCACCGACTTGAAGAGATTGAAGGAATTGGCCCTAAGCGAGCCGAAACAATTGCGCAAGCATGGCAAGCACAAAAACATATTTCAACACTCATGATATTTCTTCAAGATAAGGATGTGTCACCAGCCTATTCGCTCAAGATCTACAAAAAATACGGTTCTGCAGCAATTGCCCTGCTCAAACAAAACCCATACAGACTCGCGGAAGATATTTGGGGAATCGGTTTTAAAACTGCCGACAAAATTGCACAAAAATTGGGGTGCGCAAAACATGATCCTTCAAGAATTAAAGCAGGAATTACCCATCTTTTGAGCTCTGCAACAAATGGTGGACATATTTATTGCCAAGTTACCCACCTCAAAACTCAACTTTTTGAACTGCTGGAGCTTAATGCGCAAGAACATGAACCGCTAGTCAAAATCGCGCTTCATGATTTATATGAATCACAAAAAATAAAACTCATTTCACACAATGAGCAGCATTTTATTACATTGAGTTCCTACTATGCAACCGAATTTGGTATCGCTCAAGCAATTTTGACGTTATTGAGTTATAAATCGAAGCATGAATTTGATTTGAATTCGGTCTATCGATCGTTGTGCAATCCAGACAAACGCGGCATTATGCTTAATGAAGATCAACAAAAAGCCATTCTTGCTGCATTGCAATCCAAAGTTACGATTATTACCGGCGGACCCGGAACTGGCAAAACAACATTAATTAAAAAATTACTTGAACTTCTTGATAGTTATCATGTGCGCTATCAACTTGCTGCACCAACCGGTCGCGCAGCAAAACGGATGATGGAGGGAACGGGGCGTCACGCAATGACACTCCACCGCATGCTCGAGTTTGACCCAAGTACCATGGGTTTTGCACACAACGAAAAAAATGCGCTCTCGCTCGATTTTTTAATTATTGATGAAGCGTCGATGCTTGATATTTTCTTAACCGCTGCAGTACTCAAAGCGGTGCCGCACACCGCACACATTATTTTTATTGGCGATATTGACCAATTACCTTCGGTTGGCGCCGGCAATGTTCTCAATGACTTAATTGCAAGCGGTAAAGTGCAAACCATTCGCCTCACGCATATTTTTCGGCAAGCGCAAGATAGTTTAATTATCACCAACGCACATCGCATCAACAATGGTGAATTTCCCGTAAGTAATGTACCCGATGCCAAAAAAGATTTTTTCTTCATCAAAGAAGATGATCCACAAAATTTGTTTGCACAACTGCAAAAAGTATACAGCACGCTTTTGCCTCGTTATGGATTTTCATCACACAATTCAATGGTACTTGTTCCTATGAATCGCGGTATCGCTGGAACTTTTACGTTAAACAGCCAACTTCAGCAGCTTTTTAACCCGCAAGAAAAAGCAACAATAACGAGCAACGGTACTAACTACAAAATTGATGATCGCGTCATGCAAATTCGCAATAATTATGAAAAAATAGTTTTTAATGGTGACATTGGCACAATTACCGATATCAATTTGGTTGACCAACAAGTAACTGTTTTATTTGGTGATCGACTGGTGACCTACGAACTGAGTGAACTCGATGAACTGGTGCTGGCCTATGCAATTTCAATTCATAAAAGCCAAGGATCGGAATATGATGTGGCGATTGTACCGATTTTCATGCAACATTTTGTTTTACTGCAACGCAATTTAGTGTATACGGCGCTCACGCGTGCAAAAAAATTATGCATATTTATTGGCCAAGCAAAAGCGGTAGCAATGGCAATAAAAAACAATAAAGGCACGGTGCGCACCACATTTTTACAACAGTTTTTAACGAGCTCACTCACATGTCGCTAAAAAATAGGTGGATTTTAATTTTCTTCTTGATCAATTGTGCAAGCAACGCTTTTTTTGCGCCACCTAAAAAAAAATTTACCCTTATGCTCGATCCAGCTGGTGATGCAACTCATACTGGCCGCTCAATTGACGGAACTTTTGAACGTGGCATCACCTTACAATGTGCAGAACATCTAAAAAAAATAATCGAACTCAACAACCCTCAAGTTCGCGTCATCATAACGCGAACACCTGGTGAAACAATTGAACCGTTGCAATCCGCGCAATTTGCCAACCGCCTTGAAGCGGATTTGTATCTGCACCTTTGTTGTTTTCATGAAACAGAAGCGCTGCCAACTATGGCCCTTTATTCATTCATGTGGCACTCAATTACCGATTCGTGGCAGCAAACAACTTCGCCTCTTTCTTTTGTGCCTTATCAATTTGCACATCGTCATTCGATAAAAAAACGTGAATCGATTTTGTCTTTATTTAGTACATCGCTTATTGATCTTGCTGCAAACTCTTCGTTTGCTTTTAAAGGATCGTATGGATTTCCATTTAAACCGTTAATTGGCATCCAAGTTCCTGCATTTGGCATCGAACTCGGGCTACGTTCGCAGCATGAATGGAAATTATTTCTCGAACCATTATCATCAACAATTAATACTGCGATTGCATCGTTAACTCATGAATAAACGTTGGTATATTAGTCTTTGTTTTGGTGCTTTTTGTGTAGGACTTTTTTTGGTCGCTTATCAGCAGCAATGGATTATCTTTCAATTTCCCCCAAGCTTGCAACCTTCTTTTTTTATTTCTAAAGCAGCAGCAGCAAAAAAAAATGTCATTGTTTTTGTGTACAATCAAGATCACTGGAGTACCGAAAAAAAAGAACTTCTCTGGCCTACCAATAAACGGGAACAAGTTGAACAGTTAATTTTCGCTTGGATTGCACTTGTTGATGAAGAACTGCCCGATGCAAAAAAAATAACAGTGCAAAAAGTGATGCTCACCCCCGATGAACAATCGATCTATATTTCTTTTGATCGTTCACCACTTAACAAAGAATGGTCAGCACTACGTAAATTAAATCATCTTGAATCACTGCTCAAAACAATTCGTGAAAATACCATTGAATTACGTTCAGTGTATTGGCTCGTGCAACATCAACCGTTGCAAGATACACATCTTGATTGTTCACAATCATGGCCAATTGACGGATTTATAAAAAAATAAATGCTATTTATTTTTGTTGAGAAATATCGCATTTGTGATCAGCTAATACAGAGTGCTGTGCAATGAATTGCTCAACTTCTTGAAAATGTTTTTCGCGTAATGCATTATTTTTTTCAAAATCTTGATCACACTCTAAAATAAGTACCGGTATGTGTGCCAATTCAGGTAAAATATCTTTTTTTGCGATCAAAAATCGTTCATGTTGTTCATGAATTTGCTTTAAATACGCAAAAGTGATCGCTTTTTCTGCTAAACGATTGCGTTTTTTGATTCGCTGATAGGCAATTTCGGGCGTTGTGCGCAAATAAATAAACCCTTGCGGTGGTCGACACCGACTGGGAATTAAATAGTTAAACCATTCTTGATACAATGACCATTCAAGATCACTCATGAATCCGTTTTGATAGCCAGTGTGCACAAAACAATAATGCCCCGAATAAATTGAACGCTCAACAATGCGCATCGAACCCATTTCTTGCTCACGCACATGTTCACGAACGCGACAAATCATCGCAAATGTTTCGAAACTGTATGACCACCGTTTTGGATCTTGATAGAAGTTGGCAAGTAACGATTGACCATACACATTTTTTTGCCAATTATGCAGTGGCTCTAACGAAACACCAAACGATGGCAATTCCTTTTCTATTAATTGCAGAAATGTCGATTTTCCGGCACCAATATTGCCTTCGAGAATATACATAGTAGTTTTTTCAATCGTAATAACAGCACAACATCTTCAAAAAGAGTTTAAAGTCTAACAAAAAAAACGTTTTTTTGTATCACGTTTTTTTTAAACAGTAACTATTCGTTTCAATAATGGATTAATATGCGTTACTACTTCATAATTAATCGTACCAATTCGTCGCGCAAGCGCATCAGCAGTCACCGCCTCGTGATTACCGAGCAATAACACTTCATCATGAGTATCAACATTCATTATTTCTGTTACATCTACAATGCACAAATTCATCGCAACACGGCCAATAATTGGCGCTACGCAGCCTTTGATGACAACCACACCGTTATTTGAATAAGATCGGTGTATGCCATCCCAGTAACCCACCGGAAGCAATGCAATTCTTGTTTCACGTTGCACCTGATGGGTCAAATCGTACCCAACAAAATTACCTGCCGAAATTGTTTTAATCTGCACCATGCGCGTTTTCCATTGCAAAACCGGTTGCAAACTAAAATCTGGATGCTGTTCAGTTGTTTTTTGTTTATTCTCCGGCGATGGCCACAACCCATAAAGCCCAATACCAAACCGCACCAACGTACCATGCGTTTTTTGGTAAGCACCTAAAGCGGCTGAACAGGTGGTATGCCGCAATGGAATTGAAATTCCTTTTTTTTCTAGAACAGAAATGAGATTATTAAATTGAGTCAATTGCATCTGCACAAAAGTATCATCATCACTTTCTGAATTTGCAAAATGCGTAAAAATACCAACGATTTCAATGTTTGATAATTTTTTGATACGTTCAACAACTTCTAGAGCTTGCGCAGCCAAAAAACCGAGTCGCGAAAGACCGGTGTCAATTTTTATGTGAACACGCACTTTGGTTTGATATTTTTGGGCTAGAATAGCAAGGTTTTGTGCCACGAATTCATCATATATAACCAGATCAATATCATGCTGCACTGCTTGTTCAATGTCGGTATCAATAATGCTCAGTACCACAATTTTTTTTGTAATGCCGTTCATGCGAAGAATTAACGCTTCACTAAGAGAAACAACTGCCAGCGCATCAACTAACTCGTTTTCTTGCAGTAACTGTGCAGTTTCCAGCATACCGTGACCATAAGCGTTGCTTTTAATAACTGGCATAAAGATAACATCGGGCGCTACAAGAGAATGGTACTGTGCAATATTGTGAAATAATGCATTTTTACTGATTTCAATCCAGGTAAGTTCATTTTTTATCAATGCTTGATTTAAAAAAGAAGCCTGGCTGTGCGCCAGGCTCGGTGCTTGTTTAATTTTTTGAGAACTATTCATTATTCTTCAGTTACCTGAATTCTGTAAATTTTTTCAGATTCATTTTTTTCTAATTTAACTATTAAACTGTTTTCACTTTTAAATTTTTTAACTTCTACGTTTTTCAAATCAACGTTAGAAGGCAAAGAACATATTTGTTTGTAGTTACTTATTAATTTTTTACCATCTTTTTCTTCAGTTTTTTCAACGGCCAAGCGCGTTTTATATTCATTTATACATGCATTAATTTTAAGATTTGGGCCTTCAACACTCAGAACTATCTCATTTCCTTGCCTGTTGCTTTCAACTTTCGCTTCGTTCAAATAATCGCTTTTAAATTTTATATACACAAAATTATCATCTTGGGTAATTTCGTACCCAACAGGTATCGATTCTTGCTGATGCTTAAAAGCTTGATTCATCTGTTCAGTCATAATTTCAAACTGCTCAGCCATTTTTTTATGAAAGTTTGAAAAACTGTTTATAAAAGGACAATGCATACAATCGCGAGCATTTTCTTTTTCCTGGGCAGTTGCAATAAAAAAACTCAGGAAAAATGCAGGCAACAGTAACTGTTTTTTATTGGGCATATTCATGAAAAATCCTCCTCGTTAAAACGTTTTTTCAGAAAAAAGTATACCTAAAAATAAATGTATGCTCAAACGGTTATTTTTTTTTAAATTATGCTATTCTATAGATATGAATAAGAAAACTGACAACCAAAACTCTGAACTCATTTACGGTATTCACCCTATTGTTGAGTTGCTCAAGGCAAAACGGCGTAAATTACGCATTATTTACACCACAAAGCCAACGCCAAAAGCGTGGGACCAAATTGCACCGTTACTGCCAAAAGCTATTCAAATTCAATATGTTGATCGGGAAATACTCACTAAATTAGCATATTCGGCCGATCATCAAGGTGTGGTTGCCTATGCTTCTCCATTCGTAATTCGCTCAAAATTCTTTGAACCAGCAAAAGCACCATTTTTACTTCTGCTTGATGGCATTCAAGATCCGCGCAATTTGGGAGCAATTATACGTTCTGCTTACTGCACCAAAGTTGATGGCGTAATTATGGTCAAAAGAGGAAGCTCCGGGCTCACCCCTGCTGCACTCAAAGCAGCGGCTGGACTAGCTGAATATCTTGATATTTATGTCGCACCTTCTGCATCAGCTGCATTACTTCAGCTAAAAACTGCCGGCTATCATATTTATTTGGCGGTGCTTGAAAAAGGTGAAAATGCACTTGGAGTTAGCTATCAAGAGCCCTGTTGCATGGTCATTGGCAGTGAAGGAACTGGTATTTCGCCCGAAATTAGAAAAGGCGGTACATTAATTACACTTCCTCAACGCCGCGCAGATATTTCTTATAATGCATCGGTAGCTGCTGGCATTTTGCTCTTTACTATTTCCACTCGATTAAAAAAAATCTAATACAGTTTTTTCAAGAGTGATTTTATTCCTTGCCAACCAAGCCAGGGAAAAAAAGTAATGATACTTCGTTCACTGTATTCTTTTGAAAGCCAATAAAAAGTACCGGGAACTGAGTTGGCACCATTGGCTAAACAATCAATCGCAACTCCGCACAGAAGAACCCGCAAAAATAAACTTTTCGGCGCTATGCTTTCATCTTCATCATCCTCATCTTCAAGCAGGTAATTAACTATCGACCAAAAACCAATCAGCGCCGCGCCACTTGTATAGGGATGATTTTTTGCTAAATTAATCATCACCATCTTTGCTTGTTCAATAGAAATATCA
>CAZUJC010000008.1:0-38054 GCA_964620245.1 uncultured Pseudomonadota bacterium | reverse complement strand
CGCCGGATTTTTCATCCTTGATATACGCGTAAATTTCATTATTTTTTTTAACTTTTGTGTATGTTATATTACCGTTCACAAAAATTATTACGGACGATGTTTCATACCGTTTAATTTTATTTTTCATGTCCAGTGGTGATTTGATTTCTGAATTATCACTCGTTTTATTTTCCATACCATAAACGGTGCTGGCACAGATCGATAAAGAAATAAAAATTTTTTTATACATACTTTTTTTTCCTTGCTGTTAGTTCCATGAGGATAATTAAAAATAAAAATTGTGCACACATCACTGCATAATAAACATTGGAAGCATCATAGAAATTTTTATACCATATAAAAAAAAGCGCCGAAATACCCATGAATGCAAAACAGAAACCGCCTATGTTTTTAAAGATAAATGCTACGCGATCTTTGCCCCAATCTTGGAAATTGAAAATAGGTGGACGGTTTTGAAGATTTGCAAAAGTAAAAAGAAGAACAGCGATACAAAAAACGGTTGTGAAGGAGCCGGCAATAGCATACCAAGGCGGGCCTAACTTTAGATACGTCGGATAATTAAAAATGAGCCATGTTTGCACCATGAAAAGTAACACCAGTGGAAAAAATGCCTGTTTCAAATTTGACCAACTACGCACAATCACATTCATACCAAACAATCCTTCATCTCTAAACTGAGGAAACCATAAAAAAACCATGAAAGCAATCGTACTATAATTACCCGAGAAATGCACAAAAATGCAAGTCCCCATCGCACAATAAAGCAAAAAACGGTATACTTACTCATTATGAATGAGCTTATTTTCCTTTTTCACTCATTTTTTATTAGTTTTGCAGCGGTTGCATGCGCTCGGTTTGGCAAAGAAGCACTGATTGTGTTTATTAGCCTCATGGGAGTGTGCGCCAACCTGTTTGTTACCAAGCAAATTATGCTTGGTGGCTTTACCGTCACTCCGGCCGATGCATTTACTATTGGAGCCGTTTTGGCACTGAATTTGTTGCAAGAATATTATGGCACAAAAGTAACCCTGCGCGCGATTTGGATTAGTTTTGGTTCTGCATTGCTGTTTACTGTTTTGAGCCAAATTCATTTATGGTATATTCCTGCTGGGTGTGACACCACTCAAACCCACTTTTTTGCGCTTTTGTGCACTACGCCCCGCTTGATCGGTGCATCACTCTGTGCTTATTTGGTAAGTCAGCACCTGGATCGTTATCTGTTTTCGTTCCTCAAAAAATATTTTAATGGAAACTTCATGATCGCCCGTTTTTGCAGTTCCACCTTGGTTGCACAATTAGCAGATACCCTCATTTTTTCTTTCTTGGGCCTTGCTGGACTTGTTGAAAATTTAACACACATTGTTGTCATTAGTTATTTCATTAAACTCGGTGCCGTTGCGCTCACCATCCCTGCGCTCTGGGCTACCCGTTTTATTATTCACAAACACGAGACCCATGAAGCAGCCATTTAAATTTGAACTTATGTATCAATCAAGCAAATCTCGCGCGCGGGTTGGCAAAATTCACACCCCACATGGGATAATTGATACACCAAATTTTGTCGCAGTAGGAACCAATGCGACACTTAAAGCACTGGATAGCGCCACCGTTGATCAACTTGGTTTACAACTGATGTTTTGCAATACCTACCATTTGTTGCTGCACCCGGGAACAGAAACAGTTGCAAAAGCAGGCGGACTTCATAAATTTATGAATCGTACCCATCCACTTATTACCGATTCGGGCGGTTTTCAAGTTTTTAGTCTTGCGTATGGTACCGTCAAAGATGAGTTGAAAAGCAAGGGACAAAAAAAAATTACCAACAGTGTGGTGAAAATTAATGAAGATGGTGTGTTGTTTCGCTCATACCGTGACGGTTCGCCAATTTTACTTACGCCAGAATCTTCAGTAACGGCACAAAAAGATCTTGGTGCCGATATTATTATTCCCTTTGACGAATTGCCACCGTATCATATTGATGAACGTGCATTAAAACGGTCGCTCGAGCGCACACATCGCTGGGAAAAGCGTTCGCTTGATCATCATCTAAAATCGCCACAAAATCAGGCGATGTATGCAGTTATTCATGGTGGGATTGACCCGAAATTGCGCGCTGAAAGTGCAAACTATTTAACACAACAACCGTTTGATGGTTTTGCAATTGGTGGCAGCTTGGGAAAAAACCGCGAAGAAATGATTGCTATGCTCACCAATTTAATGCCACAACTTCCTGTTGAAAAACCAAATCATCTTTTGGGAATTGGTGATCTTCCATCAATTGAACAAGCGGTGGTTTTAGGAATTGACACTTTTGACAGCTCTCATCCAACACGTTGTGCACGGCACGGATTACTTTTTTCAAATTCTGGCAATGTAAAAATTCTACAAACAAGCTATAAAAATGCATTTGAACCAATTGATGCTGAATGCACCTGCATCGTGTGCACCAAGTACACCAAAGCATATATTCATCATTTGTTCAAAGCACACGAAATTACGGGACTCACACTGGCGACCATTCATAATCTCCATTTTATGGTCCAACTCATGAATAATTATCGACAACGCATATTAAACGGTGAAATTTAAAATGAACGAAATAACTTCGACCCACAATCCACATGTTAAATTTTTAGTAAAACTTGCAACCGATTCACGCGCACGCGTTGTCGAACAACAATTTATCGCCGATGGTCTACGCACCTGCAGCACACTTATTAAAAATGGCAGCACGTTGCTGGAACTCTATTGCACCTACTTCCATCTAGAAAAAGCACAAGAATTGTGCGCTGACGACAAAATTACGGTTGTAACAGAAGATGTTTTAAAAAAAATAAGCCCGAGTGTAACACCCAACGGCATTGTTGCCCGCTTTGCAATTCCTGAGCAGTCCAAGGAATTAACCAGTGGTATTGTGTTGGTCAACATCAGCGATCCGGGAAATATGGGCACACTGATACGCAGCTGTGCAGCATTTGGCAAAAAAACCGTGGTTATCGTTGAAGGAACCGATCCGTGGAGTCCAAAATGCGTGCAAGCTACGGTTGGAACCATTGGTTTAGTGAATATTGTTCAATGTTCATGGGACGATTTGCTCGTACAAAAAAAACAACTCACTCTTCATGCACTCGTGGTTTCGGGTGGTAAAAAATTATCAAAACTTTCAAAAGACAGTTTGCTCGTGATTGGCAACGAAGCTCACGGTATAGCCAAAGAATTGTTAGCAGATTGCGACGAATTAGTGACGCTGGAAATGCCGGGCGGGACAGAAAGTTTGAACGCTGGTGTTGCTGGATCAATAGCTCTCTATGTTGGATCGATTTTGTGAATTTGCTACACTAATCAAAATAGATTTTAATTTTGACTAGTGCATCTCGCGCACTCAAAGGTTATATTTTATGGCGCACACTCAAAAACTTTCACTTCTTGATGCAATTCTAATTAACATTAACGTTATGTTTGGCACGGGCGTGCTTATTAACACCGTAAATTTAGCAGTGATTGCCGGCTTTCTTGGTTTTGCGAGCTATTTATTGGTCGCATTACTTATGCTTCCGCTCATTTTTTCAATTGCTACCACCTTGCAGCGTCATCCATCGGGTGGTTTTTACACGTACGCTGCCGTTGATATTCATCCATCAGTCGGATTTTTGAGTGCATGGTCATATTTTATTGGTAAATTATCTTCAGCTGCTTTACTCATTCACATCTTTACTACGACCATCAAAGTTATTATTCCAGCACTTGATCCAATTCCATCCCTTGCAATCGATGGCGCATTGTTGGTTCTTTTTACATGGTTGAATCGCTATAACCTCAAAACAAGTACACGAATTACCTACGGTTTTATTTTTTGCAAATTTACTCCCATTGTTTTTGCAATTTTGAGCTGTTGTGCATTTTTTTCCGATTGGCATATTCCAACCGGAAGTTTACTGCTCGCCGGCATTCCTTCAACTATCCCACTGGTGCTTTACGCATTTGTTGGTTTTGAAGTTGCCTGCTCAATAAGCAATTCAATTGAAAATGCTGAGCGCAATGCACCAAAAGCAATTCTTTATTCATTTGGCATTGTGGTGCTTATTACCACACTGTACCAATTTTTGATGTTCACCACGTTTGGCGAAGAATTAACGCAATTGCCGAATTTTTTAGGAATTTTTCAGGTGCTCTTGCAACGAATTATGCCTGATCCTGGATTGCTCAAAGCAGTTTTGCTCAAACTTTTTTACATTGCTGGTGCTTCTTCAGCGCTGGGCGGCAGTTATGGTATTTTATTTAGCAATTCATGGAATTTATACACCCTTGCTCAGCACAAACATCTTCCATTTTCTAAATTGTTCACCGCTTTTAATAAATACCACGTTCCATTTGCCTGCGTTTTGGCTGAAGCACTTATTTGCAGCGGCTATTTGTTGATGACATCGGGTCATCAAGTAACGTTGCAGCAAATGAGCGTATTTGGATGTACGATCGCTTATTTGTGTAGTGTCATTGGACTCATCGTTGCACATCGTGAAGCGCAAACATCTACGCGCTTGGTTGCATGGGCCGCACTAGGAAGCTGCGCATTATTGCTCTTCAGCTGCATTGCCAATTTTATCAGCAGTGGCATTATTTATTTAGGGTTTTTTCTCGGACTGATTTTAATTGGTATGACACTCTACGTGGCAACCTCATTTAGAAACCTAAAAAAAGTTTAAAGTGCTCATTTTTTTTGCGCTAAAAAAGTATATTTTTTTAACGAATCTTGAGCGTCATTAATGCGAGCAAACACAAAATAAGCGAAATAATTCCAAACCTCACCGTAATTTTTGATTCTTGCCAGCCAAGCAACTCAAAATGATGATGAATTGGTGCCATTTTAAAAATTCGTTTGCCACGAAATTTATATGAATACACTTGCATCATTACCGAAAGTGCTTCTACCACAAAAAGTCCACCGGCAATAGCCAAAAGCAGTTCCTGTTTTGCCATGATTGCCATAAGCGCTAATGATCCACCAAGCGCCAATGAACCAATATCTCCCATGAAAATTTGAGCCGGATAGGTGTTGTACCATAAAAAGCCAATCGACGCGCCAACCAACGCTGCACCAACCACTGCTAATTCAGCTGTTCCAGTAAATGGAATATGCAAATATGATGCAATTGTGTGATGACCTGATAAATAACAAAGAAGTGAAAACGTTGCAAAATTTGGTATGAGTGAACCAATCGCTAACCCGTCAAGACCATCAGTCAAATTAACTGCATTACTGGTCCCAATCATAAGAAACAGTGCCCAGAAAACAAAAAAGAGCCCTATATTAGGATTAAGCGATTTTAAAAATGGAAAACTAATGGTTGTCGGAAATCCATTCCACATTAGTAGGAGCGCTATAACGCTGGCGACAACACATTGAAGCACAAATTTAGATTGCGCAGAAATTCCTTTTCGTTTGGTAATCTTTAACCAATCGTCCCAACCACCAATTGCACCAAAACCAAGCAAACAAAATACCATCAAATAAACTTCATAATGCCCAACAGGCGCCCATAAAAAAGTAGTAAAAAGTACTACCATCAAAATAAAGGCCCCTCCCATAGTTGGCATATCATCTTTTGCCTTATGCCGTTCGGGAGTCCATTCACGCGCTTTGGCCCTGAAAAGTCGTTTTGACATACTAATAAACCATTCACCGCACACAAATGAGACAAATAATGAAGTTAGTAAGGCTGCCATTGAGCGAAAACTAACATAGTGCAAAACATTCCAAAATGAAGAAGTCGATTTCAAGTGCATCGATAGGTAATAAAGCATCATAATTCCTATTAGCGAGCGTTATAATTTTTT
The DNA here is from genome assembly GCA_964620245.1 of uncultured Pseudomonadota bacterium. Taxonomy (GTDB): domain Bacteria; phylum Babelota; class Babeliae; order Babelales; family JACPOV01; genus JACPOV01. Next base: position 32,219 of record CAZUJC010000008.1, on the reverse strand, counting down.
ACATACGGGTAATACTACTTTATTCCTGACCAGTTGTGAATGTTCAAATTAGCCTTTTTTACCCAAATCGTGGCCCCAGCAAATTCACTAATAGCATCCTTGTCGCCATAAACAGAATCAAAACTTTTCGATCTGAAAAACTCAATTGCTGAGTTAGCTAGGTCCCCCAAGCAATAATGCTTTTTTTATACCGATCAATATCATTATTGGGGAGCGTTATTGAGCAACCACAGACACATAACTATAAATTTGGCCACGCTTTTCCCCAGACCCCTTTTGACATCTCTTTCTGATCAGCTAGGATGGTAGTATCTGGCTAGCAGGAGTATTTTACAATACTAATTTACAAAGGATTACTTATGAAAAAGACCTCACTGAGAGCCTACACGATAGCGCTCATCCTAGCATTATCAGTTGCCGGTGTAACATTGTGCTCAATGCATAATCCGATAGATGAAAAAACTGCAATGCAGGAAATCACCACAATTCAAGAAATACTTGAACATTGCGATAAGAACAATCGTCCTTTTAGGCATTTTATTGATCAGCTGGTTGCTTGGATTGAAGGCAATACAGCAACAGTAAAAGAAATGATTCAAGATCCAACAGTTACTAATAAAGACCACTATATTGCAACCTTAATTGCAACACTTGAATCAGTAAAAGATTCAAAAAACATTATTAAAGTACACGGTGCATTAGTTCGCTATAAACACCTATTGCCACCATCAACTGCTGCTCTCCAAAAGACTATCATTCGATTGGTGAGATTAAACTAATATTCACTCAATCGTTTAGTCAGATCAATAATAGATCTGTTAATCGGGGGAAATGGAGGAACAATTGTGTGCTAAAAGCACAAAAATTGCCATCAGCACTACATTTAAGGTAAAATAATAAACGAGGGCCACTGAGCCCTCGTTATTTTTTGCAAAACAAATTAGTTAGTTAAAACAGGCTGATAACAACTATGTCTCACCCTTCGTACGATTTTGATGTCATTGTTGTAGGTGGCGGTCATGCCGGCATCGAAGCAGCATACGCTGCAGCACGCATGGGTTCCCGCACCTTAATGATCACCTTAAATCTTGATCGCATCGGTTTTATGCCCTGCAACCCAGCAATTGGCGGTGTAGGCAAAGGCCATATGGTATTTGAGATTAGTGCTCTTGGTGGTCTCATGCCCAAACTTTGCACACAAACCTACCTACAAGCTCGTATGCTCAATACCAGCAAAGGTCCTGCCGTACAAGGATTGCGCTTGCAAATTGACAAACATGCCTACAACAAATTAAGTAAACAACTACTTGAGCACACGCCAAATTTGACGCTCATGATGGGCATGGTTGAATCGCTCATTATGAATGATCAAAATCAGGTAGCTGGCATAAAAACACGTGAGGGTGCCGAATATACTGCACCATGCGTTGTGTTTACAACCGGCACATTCTTAAATGGTCTTATTCATGTAGGAGAAAACAATTATAGCGCAGGTCGCCAGGGTGATGAAGCGGTATTCAATCTTTCTCATTTTTTACGTTCACTTGGCCTAACCCTCGGTCGGCTTAAAACCGGAACACCGCCGCGCTTGCTCCGTTCGAGTCTTGATTTTTCAAAGATGACCATTCAGGAACCGGATAATCTGGATCATTTGTTTGAATTTAGCCCCCATAAAGCAAACAATACTCACCATTGTTACATAACCCACACCAACGAACGCACACACGAAATTATTCGTAACAATTTGCACCGGTCGCCCATGTACAGCGGCACTATTAAAGGAATTGGTCCACGCTATTGCCCCTCCATTGAAGACAAAATTGCCCGTTTTGGCACTAAAAATTCGCATCATGTTTTTGTTGAACCTGAAAGTGCTTCGAGTGAAGAAGTGTATCCAAACGGTATTTCAACTTCGTTGCCACTTGATGTACAAAAACAATATGTTCGCACAATTGCCGGATTTGAAAATGCAATTATTGTGCGTCCTGGCTATGCAGTTGAGTACGATTTTGTTCTTCCCGATCAATTAAACTATTCGCTTGAAGTAAAAAAAGTTCCGGGACTCTTTTTAGCTGGCCAAATAAACGGCACCACCGGCTATGAAGAAGCTGCAGGACAAGGAATTATTGCGGGCATCAATGCACATTTGAAAGCTCACCGCAAACCACCCTTCATTCTTTCGCGTAACCAAGGGTACATTGGGGTGATGATTGATGACTTGGTAACGCTCGGTGTTGATGAACCGTATCGTATGTTTACTTCGCGCGCGGAACGCCGGCTTACTTTGCGCCAAGATAATGTATTTTATCGGCTTGCCGATACTAGTTATCAATTTGGTTTGATTGAAAAAAGTTTTTATGATCAAATTAAAACTGAACATGAGTTAGTAACCGAAGTCGTTCGCGATCTACGATCCGGGAAAAACAATGATAATTTACTCAAGCTTCTTGGCCGAGATGATACAAACATCGCGCTTATCCATGAATTAACAGAGAATAAACTCAACAATCGCACTGCTCTTGCTGTCTGGTCTGAAATTAGATACGAACCATATTTAAAGCGAGATGTGCGTGAAATGGAAAAAGCGCAGCATCTGCAAGAACTTGAAATTCCAGCTGCATTAGATGTTACTTTAATCCCTGGGCTTTCGAAAGAATTACAAGAAAAGTTAAAAAAACACAAACCAAAAACAATAGCACAAGCTTCAATCATTCCTGGAATGACCCCCGCTGCAATTGCTGTGCTCATTTTTAAAATTAAGGAACACAAAAAAGTATTATGAAGAAAATAATTATTGCCATTTTAATTTCGCTTGTTGGAACAACTTTATTTGCTGGTAATGATGCACGCATTGAACAACACACACCACAAAAAATACAGAAAAGTGCGCCCGCACAAATAAAACAGCCGGTTAAAAAACAATCTTCACGCTCATCGACAAAAAAAAGTAGTCCGGTAATTGATAAACCTGTTACACAAACACCGGTACAAAAAAAATGCCAGCACTCAAAGCGGAAAAAGAAAATTGAACAAAAAAAAGAAGTAAAAAAACCGGAAACCGTCCCAACACCCATTCCTCCGGTTGAAAAACCTAAACAAATCGAGCAAAAAATTGAGCCAAAAATAGTTGAGCCCCAGAAAAAAAGTACCCAACGGACGATCGAAATCAAAAATGGCATCACACAAGATATGATTACCTATCATCATTGGACCGGTAAACATACGCCCGAATTTACCATTTCACTTAACGGCAAAGAAATTAAATCTGACCAGAAAGCTGAAATTCCAGTTACCGATGATAAATTAACGGTAAATTACACGTTTAATTTTGCAAAAGGGTATTACAAAGATTCTAAAAAAGTAGAAATTTCGGTACCTGAAGGTAAAACATTTCTTATGCAATTTTCGTGGAAACAAACACCCAATATTATCATCAATAAAGATGAAGCAACGCCAACACAAACTTCAACTAAACGTTGAACTCTTACTGTGGCAATTTTATTACATAAGTTCGAAATTTCTTCTGAAAAAAACACCGCTGTTCTATTGACCATCATCTTCTCTCACTTACTAGTGAGTAAAAAAATCAGGTCTATCTAACAGCGGTGTTTAGATTCAAGTCAATATTTTTTAATATTCTTTCTGCAACAACAATCCACCAAAGAACAACGCTGCAGCCAATGGAATTGCTCCCATCAATCGTTGCTGCATTGTATCGCCAAAGTTAATAAAGCTATAAACAGCAAGCCCAATTACAATAATCAAAGCAATTATCGTAATAATTTTTTGTATCACACTTGCAGAGCGTCTTGCTTGCACAACAAACAGTGATACAAAAGGCAAAATAAATGCTGAAAATATGCCCAAATTACACAAGCTAAATGCATAGTCAAGATTGGTGATCGTGCTCACCAACATATATGCCACACTACCTTGTAGCAACGTTGCAATCCACGGGCGACCACGTTTGCTCAATTGTGCAAGCATTGGTGAAAAATAAAACAGTTTTTCTTGTGCCATTGAATGGAGCAAAATTGAGTTTGCGTTCATCATGCCATTTGCGCCAGCAAAAATTGCCAAAATAGAAGCGATCGAAATGAGGAATTTCAAGATCATCGACATTGAAGCAATTGGCCACGCGACAAAATCACCAAATGCTGGTGCACCAAGTTCAGCCAAATTGCTCACCCCCATAATATTTAAAACACTGAAGTTAAAAAGCGTATAAATACATGCGGTAATCAAAAAACCAAATAAAATTGCTCGCGGCGCATTTTTTTCACTGTTTTCGATATAATGACTAATGCTGGTGCAATACTCAAAGCCAAAGTAACCAAATATTGCCATCGGCAATGCATAAGGAAGCGCAGACAGTTCACCAGTGCTGACTACTAACGAGCTTGTCTTAAACACAAACGGTAGCACTAAAATACCGATAATAAGCGGAATTATTTTGGTAATGGTAAGCGCATTAAGCATTCTGCCGAGCGCTTTCATACTCATCAAATTAAGTCCGGTAGTAAAACCAACAAGCAATGCATCAAAAATATGCGGATGCATGGTCAGCCAATTGTCACCAAATGTAACCGTGAGTGTTTGACGCAATGCCATAAATTCAACAACAAGTGCAAACGTGTAACCAACCACATACAACCAACCACTCACAAACCCGGCAGTTCGATTGAGCCCCTGCTTTGCATAGAGATAAAATCCACCGGCTCCAGGAAACATGCGACTCAACTGCACCGTACAAAGAACAATTGGTAAAAAAAGCATCGCAACAGCAATCCACGCCAGATAACTCGAATTGCCTGCAATCGCAGCCATACGACCAGGTCCGATTAAAATACCCGACCCAATCATAATATTAAGATTGAGCAAAATTGCGGTCATCAACGATATTTTATGAGGCTTCATGGAAACATCTTTTGAGTTAAATGGATTAAAAATATTTTTTAATTTTACCGGAGAAATAAATTTTTGTATATTATTTCTTCCCAATTTGACCAATAGAAACGAACTCCTTATACTAGCCAGCAATTGCTATTGAAAGGAATTTGCATGAACTATATTCAATTATCGGCCCTCATAATGTGCATTTTAACATCGATGAATGCGCAAGCCGAATCGTTTTTTTATAACAAAAATCACCACCGCAATCCACTCAAGGAGCTGTTTCGAAACCGTGAATGGGAATTCATGGAAGATCAATTTGTTTTGAGAGTTGAAAAGGCTCATAATTCATTTTTAAGCTCACTTAAAGTTACCACCGCTACGATCGCTGCCACGCTGGCAACCGGTGCATTATTTTATGCAGGAACAGAAAAATATGTCCGCTCGGATGCAATGAACGATTTTCCCGTGAAAGCAGCGACGCAATTTTTTGGCACACCAGTAATTGCGCTTTTGACCTCAATTGGCACCCACAAACTTTCAACTTATTTAGTTGAACAATCAATTACATTCAAAGCTCTTGAAAGATTTGTGCGCGAATGGCCAGAAAACCAGGAATTTACCCCAGTACAATTTCATTCCACGTTCGATACGTTGCATCAACAATATCATTTTTCACGAACCGAGTTTAATAACAATGCTCCGGAAATAATGCGCTTGCTGCAACGCGCAATTTACGAACATTTTTCATATAAATATCAAAATAAACTTAAAGAAATCGATGAAATTAGAATAAGTGGTACATTTTTTCATGCCATTTTTACGTGTGATTTAGTTGAATTAGGAAAATTAATTGGCACTGCTTTTAACATGTTTGCAGGAACAAAACGATGAACTATTTAATTCTTGGACTCTTGATTTTTGGAACACAATTGAGCGCTATGGATCACAAACAAAAACAATTTCAAGAATGGTTAAAAAATGCCTGTGGCGTAACCGATCCAAAGCAATTTTTAGCAAATGGCGATAATGATCGCAACTATCCTTTTTGCTGGGCTGCAGTGAAAGCAATTGAAGAAATGCAAAAACAAGAAAAAAATAATGGTAAATCATGAAAAAGTTATTATTTCTGACAAGTATTTTTTTAATCCAGGTTTGCAAACCAGCTATCTCTTACTCTCCACCAAAGCGTTGGAGCACGGAACAAGTAATGCAGATACTCCCACGTGTTTGGAAAAAAGACGAAAAAATAAAATCAATTTTCAAAGCAGCCTGCGGCACTGAATCAATTGAAGAAATTATGAATTCTTCAAACTATCCAGTTGAAGCGAAATATAAACAAACATGTCCGTTGGTTAAAAAATTTCTTGAAATAACAATCGACCAATTGCGTGAACATTTAGAAAATCAAGAAAAAAAACAGAATAATATTGATCGTTTGCAACAAGAATTAATCGTTGCACAAAATGATTTTTTCCAATGTCTAAACCAACGTATTCAACAAATACATGAAATCTCAACAACCAACAATACAGATGAGTTAGCAGACACATTAGCTGCATTTGTACAGACATTGCAAGACCCACAAGAAGTTACGCAACCTGAAGATCGGTACAATACCACTGATGGCACTCATTAAAAAGTTTTAAAAAATATTAAATTCCCAAACATAAGGAAAACAACATGAAGAAGTTACTTTTCTCTCTTATTATTTGCGCATCACGATGCTTTGGCGATGAACAGCAAAGAGTACAATTTATTTTGCCTGATGAAATACCTGCAAATTATGAAAAATTTAATGAAAAACGAAAAACGTTAACAAGTAACTTTTTAGAATCTGACATGCTCGTTTTTTTCAATAAAAGATGTAGTAACTCACCAAAAGACCTCGAGGAATTCAGCAAATTAGCACCTTTTCTTATACCAACTACTCAAACAATGATCGACAAAGTTAGCAACATTTACCTAACCAACGCAAATAATGTCGAAACCAATGAACAAGCAAAAGAAGAGATCGCGGCTTTAACAAACGCCTATTTACATTCGGTGATGCATTCTGTTAATCAAATCGATGCACTATTTGTTGAAACAAATGAAGAAAATAAAGAAAAATCGTGCGCAGCCGAAATTGAAACTTTTCTAAAAAAAGCGTCTGAAAATTCAAATGACACAACTGGCGGCACTCATTAAAATATTTTGAGCATATCAAAAAAAGGGGGCCGGAATTGGGTCCCCTTTTTTTGATATCTAGCTTTTCCAAACTGATTTTAATTGCCTAGTATCAGCATGCATCGATCGATGATGAGCATGCAGAATTAATCCCGCACTAGAAACCGCAAAAATATTGCGCATTATTCGTGCTTTTAATGCGTTTTCTGCTTGTTTTGAATAAAACCACGTTTCACTCGGCCAGGTTTCTTCTAGCATCGCTGATCGATGAACAATATATTTTCTATGAAAATATCCGACAAAAAAACTCGATATCAAACAAATTTTATCAGTATTTTCATTGATTTTCTTAGAAATATCACCAAGGGCCATAGGTGCTGAAACCACTGATACAAGCATGAGCAATTTACAGAATTTCATAATTTTCTCCGCTAAAACAACCATTTATTATAACATTTTTTCTTAAATAATTAATATTTGTATAAAAACTGCCTGATGTGGCTTTTGACTAAATTCACGATTCTACTTATTCTAAATAGAGTCTAGCACAGGTGTTTTAGCATTTAAATGCACTTATTTGGAGGAAAAATGAATATTACGAACAATCTGTTAAAATTTTTTTTATTAATGGTTACTGCGACTTCTTTTGCTGAACAACAACCAAAGCCAGTTCCGTTCGTTTCAGCTCAGCAAATACCACTTGATCCAAAAGAATTGCCTCAATTTCTCGACAACCATTTTTTAAAAAATGGAAGCATCATGATACCACTTAAATCTATGTATCAAAAAAATTGTATCGGCAATCGAAGAGCGCAACTTAAAAATCAAGAACCGTGCAAACAATTTGATTTATTTATCGATACGCTCAAACATACTGAGCAATATCTTTATACCTACAAAGCTCAACCAGTGTACAATGATCGCAACTTATCTGATGAGAAAAAACAATCAATGATTGCACATCACGTAAATGGATACATACAAATCTTTAATAGCATCTTTGTGGGATTTAACGCAACCGTAAAAAATGAAGACGATCTACAAATTGGATCGACATTTCTGAAAAATAGATTGACTCCAAGTGCTTCAACCTCCAAACCTGCGCAACACAAAAAGCAATTGACATTCTTTGGTCAACCACTTTTTCGTCACCGATAAGAAAAACGACCTAAGAACGTAAGTTTTTTTAAATTCTTGTGCCTGATTCTACTCTCCCCTTAAACTCATAAAAAACTACTATAGGGGGAGATATATGAAAACAATTTGGAAAGGCGCTATCTCATTTGGTTTGGTAAATATTCCGATCAAATTGTACACTGCAACCGAATCACATGCACTTGGTTTTACCCTATTGCATGATGTATGCCATACACCGCTCAAATATCACCGCTGGTGTACAAAATGTAAAAAAGAAGTGGTGTGGGCAGATACCGTAAAAGGCATCAAAACTGAAAAAGGATATTTAGTTCTCACTAAAGAGATGATCGCAAAACTGCGCCCTGAAAAAAGCGAAAATATTAAAATTATTGAATTTCTTGATGAAGATGCCGTTGAACCTATCTACTTCAATCACCACTATTTTGTTATACCTGAAAAAAATAACGATTCTGCCTACGCGCTTTTTACCAAAGCACTCGTTAATTTAAAAAAAGTGGCAATCGGCAAATTCGTTATGCGCGATAAAGAATATGTGTGTGCGTTGCGCCCGTACCAAAACTATCTTTTATTAATAACCTTGCATTATGCGTATGAAGTAAAAAACATCGAAGCACTTAAAACTGAACCAAAATTAAAACTTGAACCAAAAGAACTTCGGTTAGCTGAAGAACTGATTAATAAATTATCGGTAAAAAAATTCGATATTTCAGATTTTAATGATACATTTGCGCAAGAAATTAAAGCATTGCTCAAAGATTTTACAAAAAAGAAAACAAAAAAAATAAAAAATAAAAAAGTCGAAAAAATAATTTCGACAAAAAAACCAAGTTCTCTCATGGAATCGCTACGCGCCAGTTTAAAAGTTAATCGTTCGCAGCCAGCAATTCGTGCGAAAGGTAAACGATGAAATTGCTTCCCATGAAATGCAAGCAGGGGGAGAAAGAAGATTTAAAAAAAGAAGGTTGGATTTATGAACCAAAACTAGATGGGATTCGCGCTCTATGTTTTGTAAATAAGCGCATAAAATTTATTTCAAGAAACAACAATGATTTAACCAAACAATACCCAGAGTTTAATTTTCGCGATGCAATCAATGCTACAAACTGTGTACTTGATGGAGAAATTGTCGGCTACAACAAACAAGGCGAGATTTTAAGTTTTTCTCAATGGAAAACAAGCCACAACTATTTTTCGTACGTAGTTTTTGACATTCTCGAATTGAATGGTAAATCGTTACTACGCAAACCACTCTTGGAACGCAAAAAAATGTTAGATTCGGTTATTCACTCAAAAAAAAATATTGAGAAAATTATTTTTACTCATGATGGACCAAAACTGTACGCATTAATGAAAAAAAATCACATGGAAGGAGTGATTGCAAAGGATGCTGAGAGTTTGTATTACTCAGACGTGCGTACTGATAAGTGGCTCAAAATCAAATTTACTAAAACGATTGATTGTATTATTGCTGGTTTTACCCAAGAAAAACGAGCAATTTCAGCTCTCGCATTAGCGCTTTATACGCGGAATAAAAAATTACACTATATTGGTAAAGTAGGAACTGGTTTTAATCAAGAGAATATTAAAGAACTCCATAAACTCTTAAAACCTCTCGAAACAGACTTATCTCCAATTGAAAAAACGTTGCAAGAAATTCCTGAAGGAGTAAACTGGGTGAGGCCAAAAATTGTCGCTGAAATTGCTTATGAAGAATTTACACCACAAGATATTCTACGGCATTCACGATTTGTTCAAGTACGCTACGACAAAAAAGCCAAAGAGTGCACATTCAAAGAGCAAGCACCTGTGAAAATAAAGTAATAACACCTTCTTTTACTTTTCTTGCATCCAGCATTAAAAATTTTGTATTGTATCTACGTTAAATCATGCCTATAGTTTGGATTTTTTAGGAGGCACTATGCTAAACGATTATGGTAAAATAGCAGGCATGCTCAATTATTCTTCTTCTACCACATCGATTTTTTTTTCTCTTCTTATCTTTCATATCTTTACGTGGCGGCAGCAGCGCCACATCTTTACTCTTTTTTTCATCTATTAAAAATAAATTTGCGTTACATCAATTATTAAAAAAAATGAGGAGTAATTTCCCGTGAAGCACACTTTAAATGCGTGGAATGTTATTAAATTATTATTATTAATAAGCGCTGCGCTGATTGAACCAGTTACCCATTTTGTTCAAGCAAAAAATCGCACGGAACAACCAACGCAGTTTATTGAGCAAAGCAAAGAATAACTTATTGTGCCACCGATTCAAACATTTTCTTAATGGGAGCCAAAGAAGCAATCAGCGAACTGGCTTCATAAGGAATCACCACTAATTTGTCGTTCTTACCTTTGGTAAGCTCAGGAAGCGCTTTGATGTATTGCAAAGCAATGAGGTAATTAAGCGGATCAGCACCCGATTTTTCTTTGATAATTGCAATCGCTTCGGCTTCTGCTTGTGCCATTTTAAGTCGCGCTTGCGCTTCACCTTGTGCGGTAATAATTTGAGATTCAGCAGTACCTTTTGCACGCAAAATCGTAGATTCTTGCACCCCTTCAGCTTCTAAAATAAGTGCCTGCTTGGTACCTTCTGCTTCCAATATCTGTGCACGCCGGTTTCGCTCAGCACGCATTTGCTTTTCCATTGCTTGCCGAATATCTTCTGGCGGATTTACTTCTTGCAGCTCAACACGGTTAACCTTAACGCCCCATTTATGACTCGCTTCGTCTAAAATAAGTCGAAGTTGTTCGTTAATTTGGTCTCGAGAAACCAATGTTTCATCAAGATCCATTGAACCTACCACATTGCGCAAGGTCGTTTGAGTTAATTTTTCAATCGCTTCTGGTAAATTGTACACTTCATACACGGCAGATTTGGGATCGGTAATTTGATAATAAATGAGCGCAGAAATTTGCATCATTACATTATCTTTGCTGATCACGCTCTGCTTTGGAAAATCGTACACCGATTCGCGCATATCAATTCGATTGAACGATTTTGAGATGCGCACATGCAAGAAACCACCTTCATCGGGAATAACAAAACTCCAAAGAACAGTACGCGGCGATTCGACGAACGGAATCAAAATATGCAAGCCAGGACCGAGCATACGATGAAATCTTCCCAGACGTTCAACAAGAACCACTTCGGCCTGCTTGACAACATAAACCGTTTTTAAAAACAGCAGCAATACAATGACCGCAAAACCGATAAGAAACAGCGCTCCGTATAATTGAAAAGTATAGAAATTCATTGTTTTTTCCTCCTTACAAAGACCACGAAAAAAAAGAAGTTCGTGAGGAAAATAAAATCAGATAGGACAAACTGCACATTAGTATAAGATTCGTCCCAAAAAAAGCAACTTATTTTCAGCTTAATAATAGTTCTAAAAGCCATTGATCCACGATGAAAGTTATGTTAAAATTAAAATAGATTCTATTCTATTTAACAAAGGTGCCACATGGACACATCTTTTAATCAATCTCGTCAACTTCTTTCAATGCCCGTTCTTTTGGGTGTACTTTCACGCTCTCTTTCTCATCATCACCATCATCATACCCATTAATTTTTCCGACTTTTAATTTTTACGTTCTTTTTTTTCGTTTACTCGCTTGAGTAATCGCGTTTAACATTTTTTGAGATTTTTTGAATCATAAGGATTTACTATGAAGAAATTAATTGTTGCTTTATGTGGCATTATTGCATTGTTGAGTTTTGGTGGTGCCGCGTTCTTTTTTTCTGAGCAAACACCAAATAATACTGATAATGTTTTGATTATTGGTACCGCATCTGGCTATGCACCATTTGTAAGTCTCAATGCGCAAGGAGATTATGAAGGGTTTGATATCGATTTTGCAACTGCGCTTGCGGAGAAACTCAATAAAAAATTGATGCTCAAAGATTTGGGATCAATGAACACTCTTTTTATTGCGCTTGATCAACAAATGATCGATGCGATTATTTGGGGTCTGTCTATCACCCAAAAGCGATTGCAAAAAGTTGACATGATTCCGTACCAAGGCGATGCAACAACTGCCTATGAACTTCTGTTTTGGCAAAACATTCCAGAATCGATTCGCTCGATCGATGATATGAACGGATTAACCGTTGCTGTTGAGCCTGGATCCAGTCAAGAATCAGCACTTGAAAAGTATGAAACAATCAACAAAAAAAATATGGAAAAAGTCACCGACGCTCTGCTGGACTTACAGTACGGCAAATGTGATGCAATCTTTGTCGAACCTGCAGTCGCTACAAAATTTAAACAAAAATTTCCTAACGATCTCAAATCGCTTGCGGTACCTTTGAGCGCCGATGATTATGTGTTTGGAGTCGGTGTCGCAATAAAAAAGAATCGTACTCAATTATCAAATGAGATCAAACAAGCAGTTGATCAATTACGCTCAGAAGGCGTTATAGAGCGTTTTGAAAAAAAATGGGAGTTATGATCATGAACACATATGCTCAACTAGTTGATTTAGCACGCACCTATGCACCGCTTTTATTTAGCGGTGCATGCATGACCCTTCTAATCTGGATTATTACGAGTCTGATTAGTCTTATTGGTGGAATTTTCTTTGGCATTTTATCTTGCAACCGATTACAAAATTCTTTAATTCGTTGGCCACTTAATTTCTACATTTTGTGCGCAAAGGGAGTTCCTGCGTATGTACAAATTCTTATTGTTTATTTTGTACTGCCACAAATTTTACCTTTTTCATTTTCACCCCTTACTGCAGGCATTTTAGCTCTAGGTTTTTGTTCAGCAGGTTATATGACCGAAATTATTCGCAGCTCAATTAATTCTGTCTCAACTGGTCAGTGGGATGCATGTTTTGTTCTGGGGTATACAACGCCAGTAGCGTTGCGCAGAATTATTTTGCCTCAAGTATTTGCAAGCAGCATCGCTCCAATTAGTGGTGAACTTGAGCAACTCCTTAAAAGTACGTCGCTTCTTTCGACAATCGGCGTTCTTGAAATCACACGTGCCGGGCAAAATATTGTTGCACGTGAACTCAATGCGCTTCCTGTTTATCTTTCAATCGCTCTCTTTTACATTGCCATTTCATTTCTTACATCACTCATCACAAAAAAAATTGAACGGAGTCTCTCATGATTCGCGCACGAAAAATTACGGTTATTTGCCAAAACAAGTCTATTGTCAAAGACTGTTCATTCGATCTGACTACAGGCCGAATTACTGCTTTTATTGGTAAAAGCGGGGCCGGAAAGACGACATTGCTCAAATGTGTTGCACACCTTATTTCTTTTACAGGAACCATCACTGATAATGATAAACAAATTTCAGATTATGATTCAGCACAACGATGCAAACGAATCGGTTTTGTGTTTCAAGATTTTAATCTATTCAATAATTTATCGGTTCTTGAAAATTGCATTGATCCACTTTTGGTTCAGGGAATGCCATACGATGATGCCAGAATTGTCGCACTTGAAAAACTCGGACTTATGGACATGGTTGAGTTCATTGATCGTACCGTTACTCAACTTTCTGGCGGTCAAAAACAACGGGTTGCGATCGCACGCGCATTATGCTTAAATCCAGAACTACTTCTTTTAGATGAACCAACTTCATCTTTAGACCCTGAAAACAGTACGCTTTTAGCTCGTTATTTGACCCGGTTGCAAACGCAAGGCTTAACTATTGCCTATTCTAGCCAAGATATGGAATTTGTGCGTTCTACCCTTGATCGCGTTTATTTCATAGAAAAAGGGGCAGTTGTTGAGTTTTTTGATAAACGGATTGAAAACCTTTCAAACACAAGTTGCATAAGAGAATTTATAGCAAAAATGCCAAAATAATCCCTTTAGCAAATTTGCGGATTTTTATTGCATGTGTTAAACTCAACAAGAATGGTTTTGCCGTGTACTACTGGAGGTTTTTTTAGATGAAGTGGTTAAACAACCGTGCTTATATTCTTATTATTTTTCTCACAGCTCTTTCTGGTTGTGTGGTTAAAGACAATAATAGTCAGCACCTGGTAGCTGAACAATTACCAAAAATACAACAACCACGTGTTACGATTTATGTTCATGGTACCCATTTTTGGTTTAATCGCCTATTTAAAAAATATACTTTCTGTCCTCAAGGACTTCATCAAGCAAGTACCCTATCTGAAAATTATGTGTATCGTTGGTTGGTAGCTGACACCCTCACGACCACTGATCCCGCGCAATTCCCTTTTGATCATTTTTATATTTATAGTTGGTCAGGATTATTGAGCTATGAAGCCCGCGAAGAAGCGGCACTTAAGTTGCATGCAGAGTTAAAAAAACTGAGAACTAATTATCAAAACAAATACGGCATTGAACCGCAAATTTGCTTAATAACTCATAGTCATGGTGGCAATGTGGCACTCAATTTAGCAAAAATTAAAGAAGCCGAACTCAATCTGTGCATTCACAAATTAATAATGCTTGCTGTACCAGTACAACAACGAACCGCACATTTCATAAAAGACAAAATGTTTAAAGAGATCTACTCGTTTCATTCACGTTTTGATGCAATTCAGGTTCTTGACCCTCAAGGAATGTATCATCGCAGTGACGATGAAAAGGCAAATAAAACCAAAGTGCCACTATTTTCACAACGATTATTTGAACCGCAACCAAACTTAATTCAAGCGAAAATCAAATTTGAGCATATCGGCCCGTTCCACATTTCGTTCATTCTTTCTACATTTTTGACTAAATTACCCATCATGCTCAATTCATTTGATTCACTCATCAATCAAAAACAAGAAATGCCCAATATCGTGACAGTAGTTCTCAATAAAGATCGTACAGAATCAGTTAAAATTACTCATGGATTACTGTAATCTCAGTACCGTACGTATAATTGCAGCTGCATCAATTTCTTCATATGCCATCAATTCTTCCGGCTTTCCTGATCGCGGCAATTTTGTCACCGCTAAACAATGAATCTTAAAATTTTCGTCGCGTAATGCATACGCAATTGATTCACCAATTCCACCCTGTAGATAATGATCTTCAACCGTAATAATTTTTTTACTCGCACCGTTGCCAATTTTTTTCAACATCTGCTCATCAAGCGGTTTGATCGAATATAAATCAATTACCGCAACTATGATTCCTATTTTTTGTAACTGTTCATATGCTTTGAGAGCTTCAAACACCGTAATTCCTGCCGCTACAATGCATGCTTGATCATTATCAGAAGAACGTAAAACTTTACAACCGCCCATTTTAAATTCTTCTTCATTATTATAAAGAACTGGTGTTTCAGCTCGTGTTGTACGCAAATAGCTAATTGATTCGTGATAATTTGCCATCTGCTCGACTAATTTGTACGTACTCACTGCATCACATGGATAGAAAATAATCGAATCAGGTAATGCACGCATCATTGCAATATCTTCAAGCGCCATTTGCGAAGGCCCGTCTTGACCAATCGAAACCCCCGCATGTGAACCAACCAACCGTAACGGACAGCGGCCAATAGCAGCCATACGAATTTGATCAAAAGCGCGCGTAAAAAAAGCACCAAACGTCGAAACAAAACATTCTGCACCACGTGTTTGCGCACCAACTGCCATACCAATCATATTTTGTTCCGCAACAAAACATTGCACAAATCTGTCGGGAAATTCATCCTCAAAAATTTCCGCAAATGTAGAGTTTTTAACTTCCGCATCAAAACTCATAATGTTCTGATTTTTTTTACCGGCTGCTGTCAATGCTTGCCCATATGCTTTTCGCGTTGCAATTTTTTGACCGATTTCATAATCGGACTTTGTTAGTAAAGTTGATGATTGTTGTTTTTTAGAATTCTCTTTTTGGTGCGGCAATTGTGGTTGCCATTTAAAAGTTATCGGTTGAGCTGCAACAGGAAATGTTTTTTGCAGATGTTTTATTATTTGCTGCAATTCATCGTGTTTAAAGGCACGACCATGAAATCCTTCTTTGTCTTGCGCAATCGGCGCACCAAACCCTTTAACGGTTTTTGCTAAAATCATGACCGGTTTTCTATTGGGCTTTATCGAATCAAGCAACTTCATTAGCTCTTCAATTGAATGTCCATTCACCACATATGCATCCCAGCCAAAAGCAGCCCACTTTGCTTGATAATCACCAATATTATAATCTTCCATTGTGGGTGTACTTTGACCAAGTCGATTAATATCGATAATGCCAATTAAATTATCAAGTTTATAAAAGGCAGCCAGTTGAGCTGCTTCCCATACTGAACCTTCAGAACTTTCAGCATCTCCCATTAAAACAAATGTTTTAAATTCAATCTTCGTGCGCTTTCCTCGCAATGCCATCCCCGCACCTATCGACAACCCTTGGCCTAAAGAACCAGTTGCTGCCTCAGCGCGCGAAAAACGGTACGTTGGATGCCCTTCCAATACAGAATCAAATTGGCGCAATGTTAGCAGCTCTTTTTCACTCAGAACTCCAAGTTCTTTCCACACCGAATATAAAAGCGGCGCAGCATGCCCTTTTGATAAAATAAATCGGTCATTGTGAGAATTATCAGGATTGCGGAGGTCAAAGCGCATTGCATAAAAAAATAAAACTGCAACAATATCGGCAGCCGAAAGGCATGAGGTTGGATGCCCTGAACCTGCTGCAGTTGTTGACTCCAGCGAATCTATGCGCAATCGATAGGCAATTTGTTCTAAAAATATTTTATAATCAACTTGATGACTCATTGGCACACTCCATCGTTCTATAATAAACGAACTGTTTATGCTATACTTCTTCAAGTAGACTAACCCCAAAACAGCAAAAGTGCTATGTACCCAACTCTCCTTCACATTTACGGTCCACTTGCAATACATTCATATGGAGTTATGATCGCTCTTGGCATTTGCGTTTTCACGCTCTGTGTCATCAATGATCGACGAAGAAAACAGTTGGTCAATGAAGATCAATTTGTCTCACTATTAATTCGTGGAATCATTGCAGCAACTATTGGTGGAAAGGTTCTCTTTGCTTTAATGAATAGTGATGCGTTTACACATCCTCTTGAATTAATTCAATTTTGGCATGGTGGATTTTCTGTTCTTGGTAGCTTAATTGCTGTTATTTGTGTTATCCCTTTTTATGTTCGTCGTCTTCACATTCCGCTCGCTCCATTTCTTGATCTTATTGCTCTGTATGCTCCATTACTGCAAAGCATTGCGCGCCTGGGATGCTTTTTTGCTGGCTGCTGTTTTGGCAAAATAAGTAATTCATTTTTCGCACTCCCTATTGCTGATGATTTTTGCAACTTGGTTTATCGTCACCCAACGCAATTATATAGCTCAGCCGCTCTTTTATTTATATTTTTTATTTTATATTTCTTTATCCAAAATCGAACAAAAAAAAGTGGGCAACTTGCTCTCTGGTATCTCATTTTGGCAACAGCAGAGCGTGGATTAATCGATATTTTCCGCTGCGAGCAACAATTTACCACTACTTTTCCCTTTTCTTGGCTGTCAATTAATCAGTGGATAGCATTTATTATTGGTGCAAGCTCCTGTGCGTTGTTATTATTTACCTATTTTTTTGATAGAAAGCAGCAACGGCATGAATCTATTCAATTTCATTAAGGGGCGCGTTTCTATCGTCGATGTGGTAAGTGAATATGCAACGCTCAAAAAAGCAGGCCTTTATTTAAAAGGCGTATGCCCATTCCATCACGAAAAAACTCCTTCATTTACGGTCAGCCCGCATAAAGAAATTTTTTACTGTTTTGGATGCCACTCTGGTGGCGATGTTATTGCATTTATTGCCAAAGCAGAACAGTGTACCCAGCTTGAAGCGGCACAACATTTAACTGAGCGATATCAACTAACGTTGCCAGAAGAATTGTTAAAATATAACCATGATGCGCAAGCCGGACGCACTGATGAACGAAAACGTTACTGGCAGTTATGTGAACTGGTTACGAATTGGTGTCATGAACAACTTAAAAAAAACAATCTGCCAATCAGTTATTTAGAAAAACGGCAATTTAATCAAGAAACTATCAAACGTTTTAGTCTAGGCTATTTTCCTGGATCTCCTCAGGCAATAAAAGAACTGATTGATTTCGCTCGACAACACCACTTTTTAGTACACGATCTGGTACAGGTACACCTTCTTGCTGAAAGCAAGGGGCATTACTATTCTCCGCTTGCTGACCGTATTATTTTTCCTATAAAAGATGCCATGGGCCGCTGCAGTGCTTTTGGAGGTCGAACCTATCGACCTGGCGATGAACGGCCCAAGTATTATAACTCCAAAGAAAACCCCTATTTTAATAAGGGGTCATTTTTATTTGGCTTTGATGCAGCAAAGAAACAAATTCAAGAGCGCAATGCTGTTTTTTTAGTTGAGGGCTACCTGGACTGTTTGGCAATGGTGCAACATCAGTTTGTAAATACAGTAGCAACGTTGGGTACCGCTTGCACAACCGAACAACTAAAATTATTGGCTCGCTATGCCCAGCAGGTCTATGTGCTTTACGATGGGGACCAGGCGGGCAAACAAGCAATGCTCAGGCTCACCCAATTGTGTTGGCATGTTAATCTTGAACTTGCTATTGTTGAGCTACCTGCTGGCGAAGATCCTGACTCGTTTTTACAAAAAGGGGGCAATTTAGCCGATCTAGTGGCTCAAGCTCACGATATCTTTGTGTTTTTTATCGATTCAACAGCAAAAGGTTTTGCCAATAAAACGTTGCATGAAAAGATGGAAATCGTACGAGAATTACTGGAAATCATCGCCAAAATAGACGATCCGCTCAAAAAAGACATCCTTTTACAGCTGGTGGCCAAGAGGTGCGATATACCTTTTTCTGTCTTGGTTAATGAATGTGCCAGACACTCGGCCCAACCTATTACTACAAAGCCCCAAGAACCAACCGCCATCCCCCCAGCTACACTGGTTTTGAAAGAGGTTCCTCTCTTGGAAAAGAAATTATTTTCTGTTATAATAAATAATATGAATTTATTAAAAAATGAAGACGAAGAGTATTTAATCGAATATGCATCTCCACCAATCCGGGATTTGTTGCTTAAATTAAAGACAACAAAAGATGAATATGAAACAATCGACTTTTCACTCTTTTTTGAAATATTATCAACAGATGAAAAAGTCCTCATGAGCCAGCTTTTACTGGAATGTTATGAGTATGAGGGTCCGGAAAACTTAGACTATCTACTCACACAATTTCAAAAGAAAAACTGGAAATCGTTTGTAACCGATACTAAAATCAAATTAAATCGCGCTAAACAAGAAAATGATGTGCAGAGCATTCAAAAAATTTTAACTCAGTTTCAAGAGCTAAAACAAAAATTAGTCAGTAGGGGCCTTATATGATTAAAAAAGTGGTAAAAAAACCTTCATCAAAACCAAAAAATAATACGCCAGTCCAACAAGAAGGGTCTGTTGCTCAAAAAGCGCTGAGTGTCGTTACTCGTACTTTTGCAAAAGCATTTGGCAAACTCGCTCCTGCTGTACCAAAAGTAGCTCCCGAAAAAAAACAGGC
This sequence comes from uncultured Pseudomonadota bacterium, assembly GCA_964620245.1. Taxonomy (GTDB): domain Bacteria; phylum Babelota; class Babeliae; order Babelales; family JACPOV01; genus JACPOV01. The sequence continues at coordinate 12,495 of CAZUJC010000008.1, read as the reverse complement.
TCCCACGGTTGCTACAAAAAGCGCAGCTGCTCCTACACCAACAAAAAGCTCAAAATCTTCGCCTAAATCAACCGGTAAAACAAAAAAAGCGCAACCTAAAACAGCTGGTGAACCAACAGAACAAACTGATGTTGTTAAAGATGAAATTTTTAACACTATTTTAGAAAAGGGCAAAAAAATCGGTGCTCTTTCATATGAGGAAATCATAGAATTTCGCCAACGCTATCACCTTTCAGATAAAGAAACTGGTGAATTGATGCGTCATTTATCTCAAGAAGGCGTTGAGCTGATTATGCAAGAAGAAGTTGATGATTCATATTTGACCGATCTGCAAAAGGAAGAAGTTCCGGCTCAAGCAGTTGCCGCTGCACCACAATTTACCAGTGAAATTGAATTAGATGTCGAAGAAAGTGAAGCAAGTGAAGATGACGATGAAGAAGAAGAGGAAGAAGAAGAAAAATTAGTTATCAAAGAAACGGCTGCATCTGCACAACTAACGGATGGTGTAAAATGTTATTTACGCGATATTGGTAAAATTCCGCTACTCAATAAAAAAACAGAAAAAGTAATTGCCGATCAGATTGCTCTTGGCAAAAGCGAAGCAATCACTTCACTGTCTCGCTTTCCGTTCATTCACAAAGAGTTGGTAACAATTGCTGAAAAACTACAAAAAAATACACTGCCACTCAAAGACATCATTCAATTTTCTGAGTTTGACACAGAAAATTTACCAAAAATCGAAGAAGAAAAAGATGCGCTTCTGTTAATTTTAAACAAAGTTAAAGATTTAATTGCCAATGAAGAACATATTTACCGAAGCTATCGAGCGCTCCTTGCAGATCCTGCAAAGAAAAAAGAGATGCTTGATCGCGTAAAACAAAATAAAGAAGAAATTAGCAAAACTATTCAGACAATTAAGTTTTCTAATAAGCTTATTCGTAAACTGGCAAAGCGCATTGAAAAAGCGGTTGCTAAAATGAATGAGAAAAAGAATGAAATCGAACAAACCCAAAAAGAACTTAATTCTTTTGTTCTTCCAACACAGCCAACTGCTGAACAACTGAGCCAGAAAGAAGAACTAGAACGTGTGGTTCGTGCTGCACAAAAAACACTCAAAAAAGTTGAAGGCGAAATGGGAATAAGCCAACAACAAATTGAAGTAAACTATGCACAATTGCAAGAAGGCCTTGAGCAAGACAAGAAAGCAAAAGATGATCTTGCAAAAGCAAACTTACGTTTAGTTGTTAATATTGCAAAAAAGTATATCAACAAAGGCCTTCCGTTCCTTGACCTCATTCAAGAAGGAAATATTGGCTTAATGCGCGCTGTTGAAAAATTTGATTTCGAACGCGGATTTAAATTCTCTACCTATGCAACATGGTGGATTCGTCAAGCAATTACACGTGCAATTGCTGATCAATCACGTACAATTCGTGTGCCAGTTCACATGGTTGAAACACTCAATAAAATTAATAAAATTAAACGCGTGTTTGTTCAAGAACATGGTCGTGAACCATCTCATGCTGAACTTGCAAAAGAGCTCAATATTGATGAGAAAAAAATAAAAAATATTATCAAAATTTCGAAAGAACCAATTTCACTTACCACTCCTGTTGGTGATAGTGAAGATGCGTTCATTCAAGATTTTATCGAAAATGAAAACGATGTTTCCCCTGCCGATACGGTAGCAAGTAACGACCTAAAAGAACGTGTGCGAGAAGTTCTCAAAACGTTAACACCCCGCGAAGAAAAAGTAATCAAAATGCGTTTTGGTATCGACGTAGCATCTGAGCATACCCTTGAAGAAGTTGGTAAAGATTTTTCAGTTACGCGGGAACGAATTCGTCAAATTGAAGTTAAAGCGTTGCGAAAATTGCGCCATCCTTCGCGCAGCAAAAAATTGCAAACCTTCTTCGATAAGGAATTTGAAAACTTGGATAAAGATTTTGATAATATCCCTGGAGATTCGTAAGCAGTTTTTGCAATAAGTAATGAATGTATAAACCGTTAATGAGGATCGTAAAAAAAAATGGAACCAGACCCGCTTTTTAATCACGTTGTGTACACAGAAATCATCGGCTTTATGATATCGCTTGTTTTCTGTGCGATTTTTTCGTTTTTAGAAACAAGCATCACCGCATTACGTCTTTTTAAGCTTAAAGAACTCGCAAGTAGCAGTTCATCACGCTATCAAACATTACTCGCAACACTTGAACGCAATCCTCATCAGGTACTAATTACCATTTTAATTGCTAACAATATTGCAAATGTGACTGCAGCCGCTTTAATTACCAATGTAATGGAACGAATTTTTGCGCATTTTCACTTTTCAGGTAGCGTGGGATTTTCGGTTGGGATTGGTATTGCTTCTGCTGCCATTTTACTTTTTGGTGAAGTAATTCCTAAAAATGTTGCAAAAATACGTGGTGAAAAATTACTTCCATCGACCTTATGGTTTACTAATTTTGTATTCTATTTATTTTATCCATTGGTAACGTTCTTACTCAAACTTTCTGCTAACTTTATCGCCATGTTTGGTGGATCTACTGAACCAATTGAATCAGTAACCTCGGAACACGAAATTCGTTTTTTGATTAATTACATCAATGAAAAGGGTTTAATGGAACGAGAAAAAACTGAAATGTTACAAAGTATATTTAAACTCGGCAGCAAATTGGTCCGTGAAATCATGGTTCCAGCAAGTGATATTATTATGCTTAGCGCCGACACTCCAATAAAAAATGTCGTCGAAACTTTTTCTAAATATCAATTTTCTCGCTTTCCGGTTTACAAAGACAAAATTGATAATATTATTGGCATGATTCATCAAAAAGATCTTTTTATGGTCATGTCAAAAGGGCAAGAAACAGTTCTGCCATCGCTCGTTCGCCCGATTTTGTTTGTTCCCGATACCATGCGTATTAATCAACTTTTACGAGAATTTCGTCAACAAAGAAAACACATCGCCATTGTTCTCAATGAGTACGGTATTATTACAGGCTTAGTAACACTTGAAGATGTTCTTGAAGAAATTGTTGGCGAAATTAGTGATGAGTATGAACCGGTAACCGAAAAAATTGTTGCACTTGAAAAAGGTGGTTGGTTAGTTGATGCAAGTATCGATCTTGAAACACTTTCAAAACTACTTCATATTTCTTTTGAAGGTGAAAATGTGGTAACTCTTGGTGGATTTTTAACGTACCAATTACAACATTTGCCAAAAAAAGGTGAATCAATTAGTTATCGCTCGTATAAATTTGAAGTTCAGAAAGCAAGTCCAAAACGCGTTTCACAAGTGCTCATCATAAAAGAAGATAGTTAACTGAATGGTAAACTTGACATTCAATTTTACCATTCACTAAGCTCGTGCACAGAGCAGCCATATTAAAGGAGAAGTGCGCTGTGAACACGAGATTGTTTATTTTGAATGTGTTGATTACTCTCGCTTGCCTACCAACACTGTGCGCGATTCGCACACCGCAAAGCACACCCAGCACTATACCGATCATTATGGTGCCTGTTCCACTTAAGTCGCCCACTCATGAATATCCACCCGGAGCAATTGTTAATCGCCCAGAAAAAAATGAACCCAACTGGTTTCCTCATCTTATAAGCATCTTTGCTCATGTTGGCATTATTTTTCTTGATCCTAAAAATATATTTCATGTCAAACAACATGTTGCAAAACTGCTGGATAACATTCAAGCTCTCGTTCATGAAATAACAAAGCGCACCTCCCCACAAGAACGCCGCATCATTATTCATCAACTATCTGAACAGCTACAATCGCTTGCAGCTCAACTACCTGAACCTATTTTCATTCAAGAATATGAAGCATCTGATCATTAGCGCAGGATATGCAATTCATGATTTGTACCATCATCGCCTCATTTCATTTTCTATCGCCGTTTTAGTTTTGGTTTTTACCCTTGGCTATTTTTTTAGTTCATTTATTGTCAGCGGACATACAAAAGTACTCATTGATTATTGCGTTGGTGCATATCATTGTTTTGTTATCGCATTTATTTTAATCTGCGTTGTCAGTCTCCTCAAACGAATTGAATCATGCCAAATACTTATTTGGTTTTTAACCAATGGTTGCTCACGCCATGCATTTATTTATGGCCTTTGGGTCGGATGCTGCTTCATCTTGTTAATAGCGAGCATACTTTTTTACGGCACATTTATTTTGTTTTGTTATCAACAAACAGGACATTGGTTTTTTTATATGTGGCCACCTTATGTAACTTATTTTTTCGAAGGATTGTTAGTTCTTTCATTTGCTTTTTTTTGGTCTCAACTTCTTTCTACTAATATGTGTTATGCAGCACTTGTCGGGTCGTATCTTACTTGTATGTTCAACCACTCGTGGTTTTTATACATGCAACATCATGCAACCGGCATCAAATATTTAACTACGGTTGGAATACATTATCTTTTACCAGATTTACATCTGATCGATATTCAAAGTCAGACACTCTATGAATTACCAATCAACTCTTTTGCTTTTATGTGTACGCTTATCTATAGCGCTCTTTTTTGCTGTATTTTATTACTTATAACTGGATACGTTTTCAAGCATAAACAGCTTGCTTAGTGGCGAAAAAAAGAGAACAGTAAAATTAATCGAATATGCTCATTGCAGCGATAAAAGTCGTTACTCAAATAATCAACACCTAGACAGATAATTAAAAACAATTTACAATTATAAATACAACAAAAAACGTTTTTTTCTCTTAACAACACTTTACCAAAAAGAACTATGGAAGCATCACACATTCGCAATATTGCTATTATCGCTCACGTTGACCACGGTAAAACAACTTTGGTTGACAAACTGTTACGACAATCAGGTACTCTTGAAGATGTTCAAACTGAACGAGTAATGGACTCCAACGCTATTGAAAAGGAGCGCGGGATTACCATTTTGGCAAAACAAACCGGTATTTTGTACAACAATTTTACTATAAATATTGTCGATACGCCGGGTCATACCGATTTTGGTGGTGAAGTTGAGCGTACCCTGCAAATGGTTGAAGGTTTTTTGCTCTTGGTAGATGCGGCAGAAGGCGTTTTGCCTGGCACTCGATTTGTGTTGCGTAAAGCACTTGAACTTAACTTGACTCCTATTGTACTCATTAATAAAATTGATCGTCCAGATGCGAATATTGAGCACACCGAAAATTCAATTCACGATCTTTTTCTTGATTTAGCAACGAGCTCAAAACAACTTGATTTTCCTCTTTTGTATGGATCTTCCAAGCTCGGTTTTGCAGGTTCCGATCCTGATGCACGTTCAGGCGATATGAAGCCGCTTTTCGATGCGATTGTTAAATATATCCCTGCGCCAACAGCGCGTGCTGACTATTTACAAATGTTGGTCACCAACCTCGATTATTCAGATTTCTTAGGAACCATCGCTATTGGTCGCATTTTTAGTGGTTCAATGAGCACTGGCCAAGAAATTGTTTGCTGTAAAGAAGAAACGGTGAGCAAGCCGACCAAAATTACAAAAATTTATACGTTTCATGGTCTTGAGAAAAAAGAAACCAAAAGCGCTAGCTTTGGCGAAATTGTTGCAGTTACCGGCTTTACCGATCCTGTAACTATTGGTACAACGTTGTGCCAAGTTGATCAGCCACATCCATTTCCGTACGTATCGATCGACGAACCAACAATGTCGGTGTTCGTTTCGGTCAACGATTCACCATTCAATGGCAGAGATGGCAATTTACTCACTTCGCGTCAAATTAAACAACGACTTGAAAAAGAACTCAAAATAAACGTCGCCTTACGCGTTGAACCTACCGATTCTCCTGAAACATTCAAAGTATCGGGCCGTGGACAATTACACTTGGGTATCTTATTTGAAAATATGCGCCGTGAAGGTTTTGAATTTCAACTTTCAGCACCTGAAGTAATTTATAAAACAATCGATGGCGAAAAATGTGAGCCGATCGAATTTGTTGTCATTGATATTGATCCTGAACATCAGGGTGTCATTATGGAACGCCTTGGTAAAAAAAGAGCCGAACTTAAAAATTTAATTCAACAGCACAACGGTCGGTTGCGTATGGAATTTGAAATTCCCTCTCGTGGACTCCTTGGTTTCCGTAGCCAGTTTTTAACCGATACGCGTGGTACTGGTTTGTTTACCACACAATTCCATGGGTACCAACCATATAAGGGTGACATTCCTGGACGAACCAAAGGTGCCCTTGTTTCTATCGATATGGGCCCAACTACGGCTTATGCTTTAGATAACTTGCAAGAACGTGGGACCCTATTTGTTACTGCTGGTGATCAAGTTTATGAAGGAATGATCATTGGTGAAAATAGCCGTGACAATGATATGGATGTCAATCCATGCAAACAGAAAAAATTAACCAATATGCGAGCTTCAGGGTCTGATGATTTAGTCAAACTCGCACCAGCGCGCATCATGGAACTTGAACGTTGCATGGAATGGATTCAACCAGATGAGCTGATTGAAGTTACTCCAAATCATATTCGTTTGCGCAAAAAAACATTGCGCGCATCGATGAGAAAATAATTACTTATTTTTTGTTATGCATCGCTACAAAATTATTATCGCCTATGATGGCACAGCGTATTCTGGTTGGCAACAACAATCAGAAACAGTTGCAGTAAGCAATAAGCTTGAAAAAATATTCAGTGAAGTTTTTGACCAAAAAATCAATCTACTTGCGGCTTCACGCACCGATGCTGGCGTTCATGCTTTAGGTCAAGTTGCGGTTTTTTCGACCGATCTAAAAATGGATCCTCAACTGTTAATCCGGGCGTGGAATAATCGGCTACCAAATGATATTTTTATTCGTTCAATAGAACCAGCTGAAGATTCTTTTCATCCACACTATGCAGTCGAAGAAAAAGTTTATTGGTATCATGTTTTTTCTTCTCGTCCCTTGCCGTTTGCAGCGCGATATGGCTATCATATGAGATATGATTATTGTAGTGAAAAACTTAATAATGCGTTGCAGGTATTTGTGGGAACACATGATTTTCGTTCATTTTGCTCTGGAAACCACTATGAATCTACGGTGCGATCTATTGAAAAAATAAATGTTTTTTATTTACGACGATGGAATGCTTACCGTATTGAAGTTTATGGTCCAAAATTTTTACGCTACATGATTCGTAGAATTGTCGGTGCCGCGCTCGAAGTTGCATCACGGCCTGAATTATCCGCTCAATATTTACATGAAATTTTATTGGCAAAGAATCCTAACCACACACTTCCCTGCGCTCCTTCTCACGGGCTGATGCTTGCAAAAATTACTTATCAATCTCAGGAAAAAAAATGAACCTGTTTTCTTCTCGCAAATGGATTTTGTTCTCTATATGCTCGGCTATGCTCATTGGTGGTATAACTGTTACCTATCTTTATTATACGCAACAACCAGACATTGTTGATTTTGATGAAGAGCGGGACACGCCATTTATCTTAGATATTTTTAAAAATGACTGGTATTGGTTAGTAAGTGAATATTCAACCGATTTTTCTCCAATGTACATGCTGCATTATCGTGCTTCATCAAAAGCTCCTGAAAACATCGGCAACTTAACCATTAAAGCAATGTATATTAAAAATCAGCCAGTTGGTTTTGTGGCCTATTACAAAAAAAACTTTTATGAAGGTTTTATTTTATTTTTAGCGCTTTTGAAAGAATTTCGCTCAAAAGGGTATGCATATAAATTACTAGATCACGCAATCACTGATTTAAAATCACGATTTGTAACCAAAATTAGATTAGTAACACGCACGATAAATTATCCCGCGATAAAATTGTACAAACGCTTTGGATTTAAAGAAACTTCTCGTGATGATGATGGATTTGTTTATTTTCAATATGATGTTGCGCACTAATTAGCGCTGCATTTCTTTTGGGATAGGTATATGCATTAGTTTCAAAATCCACGGTGCAATATCACTCAATTCTTTGAATGATGACAAATCAGGTTTCATCACATGGTCACTTAATACGATAAAATAAACTGGGTTTGCTGTATGCGCAGTAAATGGTTCTCCTGTTTGAATGTCAATCATCTGCTCAGCTTTTCCATGATCACCAGTAATACACAAAATTCCATTAATTTTTTGAATCTCGTGCCAAAGTCGTGCAAGCTGTTCATCCAAACATTCAATTGCCTCGATAGTGGCCTCAATATTTCCTGAATGTCCAACCATGTCAGCATTTGCATAGTTGATCAGATAAAAATCAAAATTATTTTTTTTCAGTTCACTTACCACTTGATCAGTAATTGTATTGGCCGACATGCACGGTTCATGCATAAAATCACGATGAGTATGGGAAGGAATTAAAACACGCGTTTCGTTGGAAACCGCTTTTTCCTTGAGCCCATTAAAAAAATAGGTCACATGTGCATATTTTTCTGTTTCGGCGATGGTGAATATTGATTTACCATACGCTGCAAGCAGTTCTGTTAACGTATGATTTATTATAAGTCGGTCAATGATGGTTTTTGTTTTTAAATAGTGATCGTAATTGATAATAGTTACAAAAAAAGAGAGTGGCACAAATACACGATCAAAATCTACAAAATGGCGATCAACAAATGCTGCCGTTAATTGACGCGCGCGATCAGGGCGAAAATTAAAAAAAATAACTCCATCATTTTCATTAATTAATTGCATTGCATGTAATTGTGTTGGTGGAACAAATTCATCGGTAATGGAATCTGCATAGTAAAAATCCAAGGCTGCTTGCCAAGAAATAAATTGTGTTTGAAGCGGATGAATTAATGCTTCATATACGGTGCGTGTGCGGTCCCAATGTTTATCACGGTCCATGGCAAAATAACGACCATGAAGAGAGGCAATTGTTCCAACACCAATTTGCTTGCACTGATTTTCTAATTCATTTAAGAATGTTGCTGCGCTTTTTTGTAAACTATCACGACCATCAAGAAAGACGTGAATCATAACATTTTTTATCTGCGCGTTATGTGCAGCTTGCAAGAGCGCGTATAGATGTTTGTTGTATGCATGAACACCAGCATCAGAAACCAGTCCAATAAGATGCAGCGTTTTTCCATTTGTGCGCAATTGATCAAAACTTTCCACAAGAACTTTATTAGAAAAAAAAGACCCATTCGTAATTGATTCATTAATACGAACTAAATCGCTGGGCACTCTTCTGCCAGCACCAATAGTTAAATGCCCAACTTGAGAATTTCCTTGCTGGCCAGGCATTAAACCTACTGCGTTGCCCGAGGCTTTAAGCAAACAAAATGGATGTGTTTTGAGCGCATGATCAAAAAAAGGTTTTTTTGCCTGTAAAATTGCATTTCCAACCAATTCTTTTCGGTACCCAAAACCATCTAGAACAACCAACACAACAGGGCTACGTGCCATAAAATAACTCGCTCGTTTCTTTTAACATTTATGGTAAACTAGTAATAAGCGTGCCACACTGGCAGGTGCAATAACAATGTCTTTAGGAGGGAGTTATATGTTTATTATTCGTGCGTTGTGTTTTTTGGCTTTGTATAGCTCATCGATTTTTGCGCAACTAGAATCACCAAAAGAACAAGAATATGTATGTTTCGTGTTACTCAATGACTCAATCAATAATCACGAACTATTTACCATCATTGATCACACACAACTTTTTAAATCCGGTGGTGTCCATATTGGTAGAGAACAATGTATTAATGATTGTACTTTATGGAAAATGTTTTATTCATTGTATGAACTTGATCTGAGCGCCGGCTTGCTTACCTGGGCAGCAAAACCGGGAGATGAACATTCACTGCAAATGCGCATTAGTAAAATAGCAAACACCTATCCTGAAATTGCGCTCATTGTTTGTGATAACTCATTGCAAATCAAAGAAACACTCTGTATTCCACTGGAACTTATCGCACAATTTTTCGTTCACGCAACGCTCGTTTCACACATTAACGCTGAAGAACTAATAAATCAGCAACAGGCACTTTCGGAAAAATTACACGAAATGCCGATCGATGAATTTGACGAGTTTGATGAATTTTCAGATGAACAATTAGCACCACAAAAAAAGAAGACTTCATATACTCAATACGCAAAACAATTGTGGGCCGTGGCTATTTTACAGTATTACAGTATCAGTGATTATTGCTATGACACATACAAACAATTAAAAGATTACATTTGGCCAACCAAAAAGGCTGCGCGTGCTCCACGAAAGTAAACATCATTTTGCTCTCTATTGGGCACCAATTTCGTCGATTACCGTCAAAACCGGAACATCGTTTACTATTGACGATGAATTATTGGTTCATCGCATTACAAAAGTATTGCGCTTAATGCCTTCGGAAACATGTACGCTGTTTGATGAAAACATCCATTGTTCCGTACAGCTTGTTACAATTGAAAAACGTTCCGTTGTAGTTATGATAATTTCAAAAAATAATAACAAACAGTTGGTTCCATCAATTTCATGCATCCTACCACTATTAAAACGTGAAGCGTTAGAACAAGCATTATACAATTTGGTTGAAATTGGCGTAAACGAAATACAACTCGTTTTTACACAAAAAACACAACGCACATGGGCTGGGCAAAAAGAATTTGAGCGCATACGCAAAATTATGATTGCTGCTGCAGAGCAAGCAAAACAGTTCTTAGTTCCTACAATTCATGCGCCAATTGCACTCAACGAATATGTGCAACAAAACAAAATCGCATCACTCATTTTCTTTGACCCAAACGGAATTTCACTTGCGCAGTGGTTTGCTCAAGTACAAGCGAAAAAACTTCAACCTGTTTCATTGCTTATTGGTCCCGAAGGAGATTTGACACCAGCAGAAAAAGATGCGGTACTTGCAGCAGGCGCGCAAACAGTGTGTCTTACGCCAACAATTTTAAGAGCTCAACAAGCAATTACTCTTGGTGCTGGCATGATTCGTTCTTTGTTAGCAAGCGCTCATACACTTTAAGTAGTTGTTCAATAGCGATTACCGCATGATAATTTTGCGCTGTCTTAAGTGCATGTTGCTGTAATTGTGCATATTCTTTTTTGTTGGATGCAATACGTTCAATATTTTTTTTCATTTCATCACGCGTTTCAACCAAAAAACCGTTCATTCCATTTTCAATGATATCGCGCGAACCTGGCGCATTAACTGCAACAACAGGTAATCCGCTTGCCATCGCTTCTGCAAGAACCATTCCTTGCGTTTCAGTTGTTGAAGCAAACAAAAACAAATCAGTTTTATGATATTGATTGATCAATTTTTCTTTTGATGGTTTTTCTACAAAAAAAAGAATATCAGCAGACAGTTTAAGCTTATGAAATGCATACTCGCGTAATTCATCATACAACGAACCATAGCCAACTAACGTCAATGTAAATTTATTTTGGGGAAGCATTTTCAGCACATCAAGCAAAAAAAATAGATTTTTTTCTGGAACAAAACGACTTACACAAAGCAAATTAAATTTTTCTGAATTTTCTCGTTGTTCAATTTTTTGATTAAAAAAAAATGAGGCGATTGCTGTTGGAATTACTTTAATAGGCGTTTTTATTCGCTTTTTTTTAAGCTGATTTTTTACTGTGGGCGTTGGTGCAATAATAACATCGACCGATTGGCAAAATTGATAGACCGCATTATTAATATATTTTTTTACAAGATGCGATGGAAATAATGGTACATAGTGTGCATATTCTTCATACTGGGTGTGATAGGTAAAAACGATGGGGATGTGTAATCTTTTTGCACATTCAACAACAATCGGTCCCAGTAAAAATGGATGGTGTACATGCACCACATCTGGATTAAATTTTTTAATATATTCAGACAAAAAACGTTTTGCATGTCGCGGTACTGCCATACGATTTTTTTTATACGAAAAAGTGAACAGTGATGGAATCCGAACAACGTTTTCTGGATCAATGATTGGAACTCCAAAATCAAGGGTAATTAATCGAACATCGTGACCCATTTTTTTGAGTTCATCTAACAAGAGCTGTAAAGCACTCACAACTCCGCCACTGTACGGTAAGTAATTGTTCGAAACTAATAGAATTTTTAAAGTTTGCACGCGAATTACTTTATTTTAATATACTTTGAGCATGATTACATTCATCATACGGTAATTCTTGCTTTCGCAGCAATAGAAAAAGGGCAAGCGAGTGTCCCTGCCTGCCCTTTTATGATGGAGTAGAGTGTTCTTTTATTCTGCTTGTTCCATACCGCTATAATCTTGCAAAGCAGCACTCTTATCTTTTTCTAAACCAGTAAGATGCAATTGCACTTTACCAATTTTATCTTCCAAGTCATCCATCTTGGCTTGAAGTTCTTGAGCTTCATCACTTTGATCGTCAAGAATTCCTTGCTGCTCATTTCTTAATGCAGTCAATTCACGACCGTATTTGTCTTTTAATTCGAGCAATTCTTGTTTAATTTCATCCCAACGATTATCTCGAGCTAGATCATCAAGCTGACGCCCAACACCTAAATCGTACCCCC
>CAZUJC010000007.1:13469-38795 GCA_964620245.1 uncultured Pseudomonadota bacterium | reverse complement strand
TAACGATCGTATCGTTGCGATTCACAAGCGAAGCTGCTGCTTCAACACGCAACCGCTCAATTTCACTATTTACTTTTGTTTCTTTTGGTACATAGATATCTTGTGCTGGCAAATATGATTCCGGTTGATAATAATCGTAATAACTGACAAAATAGCACACCTTATTTTCTGGAAAGAACACCGAAAATTCTTCATAAAGTTGTGCTGCTAATGTTTTATTTGGGGCAAGCACCAATACCGGCTTATTTTGACTTGCAATTACATTGGCAATAGTAAACGTTTTTCCAGACCCAGTCACCCCAATAAGGGTCGATCGACGCGGAAGGTCCGATTCGTTTTTTGGGCGAGCCTCAATGAGCTTCTTAATCGCTTCAGGTTGGCTGCCAGCGGGCTTGAATGGTGAATGGAGCTTAAATAGGTTCTTCATAGCTCCAGAATACCATATTTATTTCTCATTGAAAAGCGCACTGAACCTGCATAAACTATCGAGCGAAGTTCATTTGACGGCCCTGCCAATCTGCTTTACAGTAACAAAAATAACATTTTTTATAATTTTTATACGCACTTAGGCCATTATAGAGGGACTTCATGAAACAAGTACATAAAATTGGGTTGAGTTTAGCATTCCTTTTTTCATTACAAGGCCATCAAATTTTGTGCATGCAGAGCATCGATTTTTTGTGGAAATCAATTTGCAATCAATTCGTACTTTCTAGTTGCGATAGAGCTTTTGTGGGTGCCGCTACAGGATTTACTTTAACTGTAGGTCTTTTAACCGTCGATTACTTGATTTTATCCCTAAAAGGAAGAAATGGTGAATCTTTCGATCTTTCTTCCCAAGAATTCAACGAATTACCTTCTGATGTTGTTGATCAGCGTAACCTCTATTCTCAAAACATAAAAAACATTGCGGCACATAAGTTAATGGGAGAAGAGCTGAAAAAAGCACAAGAATACCATGGCAACACTGAAAACATATATTCGTTTAAAAAAACAAATACGGGTTTTTTGCATAAAATGTATACACACGGTACCATATCAGGAAGCCTAACCAAATCTGACACAACAGAAACATCGTTTCAACCCCAAAAACTAGTGTTTAATAAATCAACTATTCAGAATCGCCGGTGGACTCATGCAATTTGCGGAGGATTAATTGTTGGAGGTGCTATTGCTGGTACCTACGTTGTTGGAAATGTCACTAAAAAATGAAGCGCCCAACGGCTTTTAAGCCGTTGTATCGCGCGAAATTCTTCGAAGCCAACCCCACCTTCGAAGGGTTCTACTTGCCTTGATGCCCCGTTTAAAAACTTGGGTTTTCTGGCGAAGTAGAATAAATTTTATTTTAAAAATGGCTTAATGACTTGGTTCATCTCCTGGTAAAGATTTATTAATTTTTCATCATGATGCCGCTCGGCCATTTCTTTTTTTTGTGCGAGCCACTCTTTGAGCGATAAATTATTTTTTCGATCAATGATTGTCGGATCCGCACCCAATTCAAGCAAAGCTTTAACTGCTTCTATATTGCCACTATCAGCAGCCCAATAAAGTGGCGTTGAATATCCTTCGGTTCTATTAATTTGAGCCCCGTGCTCAACTAATAAATGTACCATTTCACTTGAACTTACATAATTAATTGGAGCACCCGAAGATGCTGTTACTTGAACACCAAAATCAATTAATATTTTTGCTGATTCAATTTTGTTAATCATTACTGCATGCCGCAATGCACGCTTGAGTAGTCCTTGATGAATAGGGTTATTCTTATCAATAACTTTTCCTAAGACAATTTTTAAAAGAACTGGACACTGAACATAGGTAAGCAATGGAAAATCACGGCTTACATCGTACGGTTTTTGTAATTCTTCATTCAACTGAGCTGCTAAATGGTGACACGCAATCGATTGCCAGTAAAATGCGTTTAAATGAAAATTGCTCAACAATAGAACGATTGCAAAAATAGAATAGTTCATAAAAAATCCCCCTTTTTATTTCTTCAATAACAAGTGTATTAAACTTCATTATTGTTTTGAAATAATCGGGGGGAAATGAAATAATAACGAGAAAATTAAATTCTTATAGATAAGGTACTAATTATAGTAACCCATTTGTAAATTGTTCACGAGCATGGTTGATTATTTTTGCACATTCAGCAAAATTGTTACCATTTTGACGGCCAATAATTCGTCTCATCAAGTAAGCACTTCCACACAATGCGGTTGATCCAAGACCGGCAAGCACCGTTCCTACAGTAGTTGATCCACCATGTAAACAACACTCTAATCCGCCCGTAAGTACTTTGTAGCTTACTTCCATACTACTGCCAAGTAACGCAAACTGGCCAACATCGAACAATTTTTTTGTGACATGATATTTGCTCGTTGCTGTTTTTGCGAACGCATCTAAATCATTTTTGATGTTGACATATTGCCCGAGTTGGGTTTGTTTGTCAGTACGAATAATACCAAGTTTTTCATAGTCAAATCGGTTTGAGTCAAAGGCATAACCTTTATTCAAGGCGCGTGCCAATTGTGCCGGATTTTCTCGGAACAATGCAAACTTAACATTTAAACGTGCCAAATTTGACATCGGTAGACACGAAAAGGGAAAAACGAGTAACGCAATTATAGGGAAAAATAACTTTTTCATAGAATTTCCTCTCATTTATTATTTCATCTATTATTAGTATACCAAAATGATCCATTGTGTCAATTAGAAATTTATTTTTGATCACAAAAAAAGAGTCTTAATTTTTTTACACCGCGCTATTAAATTGGTTTATTTAAGACGATATATTCGATGTTTGCCCACTTTAATACTCATCCCGGCAACCCAGGCAATTTTTGCTGAAAAATCGGTAACTGGTTCGTCATTAATTTTAACAGCTCCCGCTTCAATTAATCGACGAGCTTCGGAAGAACTTGCTACCGCACCAAGTAGCTTAAGTAAATCAACAATCCACAATTGTTCAGCAGTACCCTCTGGCAAACTCACTTGAGTGGCTTGAGAATAATCTTTCGCTTGGAACAGCGCTTCAAATTGTTGTTGTGCTTGTTTAGCTTGTTCAAGCGACCAAAAGCGAGCAACAATATCATGCGCCATTTGTTTTTTTAGTTCCATGGGATGTGTGTTTCCACCAGCAACACGTTCTTGCCACATACTAATCGTGTGCATTGGTGTGTGCAACAATATTTCCATGTAACGCCACATCAATTTGTCCGAAATCGACATCAATTTTCCATATGCCTGATCGGCAGGTTCTGCTAATCCAATATAATTACCAAGCGATTTTGACATTTTCTGCACACCATCAAGACCTTCCAGCAATGGTGTGGTCATAATAATTTGCGGTTCTTGTTTGTAATGTTCTTGCAAAAATCTGCCCATGAGCAAATTAAATGTTTGATCAGTGCCACCAAGTTCCACATCGGCTTGCAATGCAACCGAATCATATGCTTGCATTAATGGGTACAATAATTCATGAAAACCAATTGGCTCATGGTTGCGCATACGTTGTGCAAAATCTTCACGTTCAATCAACCTTGCAAGCGTTGATTTAGCACATAGAGTAACAAACTCTTTTGGCGACAACTCACCGAGCCATTCTGAATTAAAACGAATCATTGTTTTTTTTGGATCTAAAATTTTACTCACTTGAGCAAAATAGGTTGCTGTGTTGTGTGCAATTTCTTCATCTGAAAGTGGTGGGCGCGTTTTTGATTTTCCTGTTGGATCGCCAATACGTGCGGTAAAATCACCAATCAAAAAAACAACCTGATGTCCGTAATCTTGAAACTGACGCATCTTAGAAAGCACCACTGCATGTCCTAAATGCAAATCGGGAGCTGTAGGATCGGCTCCTAATTTTATAATGAGCGGTTTACCGCGTGCAATTTTTTTTTTCAACTCTTCAGGGGTAACTGTTTGAACAGTGCCTACCAAAAGATTTTCAACTTGTTGATCAACATGCAACTGCTCCATACAATCACGAAGCTCCTAAAAATGATGCTAAGAAAAATCCAAGAAAACAAATGCTTTGCAAAATAACGCCACGCAAAGAATAGGTAAATACTATGAGTAAGACAAGGGGAATAATAAAACTCATTATTTCACCCTCTTTTAATAATTCATTATCGGGAAAAAAAGTAACTACAACAAAACGAAATCCATCAAGAATGAAGCTCAATACGCCCAAAATAACGCTCAAATAGAGCATTACTACAAGCAACAAAGTCATAGCCAGCATCCATGATGGGCCTTGTGATGTAATACAATCGGAAAGCGCATTGATCGATAAATAACCGGCGTTACCCATCGCGACTACAGTTGCAACAAGTGACCCTCCACATACCAAAATCAGGAACAACAATGAAGTGAGCGCTAAAATACAATATGCAAATGCACGCGAAAAATAGACAAACGCGCGCCGCCACACATTTGGTAAATTAACCGGATCAATCGGCAAAATTCGCACCCAACCAACTCCAGCATACATAAAAAGAAGTGCTCCCAAAAAATCAACATGGACAAATGGGTCCCACGTATAATACCCAACGCGCGCAGGTGTGTCATCGCCCATCTTGTGGGCAGCCCAAGCTTGCGCAAACCCTCCGGTCGTGACACCGACAATATAGGCAAATGCAAACGTGATAAAGGCGATCAAAAATTCAGCGGTTTTTAATGATATCATGATAATTAGAACTATTTAAATTAAAGATATTTTAACTTAGTTTAAAAAATTTGAACCAATCGGTCAAACACACTGGGTTAATCTCTTGGCAAAATACCACATTTGAGTAAACTGAATGCCGATAGTTATGCAGCAAAAAAAAGGATAGATATGAAAACGCTCAAAATGCGCAATAAACTTGCCACTCTTGATAATTCCCCCCAGGAAAGCATCAATAACGAGTATCCCATAAGTCATCCAACCTCATGGTGGAACTACACTATCCCTCCGTTCATTTTAACTGTAATTTCCTATCTTTTTTATTATCCTTCGCTGCATTATGATTTTCAATTTGACGATATTATTAATATTCAAAAATTTTATAATATTCGGCACAACACGTTGTGGAGTCTTTTTTTAATTGGTCCACGATGGATAAGCTATTGGCTTAACACAATCAATTACAGAATTGGTAAATTTAACCCTTACAGTTATCGTTTATTCAATGTTACTTTTCACACCATTACCGGTATTTTACTTTTCGCATTTGTTGTAGCCCTTCTTTCACACTTAAAAAAACCATCTTTCTTTTCGCGCTACCGATTCGCGATTGCTTTTTGCGCCGCCGGGCTTTTTCTATTACATCCAGTTCAGACACAAACTGTTTCCTATGTCATCCAAGGGCAATTAGAAGGCATGGCAACTCTTTTTGTCCTTCTTATTTGTCTTACCTTCTTAGTTCTTGCTAATGCACAATCACTTATTAAAAAAATAGCAGTTTTTTTTCTCTTTATTTTTCTTGGATGCATTTCTGCCGGCACAAAAGAGATCGCCATTGTTTCTCCATTGCTAACTTTGCTCATCGATTGGTTTTTTGTTGCACAAGGCAGCTGGCCAGAGATGAAAAAAAGATTATGGATTCACTGTTCATTAATGGTTGTTGTATGGGGCATGTATATTTATTTTTTAAAACCGAGTTTTTTTAAAAACGCACTTGGTTTGCAAATGCAAGCATACAACAACATCGGCAATGTGCTCACTGAGCAACGCTCCGACCCAATTACTCCGCTTCATTTTTTCATCTCACAATTCAAAGTTATATTGCATTACCTTTTTATGTTCATCTGGCCATTTTCAATTAGCGTAGAATATGATTGGAAATTGGTGCACAGCTTTTTTGCACCGGATTGCATCTTACCGCTGACTGTTTTATTGATCGGCGCATGGTATATTGGTCGCCTACTTTACCGAAATCCCACCTCACTTATTGGATTTGCTGTACTGTGGTTTGCAATTGCAATTGCTCCGCGCTCAAGCATTATTCCATCATCTGAACTTTTGGTTGATTACAAAACATATTTGGCATCAATTGGTATTTTCTTTTTACTGGCAGGAGCGATAGTAAAAGGAATTCTTCTTTTAATCGAATATTCACAAAAGACATTCACCCAATTACCCTCAGCTCCTGCACACTATGCATTACTGACTCTACTGTTCATTCCTATTGGTTTCCTTACGTATCAACGAAACAAAGTGTGGAGTTCAGCAGAACAATTTTGGACGAATATTATTAAAAATGCACCCATGAAAGCGCGCGCTTACAATAACTTGGGTGTTGCATTGTCTGAGCAAGGCCGCATGCAAGAATCGGTACCACTGTACAAAAAAGCAATCAGCATGGATCGTTATTATCCAGATCCATGGAATAACTTGGCGGTTGCTTACTCAACACTCAATAAACTTGATCTTGCAATTGAAACGATGAAACAAGCACTTAATATTCACCGAAATTATCCTGAAGGTTATAACAACTTAGCATCGTTTTTGATCACAAAAAAAGATTACGAAACTGCTGAAAAGATGTTGCTCATTGCTTTGCAATTGCGTCCCTATTATGGCAAAGCATTTTTTAATTTAGGAAAAATGTACATGGAACAAGGAAAACATGAGCAAGCGCTCGATGCTTTTAAAAATGCATGCATGAAAGCCGATCTTGATAACGTTGCCGGATTTACGGTGCTTGCCACCATGGCAATGGCAATGCAGAAATATCCTGATGCTATTTATGGCTACCAAAAATTACTCGAGTTTGAACCCAATTCATATGAACATGCATTTAATTTGGCCTATGCATTTAGCTTAAACAATCAATTTAATGAAGCAGTTCAGGTTTACCGAATTCTTATTTCTCGCAACAGCCATGATGCCCGTTCCTGGTACAATCTGGGTGAATGTTATTTACGTTTGAACAATCTTGAACTTGGCCTGGAAGCATTGCAAATGGCTCGCGCACTCAAGTTCGCTATGCCGAATCTTGATTTACGCATTGCTGCATGCTTGCACGATATGGGCCGCATGCAAGAATCGTATGAATTAATCACACAGTACGTCAACAAGGAAGGCATTCCAGAAGAATTAAGAAATACTGGGCGCGCTCTCTTGGTTGAGCTTAACAAACAGCTATCAAAGCAAGCATAAAAAATGTAACTAACATCTACAGTCCACGGCAATTTTTGACCAAAAAGGCAATTGGCCCTACACTAATAATACAATGCATTTTTAACTCATAAATCGCAGCGAACATGGAAAAAAAATACGATCACCTGCTCAATGAACAACGCGCTCAAGAACTATGGGCTTCTAAACAGGTATATAAAACAGATAAGCACCCGGGACCACTTTATTCAATAGATACCCCTCCGCCCACGGTTTCAGGTTCGCTGCATATTGGCCATATTTTTTCCTACACACAAACCGACATTATTGCGCGCTATAAACGAATGAACGGTTTTTCTGTATTTTATCCATTTGGGTTTGATGATAATGGTCTTCCAACTGAGCGATATGTAGAAAAAAAATGCAATGTGACTGCTCACAGCATGAAAAGATCGGAATTTATTAATTTGTGCCTCGAGCAAACAACAGTTGTTGAAAAACAGTTTGAGCATCTGTGGCAACGCATGGGATTGTCAGTTGATTGGGATGCATGTTATTCGACAATTTCACCGCAAGTGCGCAAAATTTCTCAAGAATCATTCATTGAGCTTTATAAAAAAAAGTTTATTTACCGTAAATTTGAACCCGCACTTTATTGTACTGCCTGCCGCACTTCAGTTGCGCAAGCAGAACTTGATGATGTTGAAAAACCATCGTTTTTTAATGATATTGTTTTCAAACTTGATGATGGTACTGAATTAATAATTGGCACAACGCGGCCTGAATTGCTCAGCTCCTGCGTTGCTCTTTTATATCATCCAAGCGATAAACGATATCAAGCACTCAAAAACAAAGAAGCAATTGTTCCGATTTTTGGCAATCGAGTCAAGATTATTGCAGATGAATTGGTCAATCCTGAAAAAGGAACTGGTCTTGTCATGTGCTGCACATTTGGCGATAAAACCGATATTGTGTGGTACAAAAAATATAACTTACCATTCAAGCACTCGATTGGTCTTGATGGTCGCTGGCTGGAATCTACCGGACCACTTGCAGGATTAAAAGCGGCGGCTGCACGCACAAAAATTCCTGAATTACTCAAAGAACAAAATTTGTTGCGCGCACAAAAACCGATAATCCATGCGGTAAATGTTCACGAGCGTTGCAAGCAAGAAATTGAATATTTACCACTTTCACAATGGTTTTTAAACATTTTAGAACACAAACAAGCACTCATTAAAATAGCCGATTCAATTGACTGGCATCCTTCATTTATGAAACAACGCTATGTAAATTGGGTTGAAAACATAAATTGGGATTGGTGTTTGTCGCGTCAACGTTTTTTTGGCATTCCGTTTCCGGTATGGCATTGCACAAACTGCAAAGAAATAATTCTTGCAGATATCACCCAGCTGCCTGTTGACCCTCAAGAAACTGCACCACTTCAAAAAAAATGTCCGCATTGCTCGAGCACCGATATTGTTGGTGACACTGATGTAATGGACACCTGGAATACATCATCACTCACTCCCTATATTTGTTACACCTTGTTTAATCGTAATGCACAAAGTGCGTTCAATGACAAAGAAATTTTGGATTTTATACCAATGGGTATGCGCCCACAAGCACACGATATCATTCGTACTTGGGCATTTTACACCATTGCAAAAACCTGGATGCACAACAATTCAATTCCCTGGAAAGAAATTGTTATTTCAGGTCATGTACTGAGTGATTCAAAAGAAAAATTATCAAAATCAAAAGAAAATGCTAAAACAGATCCTGAACAATTGCTCAAAAATTATCCTGCCGATGTTATCCGCTACTGGACATCATCAGGAAGCCTGGGTCATGATATGGCATTTTCAGAAACGCAGTTGCGCATTGGTCAACGACTTGTGACAAAACTGTGGAACGCATTTTTATTTGTAAAAGAACATACTGCAACAGTTGATCACACGGTAAATGAAACGCATCTTGGAACTATTAATGAATGGTTGTTAAGTCAAACAACTACCACTTTTGCAAAATATCACGCATATCTTGAAAAGCATGAATTCAATTTAGCACTTGATGCAATAGAACATTTTTTCTGGCATGATTTTTGCGATAATTATTTAGAATTAGTCAAAGATCAATTATTCAAACCAGATAATTATAAACCAGAACAAATTGCTGCAACACGATGGACTTTATTCACCATTGGTTTGCGCATTTTGCAAATGTATTCACCATACTTGTCTCACATTACCGAAATTATTTATCAAGAATTGTATCGAGAACACTGCAAAACTGATTCTATTCATCAAACAAAATTTGCTGTTTATCAACAACCGTTTGAATTTGAATTGAGTGTTCATGCTATTAATGATGTTATTAATGTCATTACACAAGTGCGCAAATTCAAATCCGAGCATCAACTTTCACTCAAAACAGAATTAAATATATTGCGCATTTTTAGTCAACAAAAAGAGCAGCTTGGTTTACTTAAAATGCAAGAGCAACTCATTAAAGGAATCACGCATGCAAATGCAGTAGAATACCAAGTTGGTCTGCATGAAAATGGTTCGCAATTAATTCAAGAAAATGAAAATCGCACTTTAAATGTTCAGTTATAAAAAATGGTTACGATAAAAAATAGTCAACGCAAAATTCACTATAACACATCAGCTCTTAAACAAGATGCACAAACTATTTTAAATTTTCTTGGTTATCATGATTTTGATTTAGGTATCTGGTTAACAACAAACAAAACAATTCATCGCTACAACAAAGAATATCGCGCAAAAGATAAACCAACCGATATTCTTTCGTTTGCTTATCATCCACATCTAAAACCTGGCCAAAAAATTACTGTTCATCAAGATGAAGACAAAAATCTTGGTGATCTCATAATCTCTCTTGAATATGTGCAAAAAGTTGCTGAAGAACTTGGTGTTTCACTTGCTGAACGAATGCGCGTACTGTTAGTTCATGGTATTTGCCATGTGCGAGGCTATGACCATGAAACTGATGCACAATACAAAGTAATGCACAAGGAAGAAAAAAGAATTTTAGATTTTTTAATCGACCGTAAATAATTTATTACGGCAATTTTCCTTCAAATACAAATGTACTTATTGGTTTACGAATTGATGGTTCTTCGCGTGAACGTAAATCGGCTGGCAAATCCTCAACGTTTCCTGGTCTTCCAATGGCAATCATCATCAAAATTTCATAATCATTTGAAATATTTAATTCGGCACGTGCTCGATCATAATCAAATCCCGCCATACCATGCGCAACAAATCCCATTTGCGATGCTTGAAGCGCTAAATTTTGCCAAGCCGCTCCTGCGTCAAATGCATGTGTTCGCGAAAATTCTCCATTATGCGGAAAATATTTATGCGAAATCAGTACAACAAGCACCGCTGCATTGCATGCCCATGATTGATTAAATGGCACCATTAGATCAAAAAGAGAATCCCATTGTTCAGTACCACGTTTTCCATAAATAAAACGCCACGGTTGCGCATTAAACGATGACGGAGCCCATCGCGCCGCTTCAAAAAGCGACATTAATTCTTCATTAGTTATTTCTTTTAGTGAAAGTGCACGTGGCGACCATCGTTCAATAAAAATTGGCTCAATTGGAAAATCGGTTTTTCTAGAAATTACTGCAACAGAACGATGCAGCTCACGTTTAGATTCCATCTCTTTTTTTTCAGCAAGCGCAGCAACCATCATCGCCCCGCCCGCAACAACAACAGCATATAATCCAACTAATTTGTATACGTTCATTGTTCTACCGTTCATTTTTTTTGTTTCAACACTACCCGCGCATCGTACCATATCAATTGCATCTGTTCAAGCATCTACCTATACGAACGATAAAAATGCCGCAAGCACCCAACTTATACAAGAAATAACTGCCAAATAACCAATCATTGTGCGTTCTCTAGCACGTAACCACCAATACCACAAACTCAATTGGAAAAATGTGCACACAATGCCATCAAAAATCCAAAGATAGATGATAGAACTTATCCACCAATTACTCATGTGGGCAAACAATAAGCCGAGCATAAAAACACAAATACCAACAAGAGCTGATATGATTAATGAAGCTGCAAATCCACGCAATTGCCTCTCTGCAGACAACTGATCTTGCACAATGAGCATTGAAAAACAATTTACCGTTAATTGATACACTAAAATAAATTGCAACTGACTCGTAATTGGTTGGTTAATCATCATTCTTTGAATTCGCCTTCAAACACACAAGATTGAACTGGATTCCGATCTGAAGGAAACTCGCGTTCTTGCAACTCTGGTGGTAAATTTTCTTTCTTTCCTGGTTTGCCTACCGCAAACATCGCTTCAACGGTGTACCCATCAGGAATTTTGAGTGTGTTTTTTGCAGCTGCATAATCAAAACCTTCCATTCCATGCACCACCAATCCATCTGAATATCCCTGCAGCGCAAGATTTTCGCACGCAGCACCTGTGTCAAAGGAATGGGTACGCGCGGGTTTGTTATTCAGTGTAAAAGTATCGCGCGACACAACAACTATTAATACCGCTGCATTTTTCGTCCACCCTTGATTAAACGGCACCATTAAATCAAACAATTTTTGCCAATAAGTTGTATTTCGTTTTGCATAAATAAACCGCCACGGTTGACCATTGTATGAAGATGGTGCCCAACGCGCAGCTTCAAACAGTTTCATTAATTGTTCATCGGTAATTGGTTCCCCCGACATTGCACGCGGTGACCAACGATTTAAGAGTAAATCTTGGATCGCATAGGCCGCTTTTCTTTTTTGCATCGCAAACTCCTTTTTTTAAGCGTTATTAAGTGTACCACAGCCTACCAGGCAACAAAAAAGAGTTCATAATGATTGTATTTTAATGCTGTTTGCCCGTAGATTAAAGATGAAAGATTTGTATCTTTTTTTAGGGGTAGGAGTGGGGATGTTAAATAAAAAATATATACTTTCAGCAATTTTAATGATTGCTCATCATCTAAACGCAACAACTATTTCGGTTTCAAATAGTCACGGACCAAAACCGATAGTAAACATAGATGAAAATGGCAACATTACCGTTGATATTAACCTAGCCTCTGCAACATCGCCACAAGGCACTATTCAAAACACCAATACGATCATCAATAACAATACAATTACGGCAACTTCCAAAACAACTCAAATTGAAGAATCGGTGCAACAGCTAATGCGAAATACTAATTCGCCCTCGATTGCTGACTCAAACAGTGATCAAAGAAAAAAAGAAGCACTCATCAATATGGCTTATGGTGCACTTGCAATGATCACTTATATGAAAATGCCACCGCTCGTAATTTTAACATTCATTTAATCACCAACGATCTCGACAAAAAAATGGAGGAACTATGTTCTATTTAATACTCATGTGTTGTATTTTAAGTGCGCACGTCAGTTTTGCACAAATAAACCAACCACAACCCAGCCAAGCAAAAGTACATGTTGCTGGAACACCCTCAACGCTCAATATTACTATTCATACCGATCCGTCATATCAAAATAACAACACGGTCGTGAACACAAACTTATTAACATCGTTTCAACAACAAATACAAGCATTTGTTGACTATACAAAATCGGGACAAGATTATGTTAAAACAAAATTCACTCATTTTTCAGACTTCATGATTGCCTATGCAAAAGAAAATTCAATGCAATTATCTCTTGGCGCCGTTGGTGCACTCTATGCAGGAATGTGGTTACGCTTTATCTATTTGCATAATCGCATCTTTAGAAAAGATACCTGGTCGTGCTGGAAAAATAAGACAGACCTGAATGAACTGCAATCAATTGCGCACGCACAACTTGCACGCGAACTCATTGTTGCAATTCAAAAAAAATATCAAGCTGCAGATAAAATTGCCGATTTTGTTACACCACTCATGGCGTTCATTGTCGATATGAATACAGAAATTGCTCATTTAAATTCGTTCATTTGGCAATACGAATCACTAAAAAAAATAAAATTAATTGCGCTGTTTCCCGGCTATGGAAAAACAATGAAATTGGTACGAGAAAAGCTTCAACGTCTTATGTATCTCAAAAATGTTTTTGGTTCCTGGATGGCAGAATACAAAATTAATATGAACATGAAAATCGAAAATTCACGCCGCTCAATTAATCGCACATGCTCACACAGCACACTACTAAAACAACAACTATCTCAAATGCCTGCGAGCAATAAAGAAATTATTGATCAGTTTTTAAACACAAAAAAGAGTAGCCGTAAACAATCAATTAATGCGCAAGCACAATTGGCAAACCACTAATCACCTTTTAGGCTACCAATACCAACTGCCGCAAGAAGAAATTTAACATCATCATCACAGAAACGGAAACCGCCGCCAAAGAAACCGTTAGCGTTTTGGCGACTGATAAAGTCATCAGCACCAAAGACAAAATAAAGATTGCGCATAAAGAATACACGATTAATCCATTTAAAGTGTGGACGCGCATCTTTCAATCGATCGCGACCTCTAAAGTCAAATGCTTCAAACGTGGTCACCCAACGGAATTTATCAGGACAACCAAACGGAATGTCGAAATCTACACCAAAGCCAACCGTGTTTTCAAACACACCAAAACGGAATGCAAAATCTTTAAACATTTTTCCAAATTGGAACCCGATTTTAAATTGATCAAGTTGGCGATCAGACGTTTCAATAACACCAATCAATTCAGGCAATTGTACACCGGTTGCAATCAATTCACTTGGAAGAAGTAGTCTTCCATTTTCATCAAACCATTGTTTGGTATAAATATGTCGTTTGAGTGTACCTTTTTGTGTGCCAACAATTTGGAATATATAAAATTTATCTTCTGCAGTGTGGAATCGCGCGTCAAAATACCCTTTTGTGTCTTCAAATTGCACGTGCTCTGCCAAGCTATACATAAATTCACTGTGTGCATCAAGCACGATGGTTACCGATTCCATTTTAGTGAAATAATTTTTGAGGCCACCAATGGTAACTTTTAGATCGCGATATGTTTCATCTTCGTTAATGAGCTTACCAAGCAGGCCTTTTCCTTCATCAAGTTTTTCGGCTACTGAACCGATGTTTTTAAATCCATCACGCGCTTGCAGCGCAGCATCTTCTAAGGCACGCGCAGTCGACTCCAATGTATTTGCAACACGTGAAACATCACGATCGATTGTTTCGGATGCACGTTCAATGTTGCCGCGCAATGAAGGGAACTGATCACGCAGATCGCGCGCAAATTCGCGCATATCAGTAATCATGCCATTTAAATTACCTTCATTCGTTGAAAGTGTCCGATCAAGCATTGAGGAAACTGAAGCGATTTTTTCTGCTGCTTGCTGAAAGTTTTTAAATAAATTATGTAAATCTTCTTGACCTTGCGGGCCACCAAAACTTTCTTTGAGTGAATGAGTTACCTGTTGCACATCTGCCGCAATATCACTCACACGATGCAAAATATCGTCAACAGAAACGGGCGATCTTCCCGGTTTTCGCAATGATTGTCCCGTTTTTAAAAGGGCTATATCAGGATCACCAGGCATAATATCGAGATATTTGCTGCCTATTAAACCCTCTTGGCGCACCACTGCATAGGCATCTTGATGTAACTGATAATTCTTCGACACCATAACATCGGCACGTGCTTGAAATTGATCATCAGGCACTAAATCAATTTTTTCAACCCACCCAACTTTTACGCCAGCAATTTTTACATCAGCTTTTTTTTCAAGAC
The DNA here is from genome assembly GCA_964620245.1 of uncultured Pseudomonadota bacterium. Taxonomy (GTDB): domain Bacteria; phylum Babelota; class Babeliae; order Babelales; family JACPOV01; genus JACPOV01. The sequence continues at coordinate 23,933 of CAZUJC010000007.1, read as the reverse complement.
CTGAAACATCGTTGAAATAAACAACGTAATGATTGTATCGAATCCGATCAAAACGAAAAACACCCAGAAAAAAACTCATATAAAAGAATATGCCGAGTGCAATTAATATAAAGATGCCAACTATCGTTTCTGCCTTTATCTGCAAATTAGTTCCTTTTTGTCAAAGCCAATAGAGTCTTCTAATCGCAAACGGTGCCCCATTAAGTTCTGTCGTTTTGCGTTTCTCTATAATAGCACATATTTTTTGCACTATCGCGCCAACTTTGCCATAACATAGCACAGAAAATACGGTCGGTTCAAATTTTGGATTAAGCATCGCAACTGTCTCTTTTGGAATATCTTTCATTTCTCTGCCATATAATGTTTGTATCGCCTTTTGCCATAATTGTAATGGCGGCATTCCTTTAGCATAATCTTTAAGCACCGCTTCCAGCTCTTTTGCTCGTTTGTCTCGATCTGAAGACGCACGATTAAAATTCAGTACAGCACTAATCGAATCTGAAAGCAACCATGCTTGCAGCGCTACTTGACCAGAAAATACAGTAAACAAGTCGCTCAAGAAAATTGGTCGCTTGGCTTTTTCATCTCCTTTTTGTGGTGGTTCATAAAGAAGCGTCGTTTTAAAAATTTTTGCAAATTCCGGTATTTCAAACAATTCCGAAACATCATTAAGTTTATACTGCCGCTGTTTTAAGAATTTTTCAAACAGTTCAAAGAGATCTTTATCATTTGTGTACTTTTTCATACCCGCAAAAACGGTCTGCATAATTTTTTTTGCATCCGGCTGATCTTTTACGCCTTCATTAAGAAATTTTTTTTTCGTGAAATCAAACCACTGATTAATATCTATTTTTCCATTTTCGCACACAATGCATACTTTAATTTCACCATCAAGCCCTTCTTTTTCTTTCGTCAGTTTTACTTCTTGCCATACATTGAGCTGTGGTACAATTTTTTTTATTGATTCAATAAGTGGATCAATGTTGCCTGACTCTGGTTTTTGTGGTGATGTTGTTGTTGTATCAAGCACCGAAAGTTGACTTATGGCCAATTGAATGCCACCATACGCCAATTGTTTTGCTTTTTCACGTTCAATTATCGTTTTGTCAAACGCAACCTGCACCGATCCACGATAAAAAAGATGCGATACAATTGCAACAGCAATCGCAAGCACCATAATGGTCAATACTAAAATGTATCCTGATTGCTTTGTTGAGTGCTTCACTGCTTTTTAGTTTCATCAAAGAGTTGATACATAAAATTATACACTTTCTCACGCTGCTGTTTTTCATCAAATAATGCAATTTCAACTTTTACAAAATCGGGCACTTGTGGATTTTTTTCTTGTTTGTCACCTTCACGCTCATCAGGCTTTGGCCATTGCGTAAATGTTTTGTATTCAATTTTTTTCCCATCATCTTTTTGTTTTTCGTCACGTTGTAAATACTCAATGTGAATGCTTTTAATTGAACGCGCAATTTCAAACGATTTTATTTGCTGTGCACTTTTTTGTTCGAACGCATCAAACATTAAATTGTTCGATTCTTGACGCGTTAAAATGAAACTATTTTTTTGCTGTTTATCTTTTGTTAATCGATACACAACTCTCACCACACGTGGTTTTGGTGTAATACCTTTATCTTTTTCGTATACCAGCACCGGATTATTGGTAATAAAACTGAGTACGGTCATATTTTTATCTTTTGTGTTTCCGATAAAAATACGTTCAAGTTGTTTTGATTTTTCTTGCGGTTTTGTTTCTTGTGGCAACTCTTGTTTTTCGCTTTCTTTTTTTTCTTGAACTTCTTTTTTGGGTTCAGATTGTTTGAACGCTTGCACTGGGATAAAAACTCCTGCCAGATCTCGTTCGAACTGATTTTGGATAATACTAATCCGCAAATCACGATCAATCATGCCATCTAAAAATCCAGCAACGCGGTTGAGCACAAAATAGCTTTGAAAAAGTGCGGTCATAATAAGTCCTGCAATTGCAATAGCAACAACCAATTCTATCAAAGAAAAACCGGATCGCTTCATGATTTTTTCTTTTCTGGTAGATAAAGAAAACGTATCATCGTTTCACTGCGATCACCAAACCATTCTTTCCAACGTGCAGTTACTTTTTCAATTGCTATTGATGGAAATGCACTGAGCGATGATCCTTTTGAGGGACTTTTTATTTCATACACTAACGTTGTTTCAGGATCTTTAATTTCTTGCTGTTTTTTTTCATTAGGCTTTGGTAAACCTGATTGCGCACGATCAAATACTGCTTGCATCAATCGTCTTTTGAGCAAAATGATACGATCGAGCCGTTGCGAATAGCCAGTTACCCCTTGAGTAATATTATTTTGCAAAACAAAAAGAGAAGTGAGCAGCATGCCAACAATAAGTAGTGCAAGCGCAACTTCAATGAGGGTAAATCCGACTGACATTTTATGTTTTGCTAAATGATTCATATAAACTCAACTGAGCAGTAAACGGATTAACTACTAAACTAAACTGGCTACCTTTGCCCTGCGCATCAATATTATTTCCATCAATTGCATTGATTACCACTTCTTGCACTAATCCCTCTGGTACAATGTAAAACCAAACTGATTCAACTTTTATGCCAGGTTGATTGAGTGCGTCACTGGATTGTATAAAAAATTGTTTGATCGAGATTGCTTCAGGAATCGTAAACTGAGTTGTTATATATTGAACAGTAACCGGTTCATATCGCGATTTTTGGCCTTCACCTTTTGGCTCAATAACACGTTCGAGTCGAACCAGTTTCGTTTTTAAGTCAAACCAGACGCGATGCAGTTGCTGAGTTTGCAGTGCTTGCTGCCAACCGGCGCGAATCAGTGCTTCTAATTTTTCAGCTACTTCTTTGCGTTGATAGTCAGCAGCACGAAACTGCAAATTAGGAATTACCACTGAACCAATCAGTCCTAAAATAAGCAGCACAACGACAATCTCTAAAAACGAAAATCCAGGTTTAATCCCAAGCACTAAGACGATCCTCTACTGGAGTATCTGGGCCTTCAGCTGAACCATAGGAATACAATTCATAAGGACGTTTGCCACCTGTTGGAAGTATTTTATAATAAAAATCTTGAGCCCACGCATCTTTTGGTAATTTATCTATATAAGGGCGCCAGCTTTTTCCGGCATCACCCTGCGGACGCTCTGATAAATCAAGCAACCGTGTCGGATATTTACCATGTTCCATTTGATACAAATTAATGCTGTTTTTAAGCAGCGTTAAATTCCCGCGCGTTGTACTGATACGTGCTTTATTTACAAAATAGAAATATGAAGGCACACCAATAGACATAACAAGTGCCATAATAAATATTGCAATTACAATTTCAATAAATGAAAAGCCTGGTGCAGCTAATCGCTGATTCTGTGTCATACAAAAATCCCTTTCATCAAATATTAAATGCTTGTGTTTGTCCTAAAATTGGCTGAATGATCGAAAGTACCACAAATCCAACCACCACACCCATTACTAACAACATAATTGGCCCGAGCAACGCAGATAATGTATTAGAATATTCTGCCAAATCATCCTCGTACGTTTTTGCAATCGTAAGTAACATAAAATCAAGTTGCCCCGTTTGCTCACCTGTATTGATTAAATATATAGCTATGGGTGGAAAAATATTTGTTTGGCGCAAATATTCTGCAATTTTACCTTGTTTGATAATTTTATCACGCGCTTCCTTGAGTGCATCAGCAAGCACGCGATTGTCAATTACCTTTACAACAATATCGAGCGATTCTGCTAAGTTAACGCCACTTTCTACCAACATACCAAGAGTACGAGAAAATTGCACAACCGCTCCCATGCGCGCAAAAAAGCGAACTACCGGAATCTTTAATTTAATAATATCAAGGGTTCGCGCACCACTGGGTGTTGAACGCCACCAACGAAACGCAAGAAACAATACCACAATACCAATGATGAGAAACGTAGAATATGACAGTAAAAAATCTGAAAGACCAAGTAAAATTCTCGTGCTCAATGGAAGTTCCATTTTTTGCGAAGCAAAGGTGGACACTAAATTTGGCACCACAAATGTCAAAAGTGCAATAACAACAACCACAACCACGCCAAGCTGAATCAACGGATAGGTTAATGCACCTTTGACTCGCTTGACCACTTCTTGGCGCCGTTCCATATATTCGGTCAACCGCTCTAAAATTGTTTCCAATTTACCAGTTGCTTCACCCGCTCGCACCAACTGAATATAAATATTATCAAACGCTTTGGGATATTTACTCAGCGCTTCAGCAAGTGATTTACCTTCGCGTAAATCATCTTTAACCGAAATTAAAATGGCACGTAATTTGCCACTAAATTGTTCAATGAGTAGTTCAATCGCTTGCAAAAGCGGCACACCAGCTTTTAAAAGCACTGCAAATTGTTTAGTAAATAAAATTCTGTCTTTAACTGAAACACTTGAAAAATAGGAAAGAATGCGCTTAAATCCACTGAGCTGTACACCCGGTACCGTTGTTGCGTCAACCGAAATTGGATACATGCCATTTTTAATTACCCAATCTCGTGCCGCTTCAGAAGTCGGTGCATCAACCGTACCACTTAATTTTTTGCCATCTTTACTCAGCGCCTGATATATAAACAGTCCCATTTACTGCTTCCTTTGCGGCACATATGCATGGTAATTCAAACTTATTGCATGTATAATAATTTTCATGATACGATTCTTTTCTAATATAATATAACAAATAACTTCTCAATTGTGCAGGAGAAACGCAATGCTCATAAAAAAACAGTCTGTTTTGATGCACGTGCTTGCAGTTATTTTCATTCATACTGTAATGGCTGAGGATAATCAATATTTTTTCCAGCTTACCCATAATCCAGATTATTTATTAGATAGCGATAAGCTCTTGGAATCATTTTATCAACCAATTAAATTTAGCAAAGTTGGTTTTAGCACTTTTTTAAAAGAAGAATTTAATCGCAAAGAATACGTAACCGAATTTATTCCGCACAATCTTGATATCCATGTTGAACAATTTTTACGCTGGTGCAACCAGTCACAACAAGGAATCATGCACGCAAACGCATCGCTCCGTTTATTTACCAACAAAGTTAAAGCGGCTCCCTATATGACTATTACTCCGGTAATTGGTATTGCGCAGCGTCTGCCCGATTTAGTAAAACCATATTTCATTGACGTACCAGTTTCTCTATTTGCAAAACTGAAAAAACTTATAAAGAAAATTTTGTTTACCGCATTTAATGCTCATTTTGACTATTTTAAATCAGAACCAAATAAATTTTTGGACACACTCGCAAACGATATTGTTGAAGAAATTAAATCAAGTGAACTTGTTCAAGATCACATTGACAAAGAGCAACTGCGCGGCACTTTGGTACGTTTCCTTGATACCAGTATCGGTAAACTTGTATGGTCACCATTTGATCAAATCGACATTTGGGAATCGTTCAAACAACTTTCAAACGATCTCGTTTCATTACGAAATCACGAAATCATCAGCGAAGATGATCTTGATGATTTACTCACCACGTTAACACAACGATTTGTTTATTTTCTGGAACTCACAGGCTCTGATTTGTCACCAGACACGTTGATTATCATTGAAACAGAACTTGCAAGCGATAATTTGGCGATAAATCTACTTCCCGAACAAGAAGAATACATCACTACAAAACGTGAACACATTTTGAACGCAATCAAAATGACGCAAGCAAAAATTTTAGCACGATCACAAGGAATTATTACCGAAGTAATTTCGTACTAATTAAATTATCTTGCCCAGTAGGTTGGTATTTCAAGTTTTTGACAAACCGCTTGCAAATCTTTTTCATTGAGTTGCGAGAGAGATCGGTACAAATAACCGGTCTCAGGATTGCTAAAAATGGCGCCTCTTTGAGCACGACAAATTTTTTCTTTATCGGATAATTTATTAAATAACTCAACAAATTCTTCTCTCGACAAATTATCCATCAATTCATGGGTGTTCAGTTCATGAACAGCAAAAATTATTTTTTTTACTTGTGCAATCTCACCGTTTGTATTTTTTTTTCCATTGCCAAAAAAATAACCCATACCGCATGCACCATGCGTGATCACTGCGCTTAATAAAAGCACATTCGTAAATTTATTCATTAGTTTTTTATCCCTAAAAATTAACCGAAAAGGTTCCGCCAATCGTATTTTCAATAATTGCTCGTGTGCCGACAATTGGCATTTTATAAAATGCCGAGATTTGTGGTTTAAACCCTTTATCATCACACACAACATTTTGAAAATCGTACCCTATTTTGAAAATAAGCTCATTGATTGTCCAACCTTGCAAATTTTGCGCCGTATTTGCAATCTCTTGCGAAAAATTATTAGTGCATAAGCTCAGAGAATCGTCATCGTGCCGCCAATACTGATACGCCGCACCGAACCATAACCCACCACCAAGCACATTAAACGCTTCCAAATACACATCAAAACGTTGTGTGAAACCATATTGTTTGAATGCGCGTGCTTTTGCTAAAAACAACAAATCTGTTTGCTCTGCTTCAACTTTAATGCGCCGTTCACGCGTGTTGCCAAATAGATGAATAAATTCTGCATCAATGCCACCGCGCAGATAGTTCCACCAGTTAATCTGAATGCCCCCACCACCAATGAACGAAAATGAACCATCAAAGCCAAACGGAATCGATTCAATTTTGTTTTCATCAACAACTGCTCCAGTAGGAATTGTAATTCCCATACGTGCATTCAATTCCACATTTTTTAAAATTGGCCTGCCTTGATAAAAATCACGTAACCATTCAACAACTAAGGCAACATCACCAAACGCCATCCGTTTCCACCCAGTAATATCAAGCGTTGGATCTAATTGTGCAATCACACCAGCAAAATTGTTGGTTAAATTGTCCTTTACCACCACATCTGCAGCAGTAACATCTTGTGTTTGATCAATAAAATGAATATTTTTTAATTTCATCGCAAAGAAAGGCAGATGAAGTCCCACGGTAAAATTATGAGGTGCATGATAGCGCACAGCAAAGCCAAAAGTAGATGCTTCCAAATCACCGGTTACAATAAAATTACCACGAATACCATCATCAGTTGGACTACCAAGCACATTAACAAAAAAATCGGTTTCAGGACTATCTGGCCCAAACCCTTTCAACATCGCAAGCGCATCTTGATTTGGCGTCCAAATTTGAGTAACCGGAACTTCGTGGCCGTCCGCGTTAAACCCATCTGCATGCAACCCGAATTCTCCCCAGCCTGTTACTTGAAAATGAGTATTGTGCCATTTTGGCGGGCGTAAATTGATGTCCCACGGTTTAAATAAATTGATCGGAAACATTGCCACAACAGGTATACTTAAACCAAGAAGTGCGCATATTAAAATTATTGGCAAAAAACCACGTTTTGCTGTCATTTGATGCTATCCTTATCTTGATTGACTATTCCCGCAAGTAGATGCCGCCATCGCCACACACTAATAAATGCCCGGTTGCTGTATCCAAGACTATGTGTTCACAATGCGACCAGCCTTTTACCAGTGGAATGTAGGTACTCATGCTGTAATGCAACGGCGGCACATATCCTGGCTGGGTAAGCTGTAGAATCTGCAGCATTGGCACCTGACCACTCGTCAATCCTTTAGTACTGAATAATAGAGAACCTTGTGTCATCAAATTGTGCCGAAATCCTCGGCAGTTGACAAGCCATGGTTGTGTTTTGCTAAACGGCACAAGTTTCACTTGCCCTTCATGCACATACAATCGGTACACAAATCCACGACCTTCCATGAGAGATCCGGTCAGAACATACAATTGTGCCGTAGTTCCTAGTTGATATTCATTGCCCGATGAACTCATCATTGAAAATCGAACAATTGGTAAATTTTCTAATTGCCCAACGGCACTCCACTCAATGTTTTCTGCATTGTCCTCATCGGCTAACGGTGTCGATGCAAAAAACATTCCTTTTGTTGTACCAATAATCGCACAATTTGTAGAGATACACGCATCGGTAATCGTCGATTTGCGTAGCTGCTGCGGACCCATCAAGCAAGTGACTCTCAAAGCATCGGTCTTTTCACCAATAAAATCAATTCGCTCCAGTAAATCGCGCGTAATAACATAAAAACAGCGATCGCCGCTTATCAGTTTGCGCACAACTTTATGCTCTGTTATTTTTTTCCACCGATAATTGCCGCATACAGCTAAATCAAGATAATTTTCAAATTGTTGGCAGCTCGGCAATCCTTTATCATTTTCGTCAACCAAAAGCGCTACACCGCGTGCCCCACCCGCAATCAAATAGAGATGATCATCAATGCGTACCACCGCCGTTTGCGTAATTGCACCGATAGATTTGAGTGCATCATCATTAAAAATATGCATTTTGCCTGTTGGTGAATGTAACAATGCGATTTTTTGGTAGCCACCCGCAATCACCAATCCAGTTGAATCGTTTTGAATCTGAAATACTGGGTCATTTTTGTCATGATACACAATAGTTTGAATGCCACCTTCCTTTTGCGTAAAGGTGTTAACTAAATGCTGCGCAATCTGAGATTGATGATTTGGATTGGTATTATCACCATTTTTCAACTCATAGAGCATTGTTTTGTGGTAACGTAACCGGTTTTCAGGTGTCATTGATACAATTTGCATCGTTCGATCTGTTGGATTAAAACAAAATTTTAGTGGAAAACCCTGACTAAACATGCCCCGCTGCCATGGAGTCCATGCTGCAACACGACCATGCTCATTAAAAATTGAATGTGAAACATACAAGCCACTTTTTTGTTCAGATTCTGCTTTTATTGCAACCCACACAGCGTCACGCACCACTTCAATATCAACAATCGTGCCGGGCAATGGTTGATGCGCACCAACAACTGCTTGTGATTGATCGGACGCAACTAGGTGCTGCACCGCATCAGCTGGTTGCGCAAACGTTATACCAAAAGAATTGGTCATCGTAACTTCGGGTGAAGCTAATGTGCCAACATTTTTATCAAATACCCATTCATGTAATGGGGCCAACAATCCTCGTTCAACCAACGGCAATGCAAAAATAGTATTACGCGTTTCATCTGGTGTTCCATTGCCACCTTGCCCAATTAAATACATTGCACCAGTTGTTGTTTTCATTATGCGTAGTGCATGAATCGAGACCGATTTGTCAGCTCCCGCGGCTGCAACAATCGAATTGCTTACTTTTTTTAATAATTCATGGTTGATCAGCGGCTCAATGCATAAACGTTCTCCTTCAACACGACCTACAAGCACTGCGCATGCTCCTTGATCGTCTCGTGCATCAGCTTTCGTTTTCACATTAAGGCCAATAAACAAACGATACAGTTCGCCATCCCATCGCATTTCAACCAGATTGGGAAGAATGTCTGCCAACCCGCCATTAATGTTGATGGGATTGTTTGCTTCATCGCGCGTATCGATTGGAAATGCACGATTACCATTATCTGATCCCGTTACCGCATCAAGGGGATTAAAATAGCGGCTTTTTACCCGTTTTTTTTCTTCTTCTTTTCCTGATTGCTTATTTACTTCGGTGTATGTTTCAACTTCTGAATCAATTCTTAACAGTGCTATCCCGCTGCCACGTTGGCCAAATTCAGAGTCACTACCTTTGACTGCTACAAAAAAATAATCTCTACGCAAATCTACTTCTGTTGCGGTTGCACCAAAATCTAAGCCAACAATCGCTTGCGTTTGTGCTGGTATAGTTGCTGGGCCAGATCCTGCATCGTTAATTTTTTGGATGCCAATCATCGCCATGTGCTCAGCAGAACTTCCTTGCACAATCCAATAAAGCGCACCGGGTTCATCTTTAGTGACCAACAATGGTGCTTCACCAACTGCTGAAAGTAGAGCAATTTCTTTGTTGGTAATTGGATTGTTACAATCTGGCTGACCATTTAGATAGGTTTTTTCAGGAAAAACATAAGGAAATTCACCAGACGGTGCCATTTTTACCATTGATGAACTATTGCGATCTTTTTTGATAATAAAAGGGACATCTTTAAACGAAAAACTCACCAATGGTTCTGGTGATTGAGCAGCTTGCTCATTGCTTTCTTGTGCATACAACACACTCACACATGACACGAGAATTAACAATAACCGACAGCGCTTCATAGGTAAACTCCTTTGCAGTCGCACGTAGTATATGAAGATGGTTATTTTTAGTGTACGCCATTTTAAAAAAAGCGCCACAACCTGAACACCTCTCGTTTTTGCAATGAAAATAATGCCTCCCAAAAAACTTAATTAAAAAAACTAAATAATATCCCAATTGACATTCTGGTCGAACTATCGGTACAATTAAGGGACTTATGTTTGCTATCCACTAAAAACTAAATAAAAATAAAGTCATTGCATGCACGCAAAAATATTTTCAGCAACAACGGTAGGAATTGAAGCGCATGGTGTGG
>CAZUJC010000007.1:3905-13369 GCA_964620245.1 uncultured Pseudomonadota bacterium | reverse complement strand
ATGCACGCAAAAATATTTTCAGCAACAACGGTAGGAATTGAAGCGCATGGTGTGGAAGTTGAAGTTGATCTTTCGTATGGAATGCTTCAATTTTTTATTGTTGGATTGCCCGATACGGCAATTAAAGAAAGCCGCCAACGGATTCAAACCGCGCTCAAAAATAGTGGCATTCGTTTACCTGAACGAAAAATCACGGTCAATTTAGCACCGGCCGATTTGAAAAAAGAAGGAACATTGTTTGATTTACCAATTGCAATCGGTATTTTGTGTGCAGCAAAACTGGTTTCACTCACACCAGAATTTAGCAACGAAACGCTTTTTATTGGTGAATTATCACTCGATGGAGCAATTCGTTCGATCAAAGGTGCCCTTGCAATTGCATTTGATGCACACAAATTACACAAAAAACGACTTATTGTTCCCCAAGAAAACGCGCAAGAAGCTGCGCTAATTCAAGATCTGGAAGTTATTGGTGTTTCAAGTTTGGTTGAACTCATTGCTTATCTGCGAAACGAAACAGCAATTGCGCCCACACAAAGTATTCACCATGTTGCCACACATACTGCGCATGATGTTGATTTTTCGCAAGTAAAAGGACAGCACCAAGCAAAACGTGCGCTACAAATTAGTGCTGCTGGTCGCCACAATATTTTGTTCATAGGGCCACCAGGGTCTGGCAAAACAATGCTTGCAAAACGATTGCCCACCATCATGCCGCCACTTTCGTTTCAAGAAATTTTGCAAACAACAAAAATTTATTCAGTAAGTGGTAAATTAACACACCAAAAATTAATTACGCACCGCCCATTTCGCAATCCACATCACACTATTTCACAAGCAGGGCTTGTTGGTGGTGGTTCGTTTCCGCAGCCGGGAGAAATTAGTCTCACGCACAACGGCATTTTGTTTTTAGATGAACTCACCGAATTTAAACGCGCAACGCTTGAAGTGTTGCGTCAACCGCTAGAAAATAAAACAGTGTGTATTTCACGCGCGAATCACACGATTACCTTTCCTGCTAATTTTTTACTCATTGTTGCACTCAATCCGTGCCCATGTGGGTTTTTGGGTGATGCAAAACATGAATGCCATTGCTCAAAAAATGCAATCGAACACTATTTGGCAAAACTTTCAGGCCCGTTGCTTGATCGAATCGATTTGCAAATTAATGTTGCTTCACTTGATTATGATACAATCAAAAACAACACTGCAACTGCTCTCAGTTCACAACAATTGTATGAAGGTGTTCAACATGCACTCAATTCACAACTGCAACGGTTTGGCAATTCATCAACACATAACAGCACCATGACTCCTGACCAGATCGAAAAATTTTGCATCTTAACTGAGCAGGCTGAGCAGTTGGTAAAACAAGCGTTTGAACGTTTGCATTTGAGCATGCGCGGCTACCACAAAATCTTAAAAGTGGCGCGCACCATAGCCGATCTTGAACAATCACTAACTATCGAAGTTGCTCATGTGCGCGAAGCGATTATGTACCGCTCACTCGATCAAGCACTTGAGAAAATGCGCTCATGAACCTGGCACTCGGCATCGATGCGGTCGAAATCAACCGTTTTGAACAGTGGGACACTTACACCGCCGGACAACTTGCAAAGTTTTTTTCACCTGAGGAAATCGACTATTGTCGCTCTATTGCTCTAAAAAGTGCCGAACGGTTTGCCGCTCGTTTTGCAGCAAAAGAAGCTTTTTTTAAGGCGCTGAGCACCCTTTGCCCAACAAAACAATTATCGTTATTTTCAATCGCTCAGTTCGTTTCGACCCAGAGCAGTCAAAACGGAGGTCCCACACTTAAAATAGAGTGGAATGCACTGATGACTGCTGCCAAAATTGACCTACCATTCACCCCTGAAACACTCCTCTCTCTTACCCATACACACACAACCGCAATCGCATGTGTAATTTTAATCGCACCAAACAGTCAAAACTGTTGACAAAGAATAAAAAAACAGTAGTTTTATACATGTCTGAAGAGATTTTCTTCAAAAATTTGCCAATAGGCTCTTTGAAAATTAAAAAGTTGACGCGGGGTAGAGCAGCCTGGTAGCTCGTTGGGCTCATAACCCAAAGGTCGCTGGTTCAAATCCAGCCCCCGCCACCAAATTCCTCAATAAAAATTCCGTTTCTTTCCATTTTTCCCTAGTTCATTTAGTTTCTTTGCGCAAAATTATCCATTTTTCAACATTTTTGATCACTTTCCACAATGATTGTTGTAAAATAACGCTGCAACAATTATTTTTTTTGAAAGTTAAAACAATGAAGTTTGTATTATTATTGTGCGCGGCACTCAGCACTCAAATTCTTTTGTGCATGGAACAAACACCTGAACAAAAAGCGAAATATATTGTTTGTCATCCTAGTTTTCCTCAAGATTTAAAGAAAATCATCTATGGGCAAAAATTATTGGATTTTATACAATCAGTTAACCCACTACCACTCACACCAGATGATCCAACAATAACTTTTCACACATCCAATCCCGCACAACCAACTAACCAAATAAATCCTTCCTTTGCCTTAGGGTTTATTGCAGACAATGAAGAAGGTGACGCGATTTTATATCAACCAAAAACAATTAATTTTTTTGTCAACAATCAACAAGGAATCTATCCCGCACAATTGGAAAAAAACAAATTCAAAATAATCCCTGCTACAGATAATACGAGTGTTTCAATTCTTAACAAAGAAAATGGCACAGAATCAACTTTTAAAATACCAAAAAATGAAGATTTGATTGAGCCACATGAAAATTCAAATTTATTCATAACACGTCAAATGAGTTCTTTGTATCGACCAGACAATCCATCTGATCAGCTCGTGGAAAGTTGGCGTGTTTATTGTCAAAAAGATGGCTCAGTTAAATGTACCGAACTCCCTACGACCAGCATGATCTCAATACCAAGTGGTGACCATGTACTGGATTATTTTAGAAAGGATTGGGCGCACAGCACGTTTGCAGCTGCATCTTACAACGATTTACTTGCAATCACTTTTTCTAAAAAATCAGAAGGCAACGATGTTTGTATACACGATGAATCTCAGTTGGTAATCTACAATATTTCTTGTCACGAAAAAATAGCTCATAAAGTGATGAAATCGCACAGAATTTGCAAACCCCTCGTTTTTACTAGATATGTAATGAACCTTATCGAAAAAGAAAATTCCGTAGGTTACTATTCTCAGTTGTCACGTGGGGCAAACCCCAATGGCCATTATGTTTTTTACGATTTTGCAACTAAAGTATTGGGCACTATTAATACAACTGAGATGATAAGACAAACAAATTATTTTTTCACATCGTTAGATGACTATCAAGCGTATTTAAAAGAAAACAATTGGGTTCTTGAAGAAGAACAAACAAAATTGCTAAATGATGCACATGCACATATAGCAAAATTAAAAGAAAAAGCAGATGAGCCAACTTTGCAAAAAGCGCAAGAATTTTTAAAAGCATTTAAAAAGCGCACAGATAAAATTAAAATCTTGTGGTTAACGCAAAATGAAGAAACTAAGCAAAATCCGTTTAAAGAATTGCACGAATTGGTAAAAAAATTATCAAACAACAACTATAATTAAACGTTTTGCAAAAATTTGTGCGCTTTTTTCAGTAATTCTTGGGCATTTTTGTACGTAATTTTTTCGAGTGCTTGGTTATATTCAAGCCATTCGTAGCCGATATGTTCATGTGAAAGTGTTACCTGTTTTGTGTCAGTTTTTCCAACAAAAAAATAGACTGTTTTGTTGATCAGTTCGTACGTTTTTGTGTTTTTGAAAAAATATTCAAACGAATCTTCAAAACCTTCATACAGTTGAGCACTAATCCCTGCTTCCTCTTTCAGTTCACGCAGCGCGGTTTCTTTTTTTGTCTCACCTTTTTCGATATGCCCTTTGGGAAAATCCCAGTGGCCCGATGCATAATGGAGCAGTAAATACTCAATTGTCTTATTGCGCATACAAAATACAACCACTCCGGCAGAAAATTCTCGTTTCATCAGTTGCCTTATTCTAGAAAATAAAGTTTAATACCAAACGTTTTGCGCGTCTTGAAGAGTATACCAAAAAAGATGAGTGAAAATGGTACAAACCATACCCAAAATACGATCGAATTAAGCAAAAGCGCAGCCCAATATGCAAAAAAATGTTCTATGAAAAAAACTAACGCATAATAACATACCACAAACAGTGAACTGAGCAGTACACACTGCGCCAAACTTTTCAATGCAAATTGTGCAAACGCAGCACCATACAACTGAAACCCAAAAAAATAAGAGAGCCCATACGCAAAAAGTGCCGTTTGCAGCATGCTCACCAAAACCGTTGCAAGTGCAATTCCTGCCGCACCAAAAAGTGGCATTAAAATGAAATAGCTCAGCAACAAATCGGTAACTAAAACAATGCATGAAATAATCAGCGGAATGCGTGTTTCATGCAGTGCATAATACAAATTGAGCAAAATATGGTTGAGTGAAAAGAAAAATAATCCAATCACAAACACCATTAAAATAGTCCCTGCTTCATGCACATGTGCAAGTGTAAATTTATTTGACAAAAACAGCGTCAAAAACAATTTATGTGCAACAAATGCAAACAATAATGAAACGGGCACCATCACCCAAAAAATAAGTTTTGCTGCTTCATACAAATAAAAACTCAATCTGCGGTGTGCATAGCTCCCCACGCGTGCAAATGATGGAAACAAAACAGTAGAAAATGCGCGAGAAAACACCCCAAGTGGGATTCCCATAAATCGATTTGCGTAATAAATAAGTGAAATTGAGCCTGCTGGCAAAAATGATGCAACACTAGTTGATATGAATAACAATAATTCAGTAACGCTCATGCTCAGCAAACACGGAATAAATTTGTGAAGCACTTTTTTCATTGCCATTCGCGTGGAATCGGTAATAGTCCCGAATGAAAAACCTGCATTGAAATAAGCACACAGGTGCCACACAAATTGCGCAATACCGCTCAGTAAAATAAAAAAACACAAATAGGTTACTGGCAGTTGATAGGCAAGGCACACCAAAATTCCTGCAATAAAAATAATATTAATCAGCACTTGTCCAAAAGCTGGCACAAAAAATTTATGCACCGATTGCAATGCACTTGCAAGCAACGCACTCATTGATAAAAAAATGATGAAACTGATCAAAATCCTCAAAAAAGAAACCGCAAGAACCGCTTGCTCAGTTGGTTGACCTGCAGAAAAAAATGCCATACAGGCACCAATGCTCTGATCTATGAATGAAATACCCAAAAAATTAAACTCTTGTGGCGGTTGCGCAACACAATACCAACCGGGCACAATAAAACGAATTACCGTTTCAGCTTTCCAAAAAATAAGAAGGCATACACCGCACAAAATTCCTTCAAAAATAAGCATGGAAAGTGACATGAGGCTATTAACCGCACTTTTGTCATTCTTAGTGCCAATTGAAACAAAAGTGGGCATCAATGCAGCACTCAGTGCACCTTCGGCAAATACTTTGCGCAGTGAATTAGGTATTTTAAAGGCGGTCAGAAATGCGTCAGCAAGTGCGCCAACACCCAAATAATTTGCCATCAAAACTTCGCGGACCATACCTAATAATCGACTGAGCATTGTAGAAGAGGCAACTTGTATTGTTTTTTTTCTAATTTCGGCTCTATTCATTTCGTGTCCTTTTTTTGTACGTGCAGAGTCCCATTGTTGATTTCTAACACCTCATCCATATGTGTTAAAATATGTTGATCGTGACAACTAATAATGAGGCCCATACCAAAAGTACGTTGATATTCTAAAAAAAGTGATATAATTTCTGATCCAGTCTGCACATCAAGTGCACTTGTTGGTTCATCGGCCAATAAAAAATCGGGACGAGAAATTAATGCGCGCGCAAGCGCAACTCGTTGTTGTTGTCCACCTGATAATGTGGCAGGAAAATCATGTTTTTTATCTTCAAGCCCAAGTTTTACCAAAAGTTCATCAGCTTCATGGTAGGCGGTTTCGCGCTGCAAACCGGCCAAAAATCCTTTCAATGCAACATTTTCTCGAACTGAAAGTTGGTAAATGAGATGCGCATTTTGAAAAACGATCCCGAACGATTTTTGTCGCATCTGCTCAAGTGCGATTACCGGCAATTTAATTTCATTGTGTCTATATTCAAGAGTGCCGCCACTTGGTTGCTCAAGGCCTGCAATAAGGTTGAGCAGTGTTGATTTTCCTGAGCCGGAAATACCGGAAATCCCGTATTTTTTCCCTTTTTGAAATGTGGCATTAACCCCAATAAACAATTTTTGTGATGCACCCAGCACACAAAACGATTTGTTAACTTCCTTTAAAATAATTGAGGTGAGTTTCATAGGTGCCAGCAACCCAACTGAAATAATGAATGTTCAAACAGGCAAGATAGAGCAGGCACACAAGAATTGTTGTTTTTAAAATTGCTCATATTCTACACTGAGGTAAAAGGGATACGGGATAACGCCGCATAATAATTTATTGCAACGCTGAAAGTATACGGTGTTTTGGGCAAAATATAAATAAGGGGGAGTGTAATGAAAACCTTATCATCAAAAAATATTAAAGAAACAATTCCTGACATACTCCCCGTGATTCCAACAATGGACGTGGTGGTTTTTCCACACATGATAGTTCCACTTTTAGTGTTGGATGAACGGATTATCAAAGGTGTACAACAAGCAGTTGAAGGTTCAAAATTAATAATGCTCTTGGCTTCAAAAAAACAACTTGAAAACCAAGAAATGGCAATCGGCATGCAAGACCTTTTCATGGTTGGCACCGTTGCATCAATTATGCGTTTAGTAAAAATTCCTGAAGGCGGAATTAAAGTTTTGGTTCAAGGATTACACAAAGCAAAAGCAAACGAACTATTAACTCATAACTCAATTTTAAGCTCACGCATCGACGTTATTGAACATGAAGACACCTCAGAAAGTCCTGAAGTAATTGCACAAATCAAAAACATAAAAGAACTCACTGAGCGGATGGATTGTGCAGGACAAACATTTAGCCCCGATTTTCATACCATTCTTTCAAAAATGAACGATCCGCAAAAAATTGCCGATTTTATTCTGTCACATCTCAATTTATCGGTACAAGATGCACAAATGCTGCTTGAAAAAGAAACATTACGTGAATTTTTAGAAACAATTTATCTTTATCTTAGCCGCGAACTTGAAGTTGCTGAAGTTCAGGAGCGAGTGAAAACGCGCGCTCGCGAATCGATGAATAAATCGCAAAAAGAATTCTATTTGCGTGAACAATTGAAAGCGATTAAAAAAGAACTTGGTGAAGATGATGTTGAAGATATCGATTCAATTCGCGCAAAACTAGCAACGCTTACAATTCCAGAAGAAGCGTTGACCGAAATTAATCGTCAAATAAATCGCCTGGAGCGAACTGCTGCAGATTCAATGGAAGCTTCAGTTACTCGAAATTACATTGATTGGATGTTAGCGCTTCCTTGGGGTAAAATTTCGGAAGATAATCTTGATATTAAGCACGCAAAAGAGATTCTTGATCAAGATCACTACGGACTTAAAGATATTAAAGAACGTATTCTCGATTTCATTTCGATTCGTAAACTAAAGGAAGACTCGCATACCCCAATTTTATGCTTTTTTGGGCCTCCAGGAACCGGCAAAACCTCACTTGGCAAATCGATTGCAAAATGTTTGGGGCGTGAATATTTCCGTGTTTCATTTGGTGGTGTTAAAGATGAAGCCGAAATTCGTGGACATCGCCGCACCTATGTTGGCGCTATGCCCGGCCGCTTTATTCAAGGATTTAGAAAAGTTGGTTCAAGCAATCCGGTCATCATCATAGACGAACTTGATAAAATTGGTGCCGATTTTCGTGGCGATCCTTCAGCAGCACTTCTTGAGGTACTTGATCCGCAACAAAACAAATCGTTCCATGACAATTATTTGGGTGTGCCATTTGATCTTTCTAAAGTTATTTTTATTGCAACGGCAAACTCGCTTGACACCATTTCTGAACCATTGCGCGATCGCATGGAAATTATTCAACTTTCGGGCTATTCAATGGAAGAAAAAATCCATATTGCGCGTTTGCATTTGATTACTAAAGCAATTAAAGACTCTGGCTTGGAAAACCACAATCTTTCATTCAATGATGATGTATTAAAAGACTTGATACTTAACTACACGCGCGAATCGGGCGTACGTCAACTTGAGCGATTAATTCGTAAATTATGTTCAAAAGCAGCGCGGTGTTTGGTTGAAGAAGAGAAGGTCATTGCATTTGGAACCGATAATCTTGAGCATCTGATTGGTCCGCGCCGATTCATCGACGATGATGTCAATAAAGAACATCAAGTTGGTGTCACCAACGGTCTTGCATGGACTTCATACGGTGGAGAAATGATTCGTATTGAAGCGGTAGTAATGCCAGGAAAAGGACGATTGATTTTAACGGGGCAACTGGGCAACGTGATGAAAGAATCGGCACAAGCCGCACTCAGTTATGCGCGCACCCATGCAAAAGATTTCAACATCAATGCAAAAATGTTTACGCATTACGATTTGCATATTCATGTGCCAGCTGGTGGCATCCCAAAAGATGGTCCTTCGGCCGGAATTGCAATGCTTTCTTCGATTCTTTCTGCGTTAACACAACGTCCAATTAATGCGCAATTTGCAATGACTGGTGAACTTAATTTGCATGGTGATGTGATGGCGATTGGTGGTGTGAAAGAAAAAATACTCACCGCTAAACGAAATCGTGTACCGCATGTTATTTTACCAACTAAAAACCAAAACGATTTAATCGGCCAGGAAGAGATCACTAAAGATATTATCGTTATTTGGGTAAATCATGCAAAAGAAGTGTTAAATCATGTATTAATGCCTGAGTTGGAACGAGGACGATAAATAGTTAATGAAATTACTCACTATTGGTGGTGCCACGCATGATATGTATCTTATAAATAGTAGTTTGCGAACTATTGATTTGCATAACATGCCCTATATTATTCTTCAAGCCGATTCAAAAATTGAAATTGAAAAAATTGAATCAGCAATCGGTGGAGGCGCCACCAATAGTGCAGTTTCATTTAAACGATTAGGTTTTGATGTTTCGATTGTATGCCAAGTTGCCAACGACGATGCAGGCCGCATGATCAAAAAAGAACTTGAAGCGCAACACATATACACAAAATATGTTTCAACAAGTTCTACAGGAGCAACGGGGATCTCGTGCATCATCCCTGCACCCGATGGTCGACGCACCATTTTGGTATATCGCGGCGTTAATTCAACACTTACAGAATCACAGTTGCCGCTTGCGCAGTTGCATGAATTTAATCAACTTTATGTAACCTCGCTCAGTGGTGAATCATCAAAACTCTTGCGCACTATTGCCCAAAAAGCTCATGAACTCACTATACCGATTGCTACCAATCCTGGCGGCAGTCAAT
>CAZUJC010000007.1:1579-3805 GCA_964620245.1 uncultured Pseudomonadota bacterium | reverse complement strand
CAAAAAGCTCATGAACTCACTATACCGATTGCTACCAATCCTGGCGGCAGTCAATTGGCTTTTGGAGAAGGCGCTACTGTTTTATTCGAATCACTTCCATTTCTTGATATTCTCATTTTAAATGCTCAAGAAGCAGAACAGTTTATGCATACACTACCAAAAGAAACACTCCGATCTGCACAAATCATCAATTCACACGAAAATTTGCCAAACTTGTTATCGGAAAATCATTCTAAAACATTTAACTGCATATCATATTGTGCAACTATTCTTGATCAGGGACCATCAATTGTAGTGGTAACCAACGGTGCTGAAGGTGTGTATGTTGCAACAAAAAATAGAATTTTATTTCACCCCAGTTTTCCCATAACCGTAACCAACACCGTGGGTGCAGGTGATTCGTTCGGTTCATGTTTTGTTGCATCATTGGCAGAAAAAAAATCAATCGAGCAAGCATTGGTAAACGGAATGCTCAATAGCGCAAGCGTCATTAGTCATTCAAATGCACAAGAAGGATTGCTCACCAAAGCTGAGCTTGAAAAAAAAGCTGCACACGCAGGAATTAGCAAAATTCAATCATTTAATTTCAAAAAATTTTAAAGCAGCTCTAAATCGGCAACAAGCTTTGCAATTGCTTGATCACGATGGCCAAAATATTTGATCTGTTCATTATCAAGCTCTGCCAACGTTTTACCAAACTCTGGCACATAAAAAATAGTTTTATAGGGCAACCCTGGCACGAGCGGTCCTCGCGGTTCAAAGGTAATGATTCCCGGTAACTTTCCATAATACAGTTTTGGTTCTTTACCTGGAATGCCAAGCGCCAGAATAACATCGAACGATGCGGTTCGTTTATTTTCGGGAACCTCTTTCATGCATTCAAGCACTTTTGCAATTTTATCTTCATCTCGCGCACCTTTTCCTGCAAATCGCGATGAATATACTCCCGGGGCACCGTTTAAGACATCGATACATAAACCACCATCATCTGCCAATGTTGGCATTTTAGTAGCAGCAGTATAGTAATTAACTTTAAGAAGCACATTTTCTTCAAACGTCGTACCAGTTTCTTCAACATCATGAGTGATGCCAAGATCTGCTAATAAAACAGTTGAAATATAGGGAGCCAATCGAATTACGAACTCTTGAGCCTTACCAGGGTTATGAGTTGCGACAACAATTTTTTTTTCTTGAAACATAATACTTTACAACTTTCTACGCTTAAACTAGCCTTAAATTATTATCAGATTAATGTATTACGAGCGTTGCAGCAAGGAGCTCCATGGCCACCCAAAAAGCACCCAGTGCGTCTGAACAACGCGGAACTGTGTTACGCGTTACCAATACCATCATTGATGCACAATTTTCACAAGAAACAACACCACATATTTTAAATGAGCTCAAAATTATTATTCCAGGACACAATGGTAATCCTGAAACAACTGCATCACTCGAAGTTGTGCAACATTTAGGTGACGGCATTGTACGCTGCATTGCGCTTGAAGATATTACTAATATTGCACGCGGTCTTACCGTCATCGATACAAGAAAACCGATTGAAGTGCCCGTAGGCAAACAAGTTTTAGGCCGCGTATTTAATGTGCTTGGTGAACCGCTCGATGCCAAAGAACCGTTAGTAAACACGTTGCGCTGGCCGATTCACCGCGATCCACCACCATTAGTTGAACAAAAAATCACCAACGAAATTCAAGAAACCGGAATTAAAGTTATTGATTTACTGTGCCCCTATTTAAAAGGTTCAAAAATTGGTCTTTTTGGTGGCGCTGGTGTTGGCAAAACAGTTATTGTTACCGAATTGATTCGTAACATTGCGGTAGAACATGGTGGTGTTTCAGTTTTTACCGGTATTGGTGAGCGAACCCGTGAAGGAAATGAACTCTGGATCGAAATGAGTCAATCGGGCGTTCTTGATAAAGCAACGTTAGTGTTTGGCCAAATGGGCGAACTTCCTGGTGCGCGGTTTCGTGTAGGTCTAACCGGTCTTACCATGGCCGAATATTTCCGCGATAAAGATAAAAAAGATGTATTACTTTTTGTTGATAATATTTTTCGCTTAGTTCAAGCAGGATCAGAAGTTTCATCACTTCTTGGTCGTCTTCCTTCTGCGGTTGGCTATCAACCAACGCTTGCTTCAGAACTTGGTGCATTTCAAGAACGAATTGCAAATACCATTAACGGTTCGATCACCTCAATTCAAGCAGTCTA
>CAZUJC010000007.1:0-1479 GCA_964620245.1 uncultured Pseudomonadota bacterium | reverse complement strand
ATGGATGAACTTTCAGATGAAGATAAATTGCTTGTTAATCGTGCAAAGAAAATTCAAAAATTTTTAACGCAACCATTTTTTGTTGCTGAATCGTTCACCGGTATTCCTGGTCAATATGTTCCTCTTGAAAAAACAATTAACGACTTTGAACAAATTATTAATGGGCATTATGACTTTTTACCCGAACAGGCTTTTTATATGGTAGGAACTTTAGAACAAGCTGAACAAAAATCAAAAAAACTGTGAGGTAAATCATGCAATTTACCATCATCAGTCCTCTGCAAAAAAAAGAACTTGCCATTTCATGGCTCGAAGTAAACACACCAATTGGTAATTTTGTCATTCAGCGTGGCCATGCACCAACTATTTTGTTAGTATCACCACACCAGCCAGTTACCGTCTGCATGAGTAATGGAAAACAAGAAACATTTGATACACCCGGTGGCATTTTAGAAATTAATCGTACAAAAGCGTTATTGTTATTAAACGAGTAATATGAAAAAATTACTGGGGCATGTTATTTCGGGTACACTCACCCAAGGATTGTTAATGCGAATTAGCAATCAAGCCGACCTTGAAGAGATCAAAACCGGCAAATTTGTGTGCATCGCTGGCAAACATCACACTTTTTTTTCACTCATTACCGATTTATCACTCGCAGTCACTCATCCTGACATTTTGCTTTTTCCACCAACAGAAAATGAACAATTTCTTGCAAAAACTATTGCGCGAAAAAATATGTACGCAACTGCACAAATTAAACCTATGCTCATGCTCACCACTGACAATCGTGTTGTACCGGTAAAAACAATTCCGCCTCATTTTGCAGCAATTTATGATGCACAAAAAAAAGATATTGCCCTCATCTTTGGCGACGAAAACGATCAGCACACTCCCTATTTTAATATTGGTTGCCCGCTTGATATGGACACACCGGTGTGTCTCAACCTTGAACGCTTGACCGAACGCAGTAACGGTATTTTTGGAAAAACAGGAACTGGAAAAACATTTTTAACTCGTCTCGTTCTTGCGGGACTTATTAAATATGATCAAGCGGTGAATTTAATTTTTGATATGCACAGTGAATATGGGCTGCAAGCACGAAAAGAAGGTTCCCACTCTTTTGTTAAAGGACTTAAAACATTATTTCCACAAAAAGTTGCACTTTTTTCGCTCGATCCTGCATCAACCCGGCGGCGCGGTGCAACACCCGATGTTGAAATTTCAATTCCGTATAATGCGGTTCAAGTTGAAGATATTCTTTCGCTGCAAGAAGAACTTAATTTGCACGCAACAGCACTTGAAGCCGCTTACTTAATTACAGCGCGGTATCATCACGAATGGCTGAGCACTTTATTGTCACAAGGAGATCGATTAAAAGAGTTCGCAAATGAACTGGGAGCCCATCCTGAATCTATCGCCGCCCTTTATCGAAAATTAAAGCGCATAGAACGTTTTCCATTTTTTAAGCCCATGAGC